>JAFDEI010000041.1 GCA_019310425.1 Deltaproteobacteria bacterium | reverse complement strand
CCCGTGCAGACGAGCGGAGTACCCGTCACGCAGCTTCCGCTGACGCAGCGCTCCGCACCGTTGCAGGCATTGGCGTCCCCACAGTCGTTGTCCGTCGCGCACTCGGGCTCGGGCGGGAGCTCTGTCGCGTTCAAGACATACTTGACCGCGATATCATCCCAGCTCTTCGTGCCCTTTCCCATCGACCAGATACCGGGTGCACCGCCGGCCAACGCCGAAGCGATCGGATCGACGCAATCCGCCTGCCAACTCGCAGGCTCCGCAGCTCCTGAATCCCAGACCTTCGCCTGAACTCGGGTTCCACCAGCTTCGGGGAAGGCACGGAAGCGGAAGGCATACCATCGGTCCGTATCCGGGATGACATTCGTATCCGTATCGCCGATACACGTATCGTGCCCGTCCGGGTGATGTGCCAGGTGAAATGATCGATTTCCGTAGCGGCGCAATCGATAATACGCGTCCGAGTTCGGATAATCGCTGTACAGGGTCACCCCGATCCCGCCCCCTGCCGCGTCGATGTGCATTCGCCCGGAGAGTTCATAGCCGGACCACCCGGCGCTTCCGCCGTCCATCAGGTGCGAGTGGATGTTGGTCTCCGTCGAAGTGGTCTGCATGACGTGATTGCCGTCGCTCAATGCAACCACGTGGAAGTCGTCGGCCAACTGAGTGGAATTTCCGCCTGCCGTGTCGAGCCATCCGATCGGGTCTGCGCCATTGGAACTCGACTGGAAGTCTTCGAAGTAGAAGGATTCGGAGGAGCTATCCGGCGAAGCCTCGCCGATGCAGCTGCCCGCGGTGCAGACATCCGCGGACGTTGCTGCGTCACCATCGTCGCACCACAATCCGTCCGGGGCGGGGTCCACGAGGCAGCCTGCCATCGAGTCGCAACTCGCGACGCTGCACGGTCCCGCTGAAGCACAGACCGGAGGCGCACCGCTCGAGCAGATGCCGCCCGAACAACTCTCGGGTCCATTGCAGAAGTCGTTGTCGTCACAATCCGCATCGACCGCGCAAGCAGCTGAAATTTCAGCATAATGTTCATTCGAGGCAACGGACTCGACCCCTTCCGAGTCGTAGGCGGTCATCACCAGCCAGGCACTTTGCGAAATCAGGCCACTGAGCGGATAGTGGGCGACGCCATCTACCAGCGTGAAGTTCGAAGCAACATCGAACTCCGCGACGCTTGCGCCCTCGCTGAAGAAGCCTGACTCATTGCCTACGTACACGATGTAGCCCACGGCCTGGGGGCTGGGAGAGGGGACCCACCGGAGATCGCGCTCGCCGGTCGCTGACCACGCGGCCGCGGACACGAAGCAGAGCATGAGTGCGAGTGCAAGGCTAGAGAGTGGTTCGAAGACGGAGTGCGCTCGGATCGTGTCGGTCATGGTTGCTTCATCGGTCGCAACCGATTGCTCTTCGTGACACGAGTCACCCGTCGAAGCAGCTTCAGGTTGCGCAACGCAGAGCAGATTGGAATTGCAGTGAGCAGCGCGAGTCGAGACATCCGTACAGAACCAGGACCGCAGAATCTTCATGACGAGATATTTGCGACGAAATCAGGTTGCTGATGTGTCGGGTCTCACACGCGATCGACTTGCAGAGGGATTTAGAACCAGAAACTTCACGACAGTGAAACATCACTGCAATTCAAGTGCAATTCGTGTGCGTAATTCTTCCAAATCGAAACGAATGCCTTGGTGCAGATCGCCACAGGTCGCAGGCAGTGGAGAAGACTGCCCGAATCGCAATCGTGACCGGCGTCACTCTGCGTTACGTGTCGGACTCCGAAGAGTCAAGTCGAGGAGAACAGCGGGAGGTTCCATGGGTTGGTTCGGAGGAGTGCAGCAATACGACCGTACGCGGATTCTCGGCGCGGCGGCCCGGGCGCGCGCGAAGAGCAAACGACGCAAGGCGATCGCGCTATATCGCAGCGTACTCGCCGTCGAACGGAGCAACCCCGAGCTGCACGCACGCATCGCGCCACTGTTGGCCGAGACCGGCCAGCGCTTCGACGCCTGGGTCAGCTACCAGACTCTCGCCCAGACCTGCCTGCGTGACGGGAGCACGGATAGGGCTCTCGCCGTCTATCGCGAGGCGGCCGGCTACCTCCCACACGAAACCCAGGTTTGGCTCGCGCTGGCCAGACTCCACTTGAAACGCGGCAAGCGAAGCGAAGCCGTCGAGGTCCTGCTCGAAGGAGCTTGTCAGTTCGGTTCGCGCTGGCACTGGCCGGAGGCCGTTCATCTTCTGCGGCGGATCCACAGCATTGCACCCTGGGAATTCGACGCGGTATTCGAACTTGCGCGGCTGCTCGCGAAGTCCGATCAGGCCGCGGAAGCACGCCGCTTCCTCGAGGGCCTCGAGAGCCGATACAACGGCGAACGGCTGCGCCGCGTCTACGCCGCGCAGTTCCGCCTGAATGGCGACCTCCGTTACGCCTGGCTCTGGCTCCGCAGCGCACTCCGGAAGCCGCATGTCGAGACTTCGTTCGGCTGATCGCCGCAGGCGCGAGTGCGGGCAGAGTCCAGGCCCGGCCCCGAACACTCGGCCGGCCTTCCCTCCACGCCATTGTGTCAACTCAGGTCGCGGGGTCGAGGAAATCCTTGAAGCCGTAGCCGGCATGTGCGCCGATGGCGATCTGCTCGAGCACGCCGATGCCCTGTTCGCCGTTGCTCGAGGTGGCGCGTACGACCTGCTGGATGTGCTGGTTCTCGAGCGCCATCGGGTCGATGTCGGCGCATTTCCACGATTCGCCGGCGATCGCCAGCTCGCCCTTCCAGTGGCCGTGCCCCCACTCCGGGTGCATGTAACCAATCCCCTTCATCTGGAAGCAGAGCAGCGTCTCGAGCGAAATCTCCTCGCGCTCGCCGGTCTTGCGGGTAAGCCCGATGGTCGCACTCTCCGCACGTCGCGTTCCCGGGATGTAACGAACCGCGTGATCGACCGCCCCCAACAATTCGATGGCGTCATCGGTGGTCCCGGGGATGTCGTCCGGGCCGCCGTCATAGACCGGCACGAGCGCGCCATCCCAATGGAACTTGCGCCCGTATTCGTCTTCGAAGACGCCGAAGTGGGTGCAGCGATCCTTCCAGTGGATTGGTGCCCAGAGAAAGAAGACCTGCACCGAGCCCGGCGGCTGGGGCGCGATGCCCGGATCCGGCGGGCCGATGGGGCGCACTCCCCAGCTGCGATCCTTGACGCCGAACACGCGCTCGGGATCGATCCTCACCGTCTCGCCCGCGTAACGCAATTCACCCGACCAGCGCCCGAACTGCGCGAATCGCGTCGCGTCCATCATGAGACGCGTACCGCTGCGAATCGTCTGGCGTCCTTCCTCGACGCAGGCCGTACGCGCGGTGTAGGTCAGTTCACCCTCGATGCCCGTCTCGTTCGAGTCCAGCGTGACGCGCAGCGTCCTCATCGGCTCGATCACATCGATTCGAAACGGCCCGCAGCGTACATCGGTCGGCTCCTGTGGCGCGCGGCACGACCCGTGGAATGCGTGCTGCTCACCACCGCGGACGATGCTCAAACCGCAGTCGAGAATGCCGAGGTTCGGATAGATACCCGAGCCGATCCCGATGTAGAACTCACCGTCGTCCTGGATCGCGTTGAACCAGTAGCGATCGTAGAGATTGCGATCGCCCGAGAGCGGCTGCGCGATCGGCTGTGCGATCTGGTGGATGGGGTAGTCGTCGAATTTGCTGAGCATCGGGGTTCTCCAACTGGCGGTGCTTCGGGGGCCATCGCCACCGGTCTCATCAGGGGGCGACAGGAGAATACATCGATCACCGGCTCGGTCAGATGGCGAGCACATCGATCGGCCGCCGCGGAATTCACGACGACTCTTCGGACCTCGAACGGAGTCCGCGGCAATTGCGCCCCGCTCTTCGGCTATTTCTTCGCGTAGATGTGAAGGCTCGTCACGGCATCGGCGTAGGCCTTCGCTTCGTCCTCCGATATCTCCAGCTTCTCCATGACCTCACGCACGCGAGGGTCCTCGATATCGAATGCCGTCGCGAAGCTCGCTTCGCGATCGACGCGGACCTCTGAAAACCCCGCTTTCGCGATCGTCTCGAGGTAGTCGGCGCGCAGACTCGCGCCGCCGACGCATCCGATGTAGGCGTCGATGCTGTCGAGAACCACGGCCGGCAGCTCTCGCTCGAGCACGATGTCCGAGATCATGATGCGGCCTCCCGGGCGCAGAACGCGACAGGCCTCGCGGTAGACCCGGTCCTTTTCGGGCGAGAGGTTGATCACGCAGTTCGAGATGATCGCGTCGACGCTCTCATCTTCGATCGGCAGGGCCTCGATATTGCCTTTGCGGAACTCGACATGGCTCACGCCGGCCTTGCGCGCGTTCGCGCGAGCACGCTCCAGCATCGCTTCGGTCATGTCGACCCCGATTACGCGGCCTGTCGGCCCGACCTGACGCGCCGCCAGCAGTGCATCGAAGCCGGCACCCGAGCCGAGGTCGACGACCGTTTCGCCCGGGCGCAGGCGGTCGATCGCCGTTGGATTACCGCAGCCGACCCCGAGGTTCGCGCCTTCGGGCACCGCGTCGAGATCCTCTTGGCTGTACCCGAGTCGCTCTCCCACCACGCGTGCGTGCGCGCCGTCGGCGGCGCTGTGGGTCTTCGCGACCCTGGCATATCCCTCGCTCACCATGGATCGAACTCGATCCGCATCCTGGGGGCGTTTTTCCGTCGTCATTGGTTCTCTCCTTCTGCGGTTCATTGGGGCGCGCGGTGCTGCGCTAAGCCTTCGCGGACTCTGCGATGAATCGACGTCAGGGTGTCTTCCCGGCCCGTCGAATCCCCTGGCAGCAGTTCTCGGTCAGGAATGCGAGCAGTTCATTCATCACCGCGAAATCCGGGCGATAGATACGGGAACGGCCGACCCGCTCGAAGCGCAACAAGCCTGCGCTCGTGAGTTCCTTCAGATGGAACGACAACGTCGCCGACGGCAGCTCGAGCTCCTCAGCGACCTCGCCGACAGCCAACCCTTCGCTCCCCGTCCGGACGAGCAGCCGGAAAATATCGAGGCGGGTCTCCTGAGCGAGTGCCGTGAGAGCGGCAACAACATTTTGTCTTTCCATACCTCCAAGTATATGGAAATATGGAACCGAGTCAATCCCGATTTCCTGAATTGCGCAATTTCAGGCCCTTTCCATCTCGGACACGAATTTTGCCGCGCTCGCGGTAGTCTCATCGTCCGGGCGTGCTCGCGCGCCATCCGACCAGGAGGGAAGCGCATGGGAGTCGTCGAGACGATCGCGCTCACGATGGGAATCGGCTGGGCGAGCGGCATCACCTCTAGGCGACCATCTGCATGCTCGGCCTGCTCGGAACTACCGGGCACCTCGCCCTGCCCCCGGACCTCGTGCTGCTGCAGGATCCGATGGTGATCTTCGTGGCGGGTGCGATGTATCTGATCGAGTTCTTCGCCGACAAGATCCCCGGCATCGACACCGGCTGGGACGTCATTCACACCTTCATTCGGATCCCGGCCGGGGCCATACTCGCCGCGGCACTCGCGGGCGGTACGCTCGCAGCCGGTGCCCACGCAACCAAGGCCGGCACGCGCGCGATCATCAACGCCTCGCCCGAGCCGATTACGAACTGGACCGCGTCGATCCTCGAAGATGTTGCGGTGATCGGCGGGCTGTGGACCGCACTCCAGAATCCAGTGCTGTTCCTGGTCGGGCTCGCGGCGTTCTTCGCGCTCGCGATCTGGTTGCTGCCGAAGATCTGGCGCGGTCTCCAGCGCATCTTTGGCTACCTGAAACGCAAGCTGGGCGGCGCACCGGAGATCCCCGAGGACGTCGCCACAGACTGAAGCGACTATTCGTCCGCCTAGTCTTCGATCTCTTCGTCGTCACCGAGATTCTCGATCTTGTCGAGCGACCACGTGCCGAACCAGAACGGCGTCGAGAGGATCATCGCCGGCAACGAGGTGAGAATCGCGAACGGGACCTCGACCTTCGAGCGATCGGTCACCTCGCTCGCCCAAATACTCCAGATATTGTCGACCTCGGCCATGGCCGTCTGAGGAGTTGCAACTACCAGTGCACAGACGGCGGCCGCGACCGCCGCGACGCGCGTGAATCCCCGGTTCCTGAGCATTCTCGTTCCCCTTCGTGGCTACCCCGACGGAAACAGTAGCGGCAGTTCCGCCCCGGTCGCTACCGCGACCGCAGACCCGCGTTCTCATCAATGGGAGATCTCGCGCCTCGCCCCGGTAGTCAGTCCGCCAGCGCGGCGAATGTCTCCAGATCTTCGAGCGCCGCGGTCAAGCGCTCGAGATTCGCGCGCAGGATCGTCTCACCGTAATTCTCGGTCGGACAGATCAGCCAGCCGAACACGAAGCCCCATATCGCCGTCTGACGGTACGCCAGCCAGGCTGCCTCGGGCTCCGGCGCGTGTTCGACACCAGCGGACCGCAAGCGGTCGAGGTAATAGCCGATCAGCTCGCGCTCGTGAGTGCGTCGCGACTCGATGTCGAGTGCCGTCACGAGCAGATAGGTCACATCGTGTGACCAGCGGCCGCGGTTCAGCAATTGCCAGTCGAGCAATCCGACTCGCCCGCCCGGCAGGAAGTAGCTGTTGCCGAAGTGCGTGTCGCCGTGCAACAGCGTACTGGGCTCGGAAGCGATGATCGCCTGCGCCTTCCAGAGATGCTGCCAGACGTCGTCGAAATTACGACCGAGGCGCTCGAACAATTCCTGCTTGTATTCGCTCTGCGCGATCAGCTGCCGGATGAAGGCCGCGCCCGCACCGGCCAGGAAGTCGTGGAACCCCCCCGAAAGCGGCGTCCAGAGCCAGTCGAGATCACCTTCGAAACGCGGGCTCTGCCAGAAGTGTCCGTGCAGGGCCGCGAGCTGGTCGAGCGCACTGGTGATCTGTGCCTGGGTCATCGAGCCCGTTGCATTCGGAAATTCCGCTGAACGCAACCGCAGGTCCTCCATGACCACGCCGAAGGTATCGGACGCGTCATCGAACAGGCTCGCGTAGGCAGTCGGGGTCTCGATCGAGAGTTCGGATCGGATCTCGCGATAGAAGCGAACTTCGTTCCGGTACAGCGAGCCCGGCGCACCACGGCGGACCAGGATCGTCTTCAAGACCACCCGGCCCGGCAGGCCCGCGTCGCGGCCCGGAGCGAAGTCGAGGTCGAGCACGGCCCGCGCGGCGGTCGAGGCCGAGCCGGTGTCGCAGTGCGCTTCTTCGACGACACGCAGGTCAGCGACTTCGACTTCGGGATACTGCTCCGACAAGACCTGCGTCAGGAGATCCGGCGTCAACTCGGAGGCATGCTTGGGAAATTCCAGGGCCACCATCGTCCCACACTACGTCACGAACATGCGGTCGAGCAAAAGCCGATCCACCCGTTTCGGCTGGGCCCCCTGCCCTCGTTCAACCAATACCGGCTTCCGAAGGTCTCCGTTGATGCGACGGCCCGAGGGTGCGCCATTCACCCGCACTTGCCGCGGCGGTGGGGGCCTATCCGGCGAAAACGAACCTCGAGCGACGCTCTTGCATCGGACCTGCATGATGCGGGGGCTGCGACCCGGGGCCGTACGGCGGAGATTCCGCAACACCATGGAGTCGCGCTGGAAAATGTGATGGGCATCACTACCTGGTGGAAAACCCGAATCGAGTGGCACGATCGGTGCCGCGACCAGCGAGCACGCTTGCGCGACGCGTATCGGTTCGGACAGAAGATCGCTCGCTACTGGCTCGCCGGACGTGGTTCGGTGGTTCGCGCAATGACCCCCGGGGCCGGGGATTCGTTCGTCGCAGCCGCCTTCCGCCACGGATTGGTCGAGGGGACCAGCATCCAGGATGCCGCCGCGGTCGCCCAGGCCGTACTTTCGGGAATGGCGGACGCTGCGCACAATCCTTCTCGGCGCCTGCGCCCCGGGAGCCGGTCGCTGCAGGCCTCTCAGCGGGCCGCCGCCCAGCGGGGCGTGGACTGGATGGCCGAACAGGTTCTCCGGGGTGCCGATGCCGACTATCAATTGGGCCGAACCACCATCGAGAAGATCCGCAGCTGGTCGCTCGAGTGCCCCTTTCCGACACCGCGTCCCTCCCCCTCCCGTCAGCGGCGACTACCGGATCAGCCAGTATGGTTCGGTCCCATTGCCTGACGGCACGGCCCCGCGCCGAACCCCGGCCGGTCCCCGAGCCCGAGTCATGCCTCTCTCGAGCCCCCGGGTTCTCCGGATTCCAGGGGCTCGTTGCTTCAGGGCACCGCCGCGGCGTGCGGCTTCCGCGCTTGCCGGACAACCCACGCTGGTAGTAGCCTCTGCATCGATGCTCCGAACAATTCCCGTCGCGCTGATACTGCTCGCTGCCGGGATTTCGCCTGTGGCTCCCGAGAGTGGGTATGCTGCCGACGGGGAATCGCGCGAACACGAGCGCCACACCATGGTCGAGTCGCAGATCGCCGCACGCGGCATACGCAACCCGGACGTTCTCGAAGCCGTCCGCACGGTACCCCGCCATCGCTTCGTACCCGAATCGCAGCAGGAGTCCGCCTACAAGGACCGACCGCTGCCGATCGGCCACGGTCAAACCATCAGTCAGCCCTACATCGTCGCTTTGATGACCGAACTCGCAGAGCTGAAGGCCGGCGACACGGTTCTCGAGGTTGGGACCGGCTCGGGATACCAGGCTGCAGTGCTCGCTCAACTGGGCGTGAAGGTCTATTCGATCGAGATCATCGAGCCCCTCGCCGAGCAGGCTAGAGCGGCACTTGCCGCAACCGGCTACGGCGACCGGGTCGAGGTTCGCACGGGTGACGGCTACGCGGGTTGGCCCGAGCACGCACCATTCGACGCGGTCATCGTCACTGCGGCACCGCCGATGATCCCCGAACCGCTGAAGCAACAGCTGCGGATTGGTGGGCGCCTCGTCATCCCGGTCGGGCAGTCGTTCCAGCGTCTGCTGCGGATCACGCGCAGTGAGACCGGCTTCGAAGAGGAGAACGTGCTGCCCGTGCGTTTCGTCCCGATGACCGGCCGCGCGCAGCGCGGCTGAGGCGGCTACTCCGCCATCCGGAGTCGCACTGCGGGCAGGTGACAGCCGGCCTCGAATCAGGGAACATCGGCCGCCCATGACACTCACCTGCGGCATCGTCGGCCTCCCGAACGTCGGCAAGAGTACGATCTTCAACGCGCTCACGGCGGCCGGAATACAGGCCGAAAACTATCCCTTCTGTACGATCGAGCCGAATACCGGCGTGGTCGTGGTACCCGACGATCGCCTGGACCAGATCCAGACGATCGTCCAGTCTCAGCAGGTGATCCCGACCACCGTCGAGTTCGTCGACATAGCGGGCCTGGTGAAGGGCGCGTCGAAGGGCGAAGGACTCGGCAACCAGTTCCTCGCGAACATTCGTGAGACCAACGCCATCATCCACGTGATTCGTTGCTTCGACGACGAAAACGTGGTTCACGTCGATGGCGCCCCCGACGCGCGGCGCGACCTCGAGACGATCGACGTCGAACTCGGCCTCGCCGACCTCGAAACACTCGAGAAGCGGATCGACCGCATTCGCCGTGTCGCCCGGTCGGGCGACAAGGACGCGCGCGCCGAGGTCGAACTCTTCGAGGCCCTCCAGACCCATTTGAGCGAGGGGTCGCCGGCTCGGACCTTCGAGGTTCCAGATGCGATGCAGGCGGCGTTCATGGATCTCCACCTGCTGACCGCGAAGCCGATTCTCTACGTGGCGAACATCGATGAGGACGCGCTCGCCGACGGCAACGAACACAGCCGAGCACTCGAGGCATTGGCCGAGGAGTCCGGGGCGCGCGTCGTTCGAATCTGCGGCAAGGTCGAAGCCGAGCTCTCCGAACTCGCCGACGACGAGAAGCTCGAATTCCTGGTCGACCTCGGCATCGTCGAGCCGGGCTTGAACCAGCTGATTCACAGCGCCTATGTGCTGCTCGATCTGATCACCTACTTCACCGCCGGCCCAAAGGAGATCCGCGCGTGGACCATTCGGCGCGGCTGGGCGGCCCCGAAAGCCGCCGCGGAAATCCACAGCGACTTCGAGAAGCACTTCATAAGGGCCGAGGTGATCCCGTTCCAGACATTCGTCGATCTGAAAGGCGAGGCCGGCGCCAAGGCCAAGGGCGCAATGCAGGTCGAGGGCAAGGACTACGTCGTCCGCGACGGCGACGTGATGCACTTCCGCACCAGCGCGTAGCCGGCCCAACGTTCGGCCTCGGACAGGGAGGAACCGCATGACCCCGAACCTCGCGAGTGAACTGGGACTCCCGCCGGTCGATCAGGTCGCCTGGGTGGTTCATGACCTCGAACGCACGCTCGAGACCTTCGGTGCGCTCTTCGGCGAATTCCAGACGATGGAACACAGCATCGAGGGAGCGAACTACCGCGGCCGCAAGGCCGACGTCACGCTCAAGATGGGCTTCGGCCGTTCGGGGCCACTCGAGATCGAACTGATCCAGGTCGTTTCGGGAGAAAGCCCGCACAGCGAGATGCTCGAGAAGCATGGCGAGGGGATTCACCACGTCCGCTTCAAGCTCGACGATATCGACCCGCCGCTTGCCAAGCTGCGGGAGCTCGGTTTTGAGCTGATCTGGTCGCACGCGATTCCACAAGTGGGTGCACGCTGGGCCTACCTCGAAGGCCCAAAGGAACACGGCGGCGCCCTCGTCGAGCTCTATGAACTCAACGGGCCGCCTGGCTGACGATAATGCTCGACGGGCACCGTGTGGCGCGAGGCTACGTTAAACTGTGAATCCGTGACTCAGCCAGGGGGTTTCGCCATGAGGTTCGTTCATTTCTTCCTCGTCGCCGCGCTGCTCGTCTCGCTCGGCTGCGCCTCGTCGCCCCCGCCACCGCCGCCGCCGCCACCGGCCCCCGTCGCCCCCGCGCCCCCACCGCCGGATCCGACCAGCTTCAACGCAGTCGTCCCGTTCGATTCGGGTAGCGCGACCCTCGACGATGCGGGTATCCGCGCACTCGATGAATTCGCTCGCAAGCTCCGACCATTTCCGAAGCGCAGCGTGCACGTGGTGGGCTACAGCGAGGAGTCGGCTGCTGACGGCGCCGACGAATGGATGTCCGAGCGACGCGCCAAGAGCGTTGCCTCGTACCTGGTCGCGCTCGGTATCCCGATCGACCGCATCACGCTCCAGGGTCGTGGGTCCGCTTCAGCGAGCAGCCTGGGCGGTGCGTCGGGGAACCGCGTCGTCGAGGTGAGCGTGCGCTGAGCCGCGCGCGGTGCGTCCGGGCGTGGTAACCACTGAACATGGCCGGAGCTTCGAAGCTACTCGCCGCGCGTGATTTGCTCGCTCAGATCTTCGGTCATTCCGAATTCCGGCCCGGCCAGGCCGAGGCGGTCGAGGCCGCGCTCGGCGGCCGCGACTCGATCGTGTTGCTCGCTACCGGCTCGGGCAAGTCACTCTGCTTTCAGATTCCCGCAATCGTCGCGAGCCGGGCTGGACGCGGCACCACGATCGTGATCTCGCCGCTGATTGCGTTGATGCACGACCAGGTCGGAGCCCTTGCGGCACGCGGAGTTCCTGCGGCGGCGCTCCACAGCGGGCAGGATGACGCCGAACAGAAGCAGGCGGTCGTGGATTTTCTACGCGGTGAACTCGCTCTTCTCTACGTATCCCCCGAACGCGCAGCGCAGGCGGGATTCCGCCGAATGCTCGGGCGGACACCGATCGCGCTGCTCGCGATCGACGAAGCCCATTGCGTGAGCCAGTGGGGCCACGACTTTCGCCCTGACTACATGCGGATTCACGAGTTGCGCGAAATCGTCGAGACGCCCGCGATCGCACTCACCGCAACCGCGACGCCGATGGTGATGGAGGAGATCGAGAATCGGCTGGCGTTGCGCGCGCCCGTGGTCGTACGCTCGGGGTTCGACCGCCCGAACCTTCGCTTCTCGGTGCAACCATTGCGTTCCCAAGCGGCTCGCCTGGCGGCACTTCAGGCCGAGATTGCCTCGGCTGGACTCCAGTCTGGACACGGGTCCGGGCGTGGTCTCGTCTACTGCAGCACCCGCAAGACCACAGAGACGGTCGCGAAGGCCCTCCGGAGTGCGGGGATCGCGGCGGGCTACTATCACGCGGGTCGCACCAAACTCGCACGGGAACGCGCACAACGGGCCTTCGAAACGCGGCGGACCCGCATTCTCGTCGCGACCAACGCGTTCGGGATGGGAATCGACCTGCCCGACATCCGTCTCATCGTGCACTTCCAGACACCGGGCAGCATCGAGGCCTACTATCAGGAGGCCGGTCGCGCAGGACGTGACGGCGAAGCATCGTGCTGCGTGCTGTTCTTCGGTCCGGGCGACCTCGCCACCCAGCGTCGACTCCACTCGAGTGCTTCCACAAGTGCCGCGATCGCGAACCGGAACGAGCTGGCGCTGGCTGCGGTGGAGAAGTACGCGACCCGGGTCGAATGCCGCCAGCGCCGGCTCAGCGCACATTTCACAGGCAGCGACGATCGACCTGCCTGCGGGAACTGCGACGTGTGCGAAGACGCCGGCTCGGTGCGTTCGGCACAGGCACGCTTCGAGCCCGATCGTCCCGCCGTACGCCTGCTCGGCAGCGATGCCCACGAATCGATCGTACGCGCCGTCGACCGCCTGAGTCGACCAGTCGGCAAGGCCAACCTCGCGCGGGCGCTCCGGGGGAGCCGCGCCAAATCACTCGCGCGCGGTGGCCTGCTGATGCTGCCCGAGTATGGGTCTCTCGCGGAGTACGACGAGGCGTCGATCGTCGCTGCGGTCGACGCACTCCTCGCCGATGGGCGCCTCCGACGGACCGGGCGCAAATACCCGACCGTCTGGATTCCGGGCAAACCGATTCGAGCTTCGACACAGACCAACGCGACTGAAAATGACGGGGCTGCGGCCCGCAAGCCGCTAAAGCGGCGATCGAGCCGTCACGGCGGACCGCTGGCGCGCGCCCTCGACAATTACCGACGCCGCCAAGCCCGTGCGCTCAAGTGGAAGACCTACATGGTCTTTCAGCGCAGGGCGATTCTCGCGATCGATCGGGAAGAGCCCGATTCGCTCGATGCGCTCGCGCGGATTCCGGGGCTCGGCCCGGCCAAGATCGAGCGATTCGGGAAAGACATCCTCGATCTCGTGCGACGCCACCGAATCGGCTCGGTGTGACCGATCAAGCACGCGGGCCCCAGTGATGTCCACGCAGGAAGGACTCGGAGAGGAAGCGCTTCGAAGTCTCGCGCTCCCGAGCGCATACCCCGATGACCCGTCTGCCACTTCCGGGATCGAGGCCCTCCAGACCCACATCTCGCACGTCTTTCTCACACGCGAGCGTGTCTACAAGATTCGCAAGCCCGTGGACCTCGGCTTTCTATGTTTCGCGACGCGTTCGCACCGCAATGCCGATTGCCTGAACGAGGTCCGTCTGAATCGTCGCATCGCGCCGGACGTCTACCTCGGGGTCGCGGCGATTCGGCGGGACTCTGCGGGAAAATGGCGCATCGGGACGTTCCGTGAGAATCTCGAATACGACCTGAATGGTGAGGCACTCGAGCACTGCGTCGTCATGCGTCGTCTACCGGCGAACGGGAACGCGAAGAGCCTGCTCGAAACCGGCACACTCCAGCCCGAGCATCTGCGAGGCCTGGCCAAGACGATCGCGCGATTCCACGCGGCCCACGGGCTGGGGCGCCCCGCTCCGTGGACGGTCGAGATGTGGGTCGAACGAACCCTGGCGCCGGTCCGCGACACGTTCGAACTCGCACGCGGGGCGACGCCCGACGCGATCGACCAGGCCCTGCTCGGCCGCTGCGAGGCGTCGATGATGGCGCTGTTCAGCAACCGTCGAGATCGATTCGAAGCACGGCGAGACGAGGGGCGCGCGGTCGACGGGCACGGCGATCTCCACCTCGATCACATCTGGTACGAGCACGGGCCCGGCGACCCGATCGCAATCGACTGCATCGAGTTCAACGACACACTGCGACAGATCGACGTGGCGGCGGAACTCGCATTCACCGCGATGGATCTCGGTTATCGGGCGCGCGTTGATCTCGCCGAGACCTTGCTGAACGCCTACGCCCTCGAAACCGACGACTACACACTCTACGATGTGATCGATTTTCACATCGCACACCGGGCCCTCGTTCGAGGGTCGGTTGCGGGCGTTGCGAGCGGTGAAGAAGAGCTGGGCATCGAACAACGCCGCTCCGCCGCACTCTCGGCGGCAGCACACCTCCGGTTCGCTGCCGAGGGCCTGTCTTCCGATCGGCGCGGCTCCATCATCGTCGTCTGCGGAATCGTCGGGACCGGGAAGAGTACACTCGCCAACGCCGCCGCGGAGCACTTGCCTGGCGTCGTCGTGGCATCCGATCGCGTCCGAAAACGCCTCGCAGGCCTCGATCCCGGAACGCGCGCGACAGCAGCAGCTGGCGACGGCATCTACGACGACGCTTCGACCCGCAGGGTCTACCGCGCACTGCTCGAGCGGGCACGTCCAATCGTGGAATCGGGGCGTTGCGCAATACTCGACGCGACGTATTCACGCCGAGAGCAACGCGAGGCTGTGATGCGTTGGGCGAACGAACGCGGACTCGATGCCTTCCTGCTGGAAGCGCGCTGCGAAGCGAGCGAGACTCGGCGCCGGCTGTTCGAGCGTGAACAGGACCCCGAGCGGATCTCCGACGCCGGCGTCGACTTTCATGCGGAGAGTACCCGTAGATTCGAACCCACCGACGAATGGCCTGCCGAACGACGCGCGCTCATCCGCACCGACTTGCCGAACTGGCAGGCGACACTCCGCAACCTGCTGGAACGGATCTACGGGTCCTAGCTCCACGCGCATGACTCCCCACCCCAGGCCGCAGCCTGACTTCGTCTCGACTCTTCCGCTTCGAGGGGGTTGCACACCCGCAACTTGTGCCCATGTTGCTCTTCAGGACACGAGTACCGCCCGCGGCTCGGTGGCTCCAGGCCGAAGCGGAAGGTGCTCCGATGCAAAGGAGTAGACCATGGCCGAAACCAACCAGAACAAGGCCGTACGCAGAGATTTCTGGGACGAACAGGACCTGCTTCGCGGCTTCTTTCATTCGCCGATTCGCAGCCGCCTGATGCAGAGTCCGTGGGGTGATCTCCCCGACCGCGCGTGGTCGCCCGCAGTCGATGTCGCCGAGAGCGAAGATCGCTACATCGTCACCGTAGAGCTTCCGGGATCGAGCAAAGACGACATCAGCCTCGAGTGCCACGACAACGTGCTCACCATCAAGGGCGAGAAGCGAAATGAGCGCGAGGAGAATGAGGAGCACCACCACTACGTCGAGCGCTCTTTCGGCAGCTTCACGCGGAGCTTTCGCATGCCACCCGACGCCTCCGACGATATCAAGGCGAAGTTCCGAGATGGCGTCCTGACCGTCTCGGTCCAGAAGCACGAAGAGAAGAAACCGCGGGTCGTCTCGATCGACGGCTGATCGTGGCCCGTGCAAATTGCTGCGCGCCGCCGGCCGCGTGGCCGGCGCGCAGCTTGCCCGGGCCGAGTCATGGGGGGACGACGATGTCTGAATTTCGCGAAATCCACAACGAGCTCAAACGACGGCGGGCTGCGCTCGAACGTCGCTTGCAGCTAATCGCTGACGACATGCGCCGCACTCAGGGCCCGCTCGACGCCGATAGTGAAGAGCAGGCGATCGAGCTCGAGAATGCTCCGGTACTCGATGCCCTGGATGCCTCCGGCCACGATGAGCTGGCGGAGATCAACGCGGCACTGGTGCGGCTATCCGGAGGAGAATTCGGTGAATGCAGCGAATGCGGTGAGGACATCCCGATCGACCGGCTGCACGCGATGCCGACTGCCCGGACCTGCGCGACCTGCACGACCTGATCCGCCCACCTCTCCGGCAAGCCACTTCGCCTTCGACGCCCCGTTGACCTAAGCTCGCCGGAATTCGCGCTCCACGCGCCCTGGATCGCGCGCTGGGGCCCCAGGTTGACGCAACCGCACGACCGATCTGCGAATGAGACAACCGGGAGTGTTGTTGCCGCGGCAGGTCCGAACGAACTCGAATGGGCCGCAGCGCCGCTGCCCGCCCTGATTCATCTCGCCTGGCCAATCGTGGTCTCGATGTTGTCGATGAGCGTCATGACGCTGGTCGACACTCTGATGGTGAGCACGCTCGGCAGTTGGGCGCTCGCGGGCGTGGGCCTGGGCGGAATCATCCAATTCATCGTGATCTGCTTTCCGATCGGAGTGCTGGGCGGGATCAAGATCCTGGCCGCGCAATCGATCGGCGCCGGTCGACCCGAGAAGGTCAAGGTCATCCTTGGCGCGGGGCTCGCGCTCGCCGTGATGATGGCAGTCTGTTCCGCTGCGGTGGCGTACTTCACCGCCAGCCTGCTGCCACGAGTGTCAGCGACCATCGCAACCGGTGATGCCGCGATGACCTACCTCCGAATCGGCGCAATCGCTGCGCTGCCGATCCTCGTGCGCGTCGCTGTTGAACAGGCGCGGCTCGCAATCGGTGACTCGCGTTCGCCGATGAGAGTCAACATCTTTGCGAACGCCTGTAACGTCGCGCTGAACTATTGGTTCATCTTCGAACTCGAGATGGGGGTGGCCGGTGCCGCCAGCGCGACACTGATCGCGAACGTCATCAGCTGCGCGGCGATGCTCTGGGTCCAGGCCGGGGACGGCTTCGTTTTTCGCGGCTTCGTGCGAGACCAGATCCAGAGCGTCTGGAGACTCGGCTTCCCGAGTGGGCTCCAGATGGCGCTCGAGATGGGAGCCTTCGCGACGATGGTCGTAATGCTCACGAATCTGAGTGAACTCGATGGCGCCGCCAATCAGATCGCGATCCAGGTACTGCACTTCGGCTTTCTGCCCTGCATGGCGATCGGTCAGGCTGCATCGGTGTTGGCCGGCCAGGCGGTGGGAGCCGGCAGGCGCGAGTGGGTACGCGGCATCGCAATGCAGGCGATGATTCCAGCTTGTGCCTATGCGCTCCTCGCGGGGATCACGTTCTTTCTTGCCGGCGGGTGGATCGCCTCGCATTTCACCGACGACCCGGAACTACTCGAACTGACGACGCGGCTGCTCTACGTCGCTGCAGTCTTCCAGCTGGCAGATGCGATCAACATCGTATCGCGGAGCGTACTCCAGGGAACCGGTGACGTTCGCTTCTGTGCCTGGATGGGGATCACGTTGGCCTGGGTACTGACTCCGCCGCTAACGTGGTTGCTCGCATACCGATACGGGCTCGGAGCGCTCGGAGGTTGGTTCGGTCTGTGTTTCGAGCTCTTCGTCGCGACGGCGATCTTCTCGGCGCGAGTGCGTGGTACACGCTGGCACGAAGCAGCCGACCGTTCCATCGCAGAACTCGGATAGATGTCGGCAGCGCGTTCAGGCGGCACTGCCGCGTCGCTGGATCTCGCGACCGATCGACCCCATCAGCCGAACAGCGCCTCGCAGCCGCTGCCCTCGAGTAGCGCATCGACCGCGGCCCGGTCGCCAACCGACAGCCCTTCGCGACCCTCGCGCAGCCACGTCAGACACTTCCCCTGATAGGGGAATGGTCGCTGCACCCACGGCCGCTCCGCGATCGTGCACTCGACGCGCTCCGAGCCGTTTGCGAGGGCTTCGGCATTCCCGAGCAGGAAAGGCACGTAGACCCGTCCAATCTCCGTGAACAACGCACGTAGCGTCGCGGGCACTTCTGCGCGCGAGAGCCAGCCATCCTCGGCCGGCTCGACACCGGACAGGTCGTCGACCAGATCGACCCAGGCCACGACACGAGGCGCCGCCGCCAGCGCGACCGCGGACGACGTCGGATCGAAACCGACGAGCTGTGTGAGTTGGCCGTAGAGTGCGAAATCTGCTGCACCGGGGCGCGAGCCCATGACAAAGCGCGAAGTCGTGAGATGGGCGTCGAGCAACGTGAGCAGACGCTCGTAACTTTCCTCGATTACCGGGCCCGTCGTCGGGTTCGACCCCACCACCCACAGCCGATCGATCTGCCGCTTTGCGAATACCTCTCCCGCCGCCCTCGAGTCAGCTTCCGGTGCGTTGGTCTTGAACCAGCGCGGGAGAATTGCGGCAGCCTTCGCGATGTCGGTGGGGTACGCCCAGCGATAGTGGAACATCGCTTTTGTGAGCCACTCGTCCGCATAGTCCTCGAGCAACGCGTCGAGGTAGGCGATCACCGGGTCGGTCGGAACGACGCAGCGCCCTTCGTAGCGCGCTTCGAGCTCGCGGATCAGCGGCGTCGAGTCGACGCGGGCTTCGACACGGCCATCCGCTCCCGCCAGCAGAAGCTGCGGCAGCAGCTCTACCTTGGGCTTGGGGAGCCCGTGCGATTCCGGTGATCCACGGGTCACCCAATGGTGGGGAATCCTGCGATAGCGCAGGATTCCCCGCAGCTTACGACTGTAGGGAGAACCTTCAGCTCCGACGATCGTGAGCGGCGCGGAATGCAGATCGAACCTCCCAACAAATTGCGCCAACCGATCGGGCTCGGCATCTGATCAGCCTCAATGCCTGCCAAGTCGGAGAGAATCGCCGATTCGGCTGAGACCTTCCAGGGTTCGCGCATGTTCAAAAAGTCCCGGCTCGCTCGCTATTGCCCGATTCAGCCAGCCAATCTAATTTATGTAGCAATGCTACACATGTGATGGAGTGAGAAATCTTGGAATCCCCGAACAGCCCCCTCTTCGAACCGGCCAGGCTCGGCCCCATTGAACTAAAGAACCGCTTCATCAAGGCCGCCACCTTCGAGGGGATGACACGCGACGGCATCCCCGGCCAAAAACTCACGCACTTTCACCGCCGCCTGGCCGAAGGCGGCATCGCCATGACGACGCTCGCCTACTGCGCAACCGAAGCCGACGGCCGTCTCCACGACAAGATGATGTACCTCCACCACGGCATCGAGGGACCACTGCAAAAACTCGTCGACGAGATTCACGCTGCCGGCGCGCGGGTATCGGCCCAGGTGGTCCATTGCGGTGGCTTCTCGAAGAATCGCAATCTGCAGCGACTCAAGCGCCCACTGGGACCGTCGCGCGGAATCAACCTGCTCGGAACGCCTGCCGGAATGCCGATTGCGGGTGCGATGGGCCCCGAAGACATCGACACCTTCGTCCGGACCTTTGCGGACGCGGGCCGGCTGCTGAAGCGAGTGGGCTTCGACGCCGCGGAGATCCACTTCGGTCACGGCTACGGGATCAGCCAGTTCATCAGCCCCAAGACGAACCGACGTACCGATGAATACGGCGGCTCGCTGGAGAATCGGATGCGGCTGCCGCTGAGGGTCCTCGAGGCTTTTCGCGAAGGAGCCGGCGACGGCCTCGCGATCATCGGAAAGATCAGCATGACGGACGGCGTCAAGGGCGGTGTCAGTTGGGAAGAGGGAGTGCGGGTGGCGACCATGCTCGATGCAGCCGGCATCGACGGGATCGTGACGAGCGCCGGCACCAGCAGGCGCATGGACTGATCGAGCAGGAGAAGAACCCGATCGCACGCATGGGATTGAAGCTATTCGCGACCAGGCTATTTCGCGAATACCCCTACAAGGAAATCTATCTGCTCGAGCACGCGAAACGCGTGCGCGAGGCCGTGCGCTGCAGCGTCGTCTATATCGGCGGTTGTGCGACGCGCGAGAGCGCCGAGACCCTCATGCGTGAGGGCTTCGATTTCGTACAACTCGGCCGCACGCTGATCGAGGACCCCGACTTCGTGAAACACGCGAAGGCGGATCCCGATTACGTGAACGGCTGCAACCACTGCAACCGTTGCACCGCATTGATCGAGCACCCGGATGGAATCCGCTGCGTGCTGCACGACACGGCCTGAGCCGAACGGTGAACCAACGACGCAGGACCCAGGCTGAGCGCCGCGCGGAAACCCGCGCGGCAGTACTCGAGAGCGCCTGCCGGTTGTTTGGGAACAAGGGCTACGCCGACACCAGCCTCGATGAGATCGCCGCCGGAAGCGGCCTGACGATTCGCCCGATCTACCACTATTTCGGCAACAAGGTCCAGCTCTTTGCGGCCGTGAACGAAGCCATGGAGGAACGTATCGTGGCATCGCTGCAGGCGAATGCCGCCGACGCGCCGAAAGACCCGATACTGTCGGCCTGGCGCAACTTCCTCGAGCTCTGTGAGGACTCGGAGTTCCGCCGCATCGTGCTGATCGACAGTCCGAACATCCTCGGGCGGGAGCGCTGGGCTGAGAGCCCGGTCACCCGAATGGCAGCTGCTCTGCTGCTCGAATACCGAGGCAACATGGATCAGCGCAGTGCGGAAATCGCCGGGCGGATGATCATTGGTGCGCTGTCGGAGGCTGCCCTTACGGTCGCAGAGAGCGACGACCCGGCCTCGGCCGCGCGTGCGGCCGAGGCCATTGCGAAGCGCGTCTCCGCCGCCCTGCTCCAAGCGGGACAGGCAGAATGAATGATCTCGGGAATCGCTTCACGGGGCGGCTGCTCCAATGGGAACAGCCGCCCCGTGACGCATGAACGATATTCAGGCTCTGCCTACTTCTTCATCCGGCTGCGACCGAGGAGCCCCAGACCCACGACGCCGGCGCCGATCATCAGGAGCAGACCCGGCTCGGGAACGAAGTGCAGGGTCAGCACGGCGAACAGGCTGAGCGCCGAGGCGTTGCCCGCGATTCCCTGCGTGTTGATCTGTTGTGGCGTGATCAGCTGAATCACCCCTGACTGAGTCGCGGTCGACGAATTCGACGACGCAGCACCGTGTACGAAACCGGTCCTCGTAATCGTTTTGAAGCCACCGTCCTTCGTCTGGTTGACGGCGCTCACACTGCCGATGGTCCAGGGACCCATTGCGATCGAGATCCGAACGGCCCCGGCTCCGCCCATCGTCAGCAGGCCGCCGATGCCGAGGCCCGTCGCACCGCTGTTCGTGGTGTTGGTGACCGCCAGGAAGCCCGTTGTCGAGCAGCCCGTGAACAGACAAACGCGCGTGAAGCCCTTGACCGGGAGGGTCGCGGGCGGGTTCAACGGCGGGGCGCCGGAGATCCCGCTGAGCGTACCGGTGCCGAGCGTCATCCTTAACCGGAAAGACGGGATGGTACCGGTAGTATCCGGATCGGTGACCATAATCGTTCCCGATCCCGTGATGCCTCCCGCGAGACGCAGCGTATTCAGGTGGCTTCCGCCTCCCGAGTTGTTGACGGTCGAAACGCCACTGCCTTCCCATCGAACCTGTTCCAACGCGCCGATGTCGATGTCCAACGTGCCGTGCCAGCCGAGGGTCTTGGCGCCTGCTTGCCCCGCGCCGAATAACAAGGACAGAGTGAGAACATATCTGGTGAGTTGCCTCATGGTTCGTCTCCTTTGGTTACTGATTCCACAGATTGGCCGCCGCCGTGGCCATAAGTATATTATCCCTTGATCGATAGTGGGCGTACAGCGGTGAATGCGTAGAAATCGCTGCCTGCTGACCCTTTGTGCCCCAGCATTCGGTTATATGCAGATGATCCTCCGAATTCTCGGGGCCAGCATCGCAGCGAGGTGCCGGAGGCGGGCCAGGTGCACGCCGGCCAAGTAGCCGGCAGGGTCAATGATACCGATCGGTGGTAACCTCTTGGTCCTGTCAGCTACTTTGCCAGGTTCGGACCTCCCGGGTCGCATGGCGTCCAATCGAACCAGCAACACTGGATTCATCCCCACCAGTGCAGCCGAAATGCGCGCACTCGGCTGGGAGCAGCCCGACGTCGTCTTCGTCTCGGGAGACGCCTATGTCGATCACCCGTCGTTCGCTGCCGCGATCCTCTGTCGCTGGCTCGCCTCTAGCGGGTTCCGTGTCGCAATCCTCGCTCAGCCCGACTGGCGCAGCGCCGACCCCTGGCGTGCGCTCGGCCGACCGAGACTCTTCTACGGCGTGAGTGCGGGCAACATGGACTCGATGATCAATCACTACACAGCGAATCGGAAGCGACGGAACGCCGATGCCTATTCCCCAGGCGGTCGCATCGGACTCCGCCCCGATCGGCCCACCGCGCCTTACGCACAGCGTTGCCGCGAGGCCTACAAGGGCGTGCCGATCGTGATCGGCGGCGTCGAGGCCTCGCTGCGTCGAATTGCCCACTACGACTATTGGTCGGACAAAGTACTTCCGAGTCACCTTGTTCCGTCGAAGGCGGATTTGCTCGCATTCGGAATGGGCGAGCGCGCGATCCTCGAAATCGCGCAGCGACTCGATGCCGGCGAGAACATCCGTAACCTGCGCGATATGCGCGGCGTCGCGTACCTGCTCGGGCGCAATGAAGAGCTCGGAGATCATCAGTGGCAGGATTCTGCGAGTGACGGCGAGACCGTCGAACTGCCATCGTACGAAGACGTCTCCCGCGACAAACATGCATTCGCTCGGATGACACGCCAGTTTCACGAAGAAACGAACCCGCTGAATGCTCGACGACTCACGCAAAGGCATGGCGACCGGCGGCTCGTCGTCAACCCGCCCGGTCTCGCGCTTTCGACGCGAGAACTCGACGCTGTCCACGAACTCCCCTACACCCGCCGCCCGCATCCCAGCCATTCGGCTGAAGGCGATGCGATTCCTGCCTGGCAAACGATCAAGGACTCCGTGCAGATCATGCGCGGCTGTTTCGGAGGCTGCACCTTCTGCTCGATCACGATGCATCAGGGCCGTGCAATCCAGAGCCGCAGCGAAGGATCGGTGCTTCGCGAGGTGAAGGAACTGAGCGAGCGCCCGGGTTTTTCGGGCCACATCAGCGACCTCGGCGGGCCGACTGCGAACATGTACCGAATGCGCTGCGGCGATCCGAAGGTCGAGGCGATCTGCCGGCGCCCATCATGCGTTCACCCGAAGATCTGCACACTGCTCGACACCAGCCACGGACCATTGCGCGATCTCATGCGCAAGAGCCGAGAACTCCCCAACGTCAAGAAGGTCCACATTGCGTCGGGCATTCGAATGGACCTGGCAGCCGAGGAAGCGGGCTACATCGACGATCTCACGCGGCACCATGTCGGTGGCCACCTCAAAGTTGCGCCCGAGCATGCGAGCAATGCGGTGCTTCGAATCATGAAGAAACCCCCCGCAGCGAGTTTCGAGAGATTCGCCGAGCGATTCGAGCAGGCCTCCCGTCGCGCAGGCAAGGAGCAATACCTCGTTCCCTACTACATCGCGAGCCACCCCGGCAGCGGGGTCGACGAGATGATCGAACTCGCGATCTTCCTCAAGCAGCACGGCTATCGGCCGCGCCAAGTCCAGGATTTCATCCCAGCGCCGATGGACGTTGCAACTTGCATCCATTTCACCGGTCTCGATCCCTACTCGATGAAACCCGTGAAGACGGTGAAACGCCTGCGCGACCGCGAGGTCCAACGAGCGCTGCTGCAATTCTTCGCACCCGAGAATTACTTCAAGGTCCGTGATGCACTCCGCGATGCCGGCCGTACGGACCTGATCGGCGCGGGAGAGCAATGCCTGATCGGAGCGAAGCCGCCGGCTGCTGCCATCCGGGCCCAGCGAACACGAGCGTCTTCGGCCACGCGTGGGAACGACGGTGCCCGTGAGTCGAAACCCGGATACCGACGTGTGGCGCGGGAACGTGGCGGCAGGCAACGACGTCGACCGGACCGCAAGAACGACGATCTTCCGTGAAGGTCACGAGCCTACGCGGCATGCCGGCCGGACCCTCCAGACCACGAAGGCCGGGCTACCCTCGCGAGTCTTCGGTTGCGTACCTGCTAGCTGCTCGACTTGACGTGCGGAAGCACCTTCGCCGCGTAGAGTTCGAGGCTCTGCCAGCCGAGTTCCGGTGGGGTCCCGCCGCAGAGTGGGAAGTGCACGACCGCTCCGTTGGGATTGCTCTGTGAATACTCGATGCACTGCTCGGGCGTCAGGATCTTGTACTTCTGTTCTGCGCGTAGGCTCTCGATCGTCGTCGCCTCGGAGTTCACCACCGAGCCACCCGAGTTCGTTCCCTGCCAGCTCGCATAGGTCACGGCGTGATAGAGCAGGTATTGACCGATCTCGGCCCAGCTGCGGTCCGGATCTTCGGAGACCCACAGCATCTCGCCAGAGCCTGGCGGCCTCAATACCGGCGTCTGCCCCAGACGCTCACACTCCGTGCGATAGAAGCCGAAGACCTCTTCGTTCATGACCGACGGCTGGAACGGCAGACCGACTCGCGCCGCACGCCGCGCAGCGTTGCGCCCGGTGCCGCCTACGGTGATGAGCGACAATGGCGGACTGCCCGGCAGCGGCGCCAGGCGTCCGCGGCGGCCATTCCACTCGAACTCCTCGCCGCGCAGGGCCTGGAGCAGTACATCGAGCTTCTCGTCCATCACCCGGCCGCGGTTCTTCCAGTCGATGCCGAGCATCTGGTACTCCTCGACCCGGTAGCCGAGGCCTGCCGTAATTCCGATCCGGCCGCCGCTCGCGAGGTCCAGCACCGCGAAGTCCTCCGCGAGACGGACCGGGTCGTAGAGCGGCAGCAACAGCGCCATGATGCTGATCCGGATGCGTCGTGTCCGCCCCGCGATCACCCCCGCCAGCGCAAGCGGCGACGGCAGATAGCCGTCATCGACTCCGTGGTGCTCGGGGAGGGAGATCATCGCGAAGCCCTGCTCTTCCGCCCAGACGCACATGTCGAGTGCGGCAGCGTAGAGCTCGGGGTGAGTCGCGCCCGCGAGCTGCGATGCCCGCATGTCGAGCCGTAGAACCGAGTAGGTCATCGTGACCCGGCGCTCTCTATTCTTCGGGTCGCGCGGAGCGCATCGCGTCGGCGCTCCACCATGCCCGCATCGAGGTGATCTTGCCGGCTTCGTCGAACACCATGGCACTGATGATGTCGAGCGCCTTGCGCTGCTCACCCGAACCCAGCAGTACGACCACAGGGGTCGCCGCCTCGTTGCCCGCGATACGCACGGGGCCGGTCTGCTTCATCGTGATGGCGCCAATCGCGGTCTCGTAGAATGCGCGGATCGCATCACGACCGACATGGAGGTCGCTGCCGATCGGGTCTTCGATCTTGCCATCCTCAGCGTAGAGGTCAACGATCGCGTCGATGTCGGTCTTCGAGACCAGCTCGGGGTAACGTTCATAGACCTGGCGTATGTGGTTGGCATCGGCCATGGGGCTCTCTCCTGGGATGACTTCTGGAGCCCGGAACCGTTCGTGCAAGTATTCCCGGGCCGGGAAACACGACTTCAGTGACGGCGGAGTCGCGAATCGAAGCTTAGGCCATCGACAGATCTTTGCCGGATCGCAGGTGGTCGGAATCAGTAGCGGTAGCCCGATTCGTCGTGGAGCACGACGTCGAGACCCGTATCTTCTTCGACCTCCTCCACGCGCAGAGGCACAAAGGCCTCGACCCCTTTGAGGATCCCCCAGGTAATGCCGGCCGTATAGGCCGCCACACCGAGCGCCGCGCCGAGCTGCACGGCGAACTGCCGGCCGATCGCCAGGTCGCCTTGATTCCCGCCGAAGGCCCCGGCAGCCAGGAACGCGACCATGACCGTGCCGATGAATCCCCCGACCCCGTGGACTCCGAACACATCCAACGAGTCGTCGTAACCCAGGCGATTCTTCAGCATGGTCGACGCGAGGTAACACATCGCGCCCGATGTCAGGCCGATCAGCAGGCCGCCGAGCGGCCCGATGAAGCCGGATGCCGGTGTCACCGCGGCCAGTCCCGCGATCGCCCCGGTCGCGAGACCGAGCACACTGGGCTTGCCGTGCTTGAACCACTCGATCGTCATCCACATCACTGCCGCCGCAGAAGCCGAAATATGGGTCGCAGTCATCGCCATCGCGGCGTCCCCATTCGCCGCCAGCGCGCTGCCGCCATTGAAACC
>JAFDEI010000209.1 GCA_019310425.1 Deltaproteobacteria bacterium | reverse complement strand
GCTGCAGGAAACGCAGTTCATCGTGCGTGCGCTGGCCGCGGCGGGCGTCGACGGGATCGAAGTTTCCGGCGGCTCGATTCCCACGGCCTTCTATGCCGTCGTGCCGCCGCAGGGGACGGAGCTGGCGCCGAACGCGCCCTACGCCGCTGCCATCAAGGAGGTGGTGGACATCCCGATCCTCTGTGTGGGTCGCATCAACACTCCGCAGCTGGCCGAGTTCGTGATCGCCACGGGTCGAGCCGACCTCGTCTCGATGGGGCGTGCGCTCAACGTCGATCCCGAGATGCCCAACAAGGCCGCCGAAGGCCGGCTGGATGAGATTCGGCCCTGCGTGGGTTGCAACGAGGGCTGCATCAGCGCGGTCATGAAGGGCCTGCCGGCGGGCTGTATCCTGAATACCTCGGCCGGCAAGGAGATCGATGGCCCCCCCGTTCCGACCGAACGCCCGAAGCGTGTGCTGGTGGCGGGCGGTGGGCCCGCCGGCCTCGAGGCGGCGCGCATGGCCGCGGTTCGCGGGCACGACGTCACGCTCGTCGAACGGCGTGAGAAGCTCGGTGGCCAGGTGAACCTCGCCAGTGTCGCTCCCTTCAAACAGGAGATCAGCCAGGTGGTCGGCTACCTCTCGCGCGAGGTCGAGAAGGCCGGTGTGAAAGTCGAGCTGGGCAAGGAGGTGACCTCCTCGCTGGTCGAGGAGTTGGAGCCCGACATCGTCATCGTGGCCACCGGCGCCACCCCGCTGCGCCCCGCCAGCATTCCCGGAATCGATGGCGAGAAGGTCGTGAGCGCCTGGGAAGTGCTGGGGGGCACGTCCGAGGCCGCGATCGCCAACAACGTGCTCATCATCGGGGGCGGGCTGGTGGCCTGCGAACTCGCGGACTTCCTGGCCGACACCCACGACAACACCGGCGCCATGCCCACCATCGTGACGATGCTGGAAATGCAGCCCCTGATGGCGATGCAGGCCGTCTACGAAGTGCGGCATCTGCTGATGAAGCGGCTGCACGAAAAGGGCGTGCGCATGATCAACGGCGCCACCGTCAAGGAAATCCTGGATGACGGCGCGGTCTACACCACCCACGACGGCAAGGAAGAGACCATTCACGGCGCCGAGTACGTGATCCTCGCCATGGGTTCCCGGCCCAACGACGAACTCTCCAGCAAGCTCGAAGGCAAGGTGCCGGAAGTCCACGTGATCGGAGACGCCAAGGAGATCGCCCGGATTCTGGAGGCGACGGCTGCGGCGGCGGAGCTGGGGCGGCGGATCTAGCGGAGCGGCGAAGAGAATTGAAGGGCCCCCAGGTGCCGTCGAGATGAATTAGACTGGGCACTCATGGGAGTGCAGAGTGTCATCGCACACGCTCGGCGAAGATTTCTCGCTGCCGACAACATTCTCGCGATCGGTCGGGGTCTGAAGCGCGCCGGTAGCCGGACTCTGGACGTTCCCGCGGTCATCTTCTACGTGCGAAAGAAGGGGCCGAATAGCCACGACGCGGGCACTCGGATTCCCCGGATGCTCTACGACCGGGACGCGAGCGGTTCCGTCGACCGTTCCCGCTGGTTTCGGACGGATGTTCGCGAAGTCGGGACCATCGAACTGGTGTCGAGTGGTCGGCAGTGTTCGTCGAGCTTCCGCAAGGGTACGGCTTCGCTGGTATTCGACGCCCCCGGCGGCATCTCTCGCGAGGTCTACGCGCTGACGTGCGCCCACGTCATCGGCGACGTTCACCGGGGTACCCCTGGGTTTAGTCGCGTGAAGCTCAGGCTGCCGGGCTCGGGGTACGCGCGGGGGTCCCGTCTGCATCAGATCTCGCAGCGCAACGGCCGCCTGGAATTCGATATCGCAATCGCAAGGCTGGACGATCAGGCGCCCGTGGTGCCGCTGCGCGGGGTTCCCAGGGACGGCACATCGCTTGCGAGATTCATGAAACCCCCGTTACCGCAGAACCGGCGCGTGAAGATTCTCGGTTACAAGACGGGAATCGTGAAGAGCGGCAGGATCGTGGGTCCGCTTCACACTCCCGTGCCGATCGCTTTCGACGCTGGCGCGCTCCTCGTGAGGAATCTCTATGTGATCGAGGACTTCACCCCGAAATCGGGTGACTCCGGTGGGATCGTCTACGCCCGCGATCGCGCGGTCGGCCTGGTCGTCGCGAAATTCAGCAGGGGCGGCTGTCTGTTCCACTCGCTCTACTCAGCAACCAAACGCCTGTTTCGGAACTCATCGCTCGACCTCGATGTCGACCAAATCTTCTAGGGAGGATCCTCATGTTGAAAATCCTATTCATCGCGACCATCGCCTTGTCGTCTCTTCTCGTCGGATGTGCCGGGTTCGTGACCAGCAACGACATGCAAGGGCTCGAGGTCTACCGCCCCGCCTACTGCTTCATCGTGTCGGAATCGAATGCGAGTGTGTTCACCTGCCCGAATCTCGCTTCGAGCTATCTGATCAAGCCCCGTTCGTTTCTCGCCAAGAATGACTTCAGCGTCGAGCTGTCGAGCGGCATGCTCGAGAAAGTGACCGATGAGCTCGACACGACGGCGATCTTGACGTTCTTCCAGGGCGCCGCGGAGACTGCGGCCAAGGCAGCAGGATCGGCGGTCGCCGAGGGTTCGGTCGACGGAAACATCGGGCTCGAACCGGGTTTCTATTTCTGGGACGGCAGCGGGCCGCTGAGGCGAATCGACAGCGGTGGTGCGCTGTAGCTAGAATCCCGGCAGGAGATCACCAGTGTCGAGACGCCATCGCGCGTTCGAGTATTTTCTCCAGCAAGCGCGTCCGTTCCTGGTCCGGCATCACGGCGAGGAGCCCGCGGACGAGATCGTCGCCGCGACGCGGGTGGAATACGAGCGCGTGCTGCCGCTGGTTCCCGACATCGGCGGGGCGCGGAACGTCTTCCAGACCGTGATGACCGCGAACGGCTGGATCGTCGCGTTGCATGCTGCGATGATCGCGCGTGGCCTCGAGGTCGAGGACGTGATCCGAGTGTGTCACGAGGCCCTCGATGCCTGGTTTCGCCGGATGCCCGGCTGGTTGCTGCGCGCCATCGGGCGATTGCTGCTCTCGCCGCCGGGGCGCTGGTACTTCGAGCACCAGGCGCGTCGCTCCCAGGAGCGGCGCTATCCCGAGGATTTCGTCTGGCAGGTCGAGCGCGGCGATGCCGGCGAATTGTCACTCGTCTTCGACGAGTGCGCTGTCAACAAGTGGTACGAAGCGCTGGACGTGCGCGGGCTCGGGCCCTACTGCAATTTCGCGGACGTGACCTACAGCCGGCTCATGGGGATGGGGATCGATGCCGGCGAGACCATCGGCGGCGGCTGCAAGAAATGCGCGCTGCGCTACAAGCACGGCCGTGCGACGCCGGTCCCGCCGAACCTCGAGGGCATCGTCCTCGGCTGATCTCCGCGGCCGGCTCGAACGTGCTTCTTGATTCAGCAGCGGCCGCGAGGAGAAGCGTGAATCCCGTCATCTTGTCGAGCCTCTGCCTTGCAGCCGTGCTCGTTTCCGGCGGCGCCGGCCGAGCGCTGGCGTGGGGAACCGATGGGCACCGCATCATCGGAGAGATTGCGTACCGGCAGCTCGAGGAAGGGCCGAGACGAGAGGTGCGGAAGCTGCTGCCAAAACGCGGTCGATATCGAACCCTGAACCAAGCGACGACCTGGGCAGACACCTTCGCGCGATCGCACCAAGCCTACGATTTCCTGAAACCACAGCACTACATCAACGCCGCTCCGTATTCGGATACGGTCGATGTGAAGGCGCGCTGCGGGGAGGAAGGCTGTGTGGTGTCGGCGGTCATCGAAAACGCCTGCATGCTGAAGCGTGGAAGTGGGAGCCTCGAGAAGCGCCGCGAAGCCCTCTTCCTGCTCGCCCACTTCGTCGGTGACGTCCACCAACCCCTTCACGTCGCCCACCTGGATGGGCGTGGAGGAAATCGAACGACCCCTCACTTCTTCGGCGAGCGCGTGAAGCTCCACACCCTCTGGGATTCGGGCCTGATCCGGTACCACCTTCGAAGCTACCAGCGATGGAACGAGGACGATGAGGAGGACGAGGGGGAGGGCAGGCCGGGCGACGACTACGCAGCCTGGGACATCTACGCCGGAGAGCTGGCCGCGTCGTTACCTCGCGTGGCGGCGACCTGGAAACGGGAACTGGACCCGGGCGTGTGGGCCAACGAGTCCTTGCAGGATGCGCGCAAGCACAGCTTCGGCGTGACGAGCTCGCAACAGCTGGGGAAGCCCTACTACGACGAGGTGATGCCCGTGCTGGCGCGGCGGCTTCAGCAGGCCGGAGTTCGGCTCGCCGGCCTGCTCAATGCCGTGTTCTCGGAAGACGCCGGCCTTTCCTATACCTGCGCCTTCGGCGAATCGTGACGCGTCAGTGATCTCGTATCGCTCGCCCCGATCAGCTTCCCGATTTCCGCGTCCTGGTATGCGACCGCGGCCGAGGTAGGGGGCGTCGCGAGGCGTCGTCCGCCCGATGGACCGACCTGAGCGATGGGATCGCGCGGCCCGCTCGGGCGCACTCGCTATGCTCCGACCTTGCAGGAGGACCCAACCATGGCTTCGACCGAAATCGAGCAGGAAGCACTCGAAACCTACGCGCGCTTCGTAGCGCTGCGCGACGAGATCGATGCCGGCCGCAGGCGCTGGGCGGAAATGGCGGACTTCTTCACCGAAGATGCCGCCTACATCGACCCGGCCTGGGGGCGCATCGAGGGCCGCGAGCCCGTCCGGCGCTTCTTCGAAGACTCCATGGCGGGGCTCACGGGCCACGGCTGGTTTACCCGCGAGAATTGGATCATGGCGGACGGACACAGAATCGTGAGCCAGTGGGATCAGGTTCTCGGCGAGCGACCAGACGGAACGCATTGGTTCGTCGCCGGCCTCTCCATCCTCTACTACGCCGGCAGCGGACTCTTCTGTTACGGCCACGACCTGCTCAACATGACTCACATTGTCGAGACCCTTGGCGCGATGGAGTGGCAGCCTCCCGAAGGCTTCAACATGCCGCCGCCCGATCCCAATCGCGACATCTCGCTTCCGCCCGCCTGGGCCCACCTCGATCCGAGCCGTGCGAGCTGAGCGGCCGCGCAACAGCCGGTGGCGGCTACCGCCCGGCACTAATGGATGGGGAAGGGGATGAAGGCTCTCGAGAATCGAACCGCCATCGTGACCGGCGCCGCCCGCGGTGCCGGCGCCGCCATCGCCCGCCGCCTGGTCGAAGCCGGAGCGCACGTCGTGCTCGGCGACATCCGAACTGAAGCCGGCGAAGCTGTCGCGCGCGAACTCGGCGATGCCGCGAGCTTCATTCCCCTCGACGTCACCCGCGAGGAAGACTGGCGGCGAACCGTCGAACACACCACGACACTGCACGGCAAGATCGACGTGCTCGTCAACAATGCCGGCCGCCTGCACATCGGAACGATCCTGAACACGACGGCCGAGCAGGCCCGCACCGTCGTCGACGTCAACCTGATCGGCCCCTTCCTCGGCATCCGCGCCGTCGTTCCCACCATGAAGGCGCAGCAAATGGGCTCGATCGTCAACGTCGGCTCGCTCGACGGCCTGATCGCGATGAACGGCATCGCGGCCTACGCGGCCAGCAAGTGGGGTCTGCGGGGTCTCGTGAAGAGCGCGGCCCTGGAACTCGGCCGCGACGGCATTCGCGTGAATACCGTCTGCCCGGCCGGCGGCAACCCCGAGATGTACGGCCCCTGGATGGAGCAGCTCGTCGGCATGATGGATGAAATGCTGGCCTACACCGAGGATCGCGGGATCCCGGGCGAGGTGTCGCTCGAGGCGATTGCCGATGCCGTCGTCTTCTTCGCCTCCGACGCGAGCCGACTCTGCACCGGCGTGGACCTCCCGGTGGATGGCGGGGCGCACGCGGGGACGTTCTTGCGCGGATTCAACGAGTTCTAGGCATCGGTGCCGGCGTGCTTGCTGGGGCAGGGCTCGAGCGAGCGCAACAGTCGCCGGAGCAACGCGAGCAGTTCTCACAGTCCGGGGCGGCCCCTCGCCGGGGACCTACTGGTGAGTCTTCAGCGCACTATGCTCGTGCGCTCGAATTCCGGAGATGCTGCGTGGATCTGAATGTTCGAGAGGCGGCGCGGTTGCTGCGCGTATCTGCGCAGACCATCTATCGCCTCATCCATCGAGAGAATCTCCCGGCCCATCGGCGGGGGGACCAGTACCAGTTCAATCGGGTGGAGCTCGAGGAATGGTCGAGACGTCGCGGTGCGGGTGAAGTCGGCTCGCCAGATCATGCTGCGAACCCCAGCCTCCGAAAGGCGCTCCGACACGGGGGCATCCACTACGGGGTCGAGGCGGACGACCGAGACAGTGCCTTGCGGGCATTTGCCGCACTGCCGGGGGATCGCGTCGCGCTCTCCGAGACGGCTCTCTACGAGACGCTGCTCGCACGTGAGAACCTCGCCCCGACCACGGTCGGCGCCGGCGCGGGCTTTGCCTTACCCCACCCCCGAGACCCGATCGTCAGCGGCGTCGAGCTCGAGGTCGTCCATCTGTGCTTCTTCGAGAAGCCCATCGACTTCGGCGCCCTCGACGGACAGCGTGTCCACACGGCGCTACTGCTGCTGTCGCCCGGGGTCGAGACGCACATCCAGCTGCTTGCGCTCGTCGCCTTCGCGCTGCGCGATGACGAGTTGTGCAGCGATCTGATCGAACGCGCTCCGCGGGACGTGATCCTCCGTCGTGTCGACACGCTGCTCGAGCCGGTCGAATCACGCCGAAAGTGAGGACGAAGCCTCTCGCGGAACGCTCTTTCAGGCACCGCACCGCGGACCGACTGACCACGCCGAGACCGACTGCCTTCTAAGCAGCGGGTCGGGCCATAGCCCGTCAGGCGAGTCTGGACGGATTGGACCGATGATCCAATCGGGTTCTGGAGCAGTGAAACGGGCCAATGCGGCGGCCTTCGGGTGGTCTGGCGGCAACTTCCTTCGCTGTGGATCGAATCGCTAATGATCGGCCGCGCCTTTTCCGATATTGGAGTTCGAAGGAGTCCCGAAATGCAGCCGTCCGTCAAGGGAACGCTCTTCCAGAATGCCTGCGGCGAGATTTTCGAGGCGCTGGAAAACGGCGCGATGTCCCGCGCGGACTTCGAAGCCCAGCTGAAGCCG
>JAFDEI010000365.1 GCA_019310425.1 Deltaproteobacteria bacterium | reverse complement strand
GATCGAGGATCCGGACGCGTTCGCGGCGCTGCGCGGTCAGGGGGCCATCTTCGTCGGCAACCATCAGGTGCAGATCGAGTCGCTGCTCGTCACGAACATTCTCTCGGCTCTGGCAGGCACGCAGGTCGTCACGCTGGCCAACGCGAAGCACGAACAGCGCTGGATCGGCTGGATCCTGCAGATATTGTCCTCGTATCCGGGGTGTGTGGCTCCAGAGTCGGTGCTCTACTTCGATCAGTCGAAGCCGGATTCGATGTTCGAAATTCTCGCGAACCTGAAGCCCGAACTCACATCCGGAAGACGCGCGTTCTTCGTGCATTCACAGGGCACGCGTAGCCAGAGCTGCCGCGATCCGGTGACGAAGATCAGCTCGCTCTTCATCGACCTTGCGCTCGAGCAGGGGCTTCCGATCGTGCCCGTGCGCTTCGCGGGCGGGCTGCCCGTACAACCGATCTCAGGGAAGCTCGAGTTCCCGATCGCCCACTGCGCCCAGGACTACACCATCGGCGCCCCGATTCCCAGCGAGGCGCTTCGGGGTCTCGCTTACGCTGAACGTGCTCGCTACGTGCTGAGCACCATGAATACGCTTGGTCGACCGCACTCCGGGCTCGTGAGGCAGTGGCAGGAGGAGACCGGCGCGTCGGAAATCGAGGCGACCTTCTTCCGGATCCTGCAGGAGGTGGAGAACCCTGGGCCCGAAACGCTCCGCTTGATCGACGGTGCACGAGACAGGGTGCTGCGGCTGGGCAACGATCCGAAGTCCAGCTGGCTCGCGGAAATCGCACGGCGTCTCTACGGCCCGACGGGCCCAAGGGTCGAGGTCGGTTAGTGCTGCGTCGCCCGCCGACGACCGTGGCGCCGAGTCCTCCAATCCGACACGGGTGAAGCGAAATACGGAGCCGCCGAACGCGGCCGCTATCCTACGGCGTCATGGATGCTGCAGCTGGCGTGGGGGGTAGCTGGTACGATCTCGTTGTCCCGGTACTTCTTCTCCTGATCATGACCTGCATCGGCATGGAGCTCGTGCTCGCAGATTTCAAGCGCGTGATGGAGATGCCGCGCGCGACCGTGGTCGGGCTCATCGGGCAGATGCTGCTCCTGCCCGCCAGCGGCCTCGCTTTCGCGCATTGGTCGAGCTTCCCCCCCGAGGTCGCCATCGGGATCGTGATCATCACCGCATGTCCAGGCGGTGCCACATCCAACGTCTTCAGCTATCTGGCCCGCGCGAATATCGCCCTCTCGGTAACGCTGACTGCGCTTTCGAGCGTGCTCTGCTTCGCGACGATTCCCCTCTGGATCAACCTCGGAATCGATCTCTTTGGCGCCGACATGGGCAACGGGGCGTCGACACTTCATCTACCCCTCGGCCGAACCGCCGCGATGCTCTGCGTCGTAACGCTGCTGCCGGTGTCGATCGGCATGGGGATTCGCGCACGCTGGCCGACCTTCAGCGAGCGCGTACGTGCACCGCTTCGTCGAAGCATGGCCATCCTGATGGCGGTCTCCGTATTGATCATCGTCGGGAGCGAATGGGAGAACGTGGTCAGGAATCTCGAGAGCTCGGCGGGAGCGGCCCTCATCCTCGTATCCGGGGCACTGGGCGTTGCGTATGCGCTCGCGCGTTCGAGCCGCCTGAGTGAACGCGATGCCTTCACGATCTCCATCGAGGTCGGGCTACAGAACGGAGCCCTCGCGACCATGATCGTCGTGAGCTTTCTCGGACGCCCCGAGCTCATCGTGTTTCCCGGCACGTACGCGGTCATTTCGTTCTTGCCGGTCATCGCCTGGACATTTGCTATGCGGCAACGGGTCGATAGCTGATTCAAGATCCCGCTTTTCGCGACCTTCCGAGACGTCACGCCACGGCAGGATGCGTGGGTTCAGGGTTCAGCTCTCAAGTAGCTGTCGGCGATCTGCTCGATCACCTCGAAGAACTCCTTCGCCGTCTCACGGATCACGTCGGCGACAGGTCGGACCTCCTCGATGCGACCGGCGACCTGGCCGGCGAGCGCGATCGCCGCATTCATATCGCCGCCGAAGTAGAGGTCCTGCGCGCGGCCGAACTCACCCATGACGTTCTCCTCCGCGTATTCGAGCGATTCGCTGCGCTCCGTCCGGAGGGCCCGGAGCCCGGGGCCGAAACGTCGGTTCAGGAAGACCGTGTCGGTCTCGGCTGCAGCCACGATCGAGTTCTTCCAGTTCTCGTGCACGGGTGATTCCTCACTGGACAGCATGCGCGTCCCCATCTGTATGCCTTCCGCGCCCAGCGCGAAAGCTGCAGCCATGGTCGCTCCGTCGAGCATTCCACCCGCAGCGATGATCGGCACATCGACCTTCGAACGGATCAGCGGCAAGAGGACCATACTCGAGACGTCGCGTGGGTTCTTGAAACCACCGCCTTCGCCGCCTTCGACGATCAATCCGTCGACTCCCGCCTCGACGGCCTTCAGCGCACCTTTCAGTGTCGGTACGACGTGGAAGACGGTCAGGCCCGCACTCTTCAGCGCCGCCGTGTATTTCATCGGGCTGCCCGCGCTCGTCGTAACGAACTCGACGCCCTGGTCTACGACG
>JAFDEI010000208.1 GCA_019310425.1 Deltaproteobacteria bacterium | reverse complement strand
GGGTCCGGGGCGCCTTGCGCTCCCTTTTTTTACGGTCGCGAAAGGCGCCCCGGACCCGAGACGCTTCAGCTGGTTGCGAACGGCCTCCGAGTGAGCGCGGGGTGGGGGTGCCTCTCGCGACCGTAAAAAAAGGGAGCGTGAGGCACCCCCGCCCCGCGCGGCACCACCACCCAACCAAACAGCGGGCACTGGAGACTCCGCCAAATCGTGGCTCCCGCGGCCGCTTCCGATTCCACAACAACAGGCCCTCCATCGGCCGCCGGCAATCAAGCGGTGCCAAGAGACGAAATCGAGATCCTGCTAGCATGCGAGCCGCAGGAGAGCCTCATCACATCCACCATCAGCCAGAACCGCCAGCAGTCCACCGCGCACCTCTACATGGTGCTGATCGCCACCGCGGTCGGCCTTTGCGGTGCGATCGGCGCGGTGGCTTTTCGCTTTCTCATCCGTTTCGTACAGGCGACCGCATTCGAAGGCTCCGCGGGTATCGAAACCCTGTTCGAGGACGGCGTGCTCGCCGAAGCCGTCGACCCGCTCGCGGCCGCTCGCGCGCTCGAGTGGTACTGGCGGCTGTTGATTCCCGCTTTGGGCGGCCTGGTCGTCGGCCCGCTGATCTACTTCTTCGCACGCGAAGCCAAAGGGCACGGCGTGCCGGAAGTCATGGCCGCGATCGCGTTGCGCGGCGGCGTCATTCGCAAGCGCATCGTCGCCGTGAAGGCGCTCGCCTCTGCGATCTCGATCGGAACCGGCGGCTCGGTCGGCCGCGAAGGACCAATCGTGCAGATCGGCTCCGCGCTGGGCTCGTCGATCGGTCAGCTGTTGAAAGTACCCGCCAGCCAGCTGCGCGTGATCGTCGCCTGCGGTGCCGCGGCTGGCATTTCCGCGACCTTCAATGCGCCGATCGCGGGCGCATTGTTCGCCGCCGAGGTGATCGTCGGAAACTTTGCGGTCGCGCAATTGTCGCCGATCGTGATCTCGTCCGTGGTCGCCACCGTGGTGTCGCGCTTCTTCCTCGGCAATCACCCCGCCTTCGTGGTGCCGCGCTACGAACTCGTCAGCCCGTTCGAGCTGTTCCCTTACATGTTGGTCGGCGTCGCGGCGGGCTTCGTCGCTCTCGCCTTCATGCTCTCGCTCTACAAGGCCGAAGACCTGTTCGATGCGATACCGATCCCCGAATACTGGAAAGCCGGGCTCGGTGGGCTGATCGTAGGCGCGATCGGCATCAGCTACCCGCACATATTCGGCGTCGGCTACAGCACCATCACCGACGCGTTGAATGCGGCACTTCCCGCGACACTCCTCCTCACGCTGCTGTTGCTGAAGATCGTGGCCACCTCGGTCACGATCGGCTCCGGCGGCTCGGGTGGAATATTCGCGCCGTCGCTGTTCCTCGGTGCGATGACGGGCGGCTTCCTCGGAACGGTGATCCACGCATGGTTCCCCGCCCACACCGCGTCATCGGGCGCGTACGCCCTCGTCACGATGGGCGCCGTCGTCGCCGCAGCCACGCACGCACCCATCACCGCAATCATCATGATGTTCGAGCTCACACAGAGCATCAACATCATCCCACCCCTGATGGCCGCCTGCGTGGTGAGCACACTCGTCACCACTTTCCTGAACCGCGATTCGATCTACACCATGAAGCTGCGGCGACGCGGAATCGACCTGTACGAAGAAGAGAACCACAACATCCTGAAGAGTATCCGCGTACACGACATCTTCGACCGCGAACCCGAGATCTTCCAGGCCTCCGACAACCTCAACACAGTGGTACAACGCGTGCTCGCGAGCGAGCACACCGAGTTCTTCGTCACGAACGCGCGCGGCAACCTGGTCGGTTCGATCCACCTGCGCAAGCTGACGCGAATGCTCGCCGAGCAGGACGTGCTGCGGGACATCGTGGTCGCCGAAGATCTGCTCGATCCCGACCCGCCGACCGTGCACGCCGACAACGACCTCGACCTTGCGATGCAGATCTTCGCCAGCGGTGTGATCGACGAGATCGGCGTAGTCGCCCGGGACAACCCGAAGAAGCTGCTGGGCAGCATCCACAAGAAGGACTTGCTGAACGCCTACAACCGCGAGGTAATGCGACGCGACTTGGCGGGCTCGGTGTCGAGCACGGTGCTCATCGCGAGCAAGGGCCAGCAGGTCGAGCTCGCGGGTGGCTACGTCCTCCAGGAGGTGCAGCCGCCGCCGCGCTATTTCGGCCACACCATTCGCGAACTCAACATCGGCGCCGAAACGGGCGTGCAGGTGGTGCTGCTGCGCAAGCGCGCAATCGCGGGCGGCGGTCGCGAAGCCCGTGTGCCGTCCGCCGACGATCGCATCGACGAAGGGGATCGCCTCGTCATCGCCGGCACTCGGTCGGCCGTCGAAGCCATGGACGTGATCTGAAGTTCGGACTCAGAACCCTGGGGCCTTGGCCGCCCAAGCGGTCAAGGCTCTTGCGTCGTCGCGTGAAACGCTTCGCGTTCCAAGCTCCTAGAGCAGCTCGTCGAGGCTGAACTCGAGGGACTTGGCGCCGGGGTCGACCGGATCGGGATAGCCGCCCTGAATGTCGCCCGGGCTGCGGGTGCCCGCGTTGCCGTCGGTGTCGAGGCGCGCCGTGAGCCGCAGCGGGCCCTGGAACGGCTGGGCCTGGATCATGCGATCCTCGGGTCCGACCGAGAACTGGAACGGAAAGCTCGGGGATTCGACCTTCTTGACCGCGGTCGGCGGGCCCGTTTCGCCCGCGCGGACGATGACGAACAGGGTCGCGCCCTCAGGAATTCGATCGGCGAGTTCGGGCGCGACCTCGATCGTTCCCTGGATCGACTGGGGGGGAATTCCTCTAGCTGCCTGCCCGGGTGCGGCCGGCATGATGGCGACGGGCGCTTCGCGCTCCTCGGCGGCCTCCGGGAAGATCCGTGATAGATCCGGCTGCTTCGGCTCTTCGCCCGGCACATAGGGCTCCATGTTGCGATTGCAGCCGGCGGCGCCGAGACACGCGATCACGAGCAAGAGTATTCGCGGGAACCCCATCGCGCGGACGGTAGCACGCGGTCAGGAAACGCCGGGGCGTGCACCGTTGCAGGCGCGTTCCCGTCGGTGGTAGCCTAGACCTGTTGCGGAGCCTGGGGGTGGCCGGTCGTACAGGCGGGCCTGAGATCAAACCCTTCGAACCTGAACTCGTTCGTGCGAGTGCAGGGAAGGCCTTTGCGAGATCCGGTTTCGTCTCTCCGGTCCCCGGCCCGTGCGTGTTTCGCAGTCCCGGCCGTCGCGGCCGCGACCGCTAGGAGGTGACGAGATGGCGCCGACATCGAACGGCAGCAACACCGGGGATCGCACACAGCACTACGAGGTCCCCGCACATGGCGGAGACCCCTCAGCCGGTGCCGTCGGCACGACGCCCGGCAGCTTCGCGCTGCCGAGCCAGATCGGCGGTCCGCTTTCCTTCAGCTCACCCGACACTCCCGGAATGCCACCGCCGTCGCAGAAGACCGCGTGGGACTTCATGCCGCCCGACTGGCAATTCGTCGACGGGTGCTGGACGCCCCCAGCGGGCTTCGAGCCCATGACACAGCTCGAGTACGCACGCCTTGGCCGCATCACCGACGAGATGCGGCGTGCAGCCACGAAGGAGCACCACCTCACGCCCGAACAGATCCGCGATGAAGTTGCCGCGGGCCGCATGGTGATCCCCGCGAATCGCCAGCACCTGGCTTACGCGCTCGAGCCGATGTGCATCGGCCGCGCGAGCCTTACGAAGATCAATGCCAACATGGGCGCGTCGCCGGTCAGCAGCGGCACCGACGATGAGGTCGAGAAGTTGCGCTGGGCCGAGCGATGGGGTGCCGATACGGTGATGGACCTCTCTACCGGCGGTGACCTCGACGCAACTCGTGAGGCGATCATCCGCAACAGCACGACCCCAATCGGCACCGTCCCGATCTACTCGATGATCATCGGGCGCACGATCGAGTCGCTCGACGCCCCCAACGTACTCGAAACGCTCGACCACCAGGCCCGACAGGGTGTCGACTACTTCACCATCCACGCCGGCCTGCTGCGCGAGCATCTGCCGTTCGTGCGCAACCGCGTGATCGGAATCGTGAGCCGCGGCGGCTCGCTGCTCGCGAAGTGGATGCTCCACCACAGGCGCCAGAACCTGATGTACGACCTCTGGGACGACATCTGTCACATCATGCGGCAGCACGACGTCACCTTCTCGATCGGCGACGGCCTACGACCGGGCGGACTCGCCGACGCGACCGACCGCGCTCAGCTTGCCGAGCTCGAGGCCCTCGGTGAGCTGACCGAGCGCGCCTGGGCCAACGGCGTGCAGGTGATGGTCGAAGGGCCGGGCCATGTGCCCTTCGACCAGATCGAGTTCAACATGAAGCTGCAGCGTCGGCTCTGCCACGGGGCACCCTTCTACGTTCTGGGCCCGCTCGTGACCGACATCTTCCCGGGCTACGACCACATCACGAGCTGCATCGGTGCCACAGCGGCCGCTTTCCACGGCGCGTCGATGCTCTGCTACGTGACGCCGAAGGAGCACCTCGGCCTGCCGAAGAAGGAAGACGTGAAGCAGGGGGTGATTGCCTACAAGATCGCCGCGCACGCAGCCGACATCGCGCTCGGCATCCCCGGCACACGAGTGCGTGACGACGAGCTCACGAAGGCCCGTGCCGCGCTCAACTGGGAGAAACACTTCGAACTCTCCTTCGACCCCGACACCGCACGCGCCTTTCACGACGAGGACCTCGATGTCGACACCGACTTCTGCGCGATGTGCGGTCACGATTGGTGCTCGGTCAGAATCAGCAAGGAGATCACAGAGTTCGTGAGCGGCAAGGACGAGGCCTATGCGTGGAGCCTGCCGCACGTCTCTGACGCCTTGTCGCCCGAGCAGCGCGAGATCCTCGAGCGCCGCGGAGTGCTCGAGCCCGAAGAGATCCACCGACTTGCGGGCAAGACGCGCCGGAGCATGGCGGACGCGGACGCGGGCGCGGGCGCGGGCGCGGGCGACGAAAAGGCCGCCTGCCACAGCGATCTCGTCGATCGCGAGCACGCTGAGCGCTTGCAGGAGCGACTCGACCCCGTCACGCTGGAATCGATCACGCAACCACCCGCTTGAGAAGGGGCGCCGCGAACATCGGGCTCCGATACGACAACGCCCCGGGAGCCCGACGGCTCTGGGCCCCGAAACGACGGCGCCCCAGAGCCGTCGGGCTCCGGGGCGTCCGGTCCAGGCGTCGCCCCCCCCGGCTCGACCCAGACTCTTACCGGTTCGGCATTTCAGCGTCAGACTTGAGCCCGGCTGTGCCGCCGGACGCTCACTCGTATGTGTGCACAAGCCCACATTGGTAACGATCAGCCGCGGAGCCGGGCAGCCGTCGCTTGCGACTCCCCCTCACTTGAATCAACGACCGAAACCAAGCGAGAAAGCAGCGAGTTTTTCGTAGCCGATTGCAATGGGCTGTTGTATCCTTTGCCGAAATATTGGGAAAACCGATTTAATTTCAGCAAGTTACAGCGCTGCGAAGCCACCTGGGACAGGCGCTCGGAGCGTTTTGATTTATCTGATTCGCGTGGTGAACCGGCGCCACGGTGACTCCGGGAACAGACATCGCAAATGACCGCGGCGCAGCACACGGGCACCTGGGCCGTGTGCAGCGGACAGCCGACAGCGGGTTACAGGAAATAGGGGACACCGAGCGGATGGGAGTCAAGATCAAAGCCACCATCGATTTCAGCGTGTCCGATGCGGCGCTCGAAGATGCGCTCGCCGAGTACGACGAGCTCACGGTAGAGGGTCTGCTGCGCGAAGTGCTCGATAAAGCGATCGCGTGCGACGAGATCCAGACCAAAGTCGAGTCCGGCCCCAACACCCTCGAAGAGTTCGACAACCTCGGATCCTGATCCGAGCCCGACTCTGACGCACCGCCGGTGCGGCGTCCTATCCCACCCGACGGCCTAGCTAGCCCGCATTATTCAGCTAGAAGAGCCCCAGTTGCACGGGGCCCGTTCGCTCGGGGTCCACTTTCGCTCGCGGCTCGGGCAGCATCGCCACGGCCGCCGGCTGCGTGGTAGGCCTGGGCTGGTAGATGGATTCGGTGCGTGCCCATTCGAGCATCTGCTGGTAGAAGAGCTTGAAGCGGTCGCCGTGGTTGAAGAAGCGCAGGTGGGCAAGTTCGTGGCAGAGCGTGTTCACCAAGCTCGAGTACTTGAGTGGCTTGCCCGTGACTACGTGGCACAGACGGACCTTGATCGTGCCCTCTTCACAGCAACTCCCGTAGCGGCTGGTCACGTTCGCGCGCTCGGCGGTGATCGACTGGTAGCGTAGACCGAAATGACGGGCGATCCGCTCACCATCACGGTTCAGTCGTTCGATCAACTCCGGGAGCATGGTATGGTCGGCGTGTGCCGGAAGACACCCATACGCTGCCCATCTTTCCACTCTCCGACGTCGTTCTGTTTCCGCACATCAAGGCCCCGCTGCACATCTTCGAACCTCGCTACCGCCAGATGGTCGGGCACGCACTCGCCGGCGACCGCCGCATCGCGATGGTGGTGGTGCGACCCGAAAATGTCTTGGAGATGGCGGGGGATGCGGGGGTTTTTTCGGTCGGCTGCGCGGGCACCATCGAGCAGTTCCAGCGCTACGCTGACGGGCGATACGACATCGTGCTGCACGGCACTCAACGCGTCCGGATCGAGGCTGAGCCCACTCGGCCCGATGATCGTTTGTTTCGCTCGGCCATCGTCAGCTTCCTCGATGACTCGTACCACACCGAAGATGCCGCTCGCATCAGCGCGATGCGTGAACAGGCGATCGCGAACGCAGTCGAGCTATTCGGCGATGGCGCCGCGGAGATCTCGCAAGAGTCGGTCGATCGCATCGACGACGCCACCTTCGTGAACGTTCTTTCCGCCGCGCTTCCCTTCTCGACCCTGGAGAAGCAGGCATTGATCGAAGTCGACGGCATTCGCGAACGATTCGAAGCGTTGATCGAACTGTTTCGCTTCGCGCGGATCGAGATGCGGGCGCGTAGAGTGCCGAATTCGGGCGCCTTTCACTGAATCTCGCACCTCGTAACAATTTCTCGATATTTTTCGAAAATCCACGATATTGAATGAATTTCATAGATTCAATATTCGGTATAACATCGCCTCACCACATCGTGGCGTCGCGCGAAGCTGCCTCAAGGCTTGGCGCGAAGTACGCGGAATCGGACAGCTCTCCAGCATGCAAACAGTGGTTCCTCGACGGTAGGAGCCGTCATCAGAGTGAACTGTTCCAGTGTAGAGTAGATCCCCGTGATCGGTGACCATGACCGTTGCACGCCTGCCGACTCCATGCTCTACTCCGCCTCGCGTCGGAACGAATTCGATGGGAACCCGGCGTAAACGTCCAAAACCTCCAATAGAACGAAGTCTTATGAGCTCCCCCTTTAAGCTCTGGGACGGAGTGGTGCGCCGTCTCGAAGCCGATATTCCGATCTTTACCCTCGACGCGTGGGTTCGCCCCCTAATCGCGGAAAAGAACGACTCGGGCCTTCGCCTGGTATGCCCTACCCCGTTCCATCGCGATCGTGTTCGCGAACGGTTCCACGGCCGCATTGCGGAATACGCGGCCGCGGAGGCCGGCCACACGCTCGAGATCGAGTTCGTGGTCGCGGAAGCGACCGCTCCGACCGAGCCCGTTCGCGCGCTCACCGCGGCGAAACCGACCGCTACTCCGGCGCCACGCAATGGGCGGAAGACCAACCCACCGCGCGCAGCGCAGCGCACGTTTCCCTACACGTTCGACAGCTTCGTGGTCGGGCCCTGCAACGCGCTCGCGCGTGAGGCCTCGGTCGCGGTCGCACGCGGTGCGCAGGAATCACTCCGTCTGCTCTACCTGAAATCCGATACCGGCCTCGGCAAGACCCACCTCGCGCGCGCCATCGTCTCGGAGTCACGCAGCGACGGCCAGCGGAACGCGCTCTACAGTTCGGCCGAAGCATTCACCAACGACTTCATGCAGTCCATCCGCAGCAAGCAGATGGACCGCTTCAAGCAGCGTTACCGCGAGAGTTGCGACCTGCTCGTGATCGAGGATGTGCCGTTCCTGTCCTCGAAGAAGGCCACCCAGCTCGAGCTCTTCCACACACTCACCCACCTGCTCGACAGCGGTGGCTGTGTGGTCCTGACCGGCAACTGTCTACCGCGGGAGATCCCGGGCATCGACCCGCGTCTGTCGTCTCAGATGACGGCCGGCCTGGTAGCCGAGCTCGAGAACCCCAATGCCCGGGTGCGGCGGAAGATCCTCCGCAGCAAGGCGGCGCGCGGCGGCGTCAGGCTCCCCGAAGACTGCCTCGACCTGCTCGTCGAACGCCTGCGTGGCAACGTGCGCGACCTCGAGGGGGTGCTGATCCAGCTCGTCTCGACCGCTTCGCTGCTGAAGCGGCGGATCGACCTCGACCTCACCGAAGCCGCACTACGCAAGGTCAGCGACCCCGCGATCCAGGCCCATCACCTCGAGCCGCGCCACGTGATCGAGGTCGTTGCGGCATTCTTCCGCACCAACGCCGCGACCCTGGCCTCGCGTTCGCGCCGGCGCGACGTCTTGGTACCGCGACAGCTCGCGATGTACTTGTGCCGGCGCTTCACCGACGCATCAGTGAGCGACATCGCGCACTGCTTCGGGCGGCAGCACACCTCGGTCGCGAATGCCGAAAAGGTGATCGCACGCGAAATACTCGAACGCGCGCCGCTGCGCTACCAGGTCGAGGCGCTGACCGAGCGGCTCGACTCGCTCGAGCGCGAAACCCAGCGCAGCATTTGAGCCGGAATTTCAGTCGGACACGCCCGCCCGCGCGTCAGCAGCTCGCAACGCGGAGCTTCTTCTTCTCGTCGCCGTCGGACTGCTGATGCTGAAGCCGCCAGCGCTCTGGGCCCGCGAGATCGCGCGGGGTCGTCGGTTCGAGTGACGGCGGGTCCTTTTCGGGGTCGTCGAAGCGCGCCACGGTCCCATAGGTCGTGCTGCGCTGGACCGGAATGCGCCCGACCTCGCGAATCAGTCGGCGCATCTCTTCGGCAGGCAGATTCTCGCCGTGCTGCGACCCGGACTCGCGGCTGATCGATTCCTCCATCAGCGTGCCGCCCATGTCGTTGGCACCCGACATCAGCGCCATCTGCGCGAGCTTCGGCCCCATCTTGACCCACGACATCTGGATGTTCGTGATAAACGGCCTCAGGAACAGCCGCGACACCGCAATCAGCCGAAGATCTTCGGGCATCGACGCGCCCGATCGTGCGTTCATGTGGTTGAACAGGATGTTGCGCTCGTGGATGAAGCCGAGCGGGACGAATTCCGTGAAGCCACCGGTCCGCTGCTGGATCTCGCGGATCAGGCCCAGGTGGTTCGCAACATGCTCGTGGCTCTCGATGTGGCCGTACATCAGGGTGCTGGTCGACGGCAGCCCGACTCCGTGCGCGGCTTCGACGATCTCGACCCAGCGAGCGGTCCGGAGCTTCTTCGGTGATATGAGCTTGCGAATCTCGTCGTCGAGGATCTCAGCCGCGGTGCCCGGCATGCTCCCGAGCCCGGCGTCCATCAGCCAGCGGAAGTAGTCGGGCAGTGACATGCCGCTCTTCGGGTGACCGAAATCGATCTCCTCGGGGGAATAGGCGTGGATGTGGAGGTTGGGAAACTCCTGTTTGATCGCGACGAGAATCTCGTGATAGTGGCTGTGATCCTTGTTCGGGTGAATTCCACCCTGAATGCAGATCTCGGTCGCACCGCGTTCGACCGCGTTGCGCGCCTTGGCGACCAGCGCCTCCATGTCATGGTCGTAGACGTCGGCATCCTCTTTGTGGCGCGAGAAGCCACAGAACGAGCAGCCCACGTAGCAGACGTTCGTGAAGTTGATGTTGCGCGTGATCACGAAGCTGACGTCGTCGCCGTTGTCTTCGCGGCGCGCGAGGTCGCCCGCGCGCATCAGCGCAAACAGGTCCGCGCCTTCGGCACGCAGCAGCACCGCGGCATCCGCGGTGCTGAGCTCGTGGCCCGCGAGTGCGGCCTCGAGGATGCGGGCCACTTCCGGGCTGACATCGGAAAAGAGCCGTTCGAGAATCATGCTGCCTCCACCCGCGCTCCCGCCTTCGGCGGTCGCGCATAGCCCGAAGCATCGGCGAGGCGGAGTGCCGCCTCCCGAACCCGGGGCTCGAAATAGTCGGGTCGTTCCAGAAGATCCCGCGGATAGACGGGAAGCCGCTCGACCAGCCTCTGCCCAGCGGCCTCGGTTCGGCGACGGAGCTCGGCGAGCTCGGGCCACGGCGCCTCGGGGTTGATGAAGTCGATCGTGACCGGCGAAACGCCCCCCCAGTCGTTGAGTCCCGAGCGCAGCAGACGCTCGAGCACCTTCGGTGCGAGGTTCGGCGGCGCCTGCACATTCATGCGCGGTCCGAGGATCAGTCGCGCAAGCGCCGTCCAGCCCGCAATCTCGTCGTCGCCGATCGGGCCCACGCCGCGCATCGGTGTTCCGGGCTTCGGATGGAAGGGCTGCACGATCACTTCCTGAATGTGGCCGAATTGGTCATCGATGTCGCGGATCGTCCGCAAGGTATCGACGCGCTCAGCGACGTTCTCCCCGATGCCGAGCAGGATCCCGCTCGTGAACGGAATCGCGAGCGCACCGGCTTCCTCGTGCATCCGGATGCGAACGGCCGGGTCTTTGTCGGGCGCGTAGTAGTGGGCTTCACCCTTTCCACGCAGCCGTGCGCTCGTCGTCTCCAGCATCAGACCGAGCGACGCATTCCATTGACGCAGCTGCGTCATTTCCGCAGCACTCAGGATGCCCGCATTGGTGTGCGGCAACATGCCGCCCTCGAACGCAACCTGGCAGGCCTGCACGAGGTGCTCGGCCGTGGTCGCGAGGCCTCGCTCCGCCAGCCAGGCGCGATGCGATTTGTACGCGATCTCGGGCTTGTCGCCGAGGCAGAACAGCGCCTCGATACAGCCCATGCGAACCGCGTCGCGCACGACTTCGGCAACCTCGTCGAGGCCGTAGGTCTTCGCAGCCGGGTCGTCGGGCTGCTTCGCGAAGGTGCAATACGCACAGCGGTCGCGACAGAGATTCGTGAGTGGGATGAAGAGGTTGCGCGAAACGCTGACGATGTCGCCGTGGCCGCGTCGTTTGCTCTCGAAGGCGCCTGCGAGCAGGGTATCGAGCACACCCGGCACGCGCAGGCTGTTCCCGAGCCGCTCGGCGTAGGCTGACGCGAGCCGGCCGCAGTCCACCGCCTCGGTGACAACGCGCTCCGCCTCAGCAAGGGCGAGCGGGGCGGAGGCACGCGCCACGCTAGACATCCTCGACCCCGACCCAGCTGCGCAACTCGCCCGGATCCGCCCGGTGGAGAAACTCGCC
>JAFDEI010000040.1 GCA_019310425.1 Deltaproteobacteria bacterium | reverse complement strand
CTGCCGAGCGCGATCTCGTCGAGGTATTGATCCGCTCGAAGCGCGGCGATGCTTTGACGATCGAACTCGTGTCCGAATACGCCGAATCGGCGCAGCTGCGGGCGCTCGATCGCCGCCTCGAGCTCGGCCTCTGGCAGTGAGGCGCTGAATGCTCCGCCGTGATGGTCGCGCGCGACCTCGGTCCATTCGGATGGACGGCATCCGGGCACCGCTGCTCGCACTCGCGGCTCTCACTTCCGCCGCGTGTTCCGCGCCCGCACCTCCGCCGAACGTGGTGATGATCGTGATCGATACCTTACGGGCTGATCGTCTCGGCAGCTACGGTTACTCGCGTCCGACGTCGCCGAACATTGATGCACTGGCGCGCGAGTCCTGTCTTTTCGAGAATGCTGTATCCCAATCTTCGTGGACCGGTCCGTCGATCGCGTCCCTCTTCACGTCGATGTACCCATCGCAGCATGGGATGGTGGATTTCAAGTCTTCGCTCGGCGATGCGCTTCCGACACTCGCCGGTGTGTTTCGCGCAACCGGTTACACGACTCTCGGGGTATCGGCAAACTTTACCTTCATCAGCCCGAACAAGGGGTTCAGCCGCGATTTCGACACCTTCGAGGTGCTCTCGCGGCCGCCTGAACCCGGTGAGAAGGCCGAGATCTACGGCACCAACTCGGTTGCGGGTGGCGAAGTCACCGAGCGGGTGTTCTCGCTGCTCGCAGAAAATCGCGCCGACCCGTTCTTTCTGTACGTGCACTATATGGACCCGCATTCGAGCTACGACCCGCCCGCGCCGTTCAGGGATCGCTTCGTCGCCGATTACGACGGGCCGATCGATGGTTCGACGGAACAGCTACAGGAGATAGTCCGCGGGGAACTCGAGATCGGACCGGCGGATATCGAGCACCTGCAGTCGCTCTACGACGCCGAAGTCGCGACCGCGGATGCGGAGGTCGGTCGGTTGCTCGACCATCTGCGTGCGATCGGCGCGTACGAGGATTCGATCGTGGTGTTGCTGTCGGATCACGGCGAAGAATTCATGGATCATGGCAGTTTATTTCATATGTTCACGCTCTATCGCGAACAGATCCACGTGCCGTTGATCTTGCGGAAGCCCGGCGGGTTGGGGGGCGGCACACGTGTCGCGTCGATCATCGAGCTCGTCGATGTCGGCCCGACGGTCCTCGAACTAGCGGGAATCGATGACGCGCGTGAGATTTCGGGGGCATCGCACGCCCGGAGCATGGGGCCGCCTGTGGCGGCCGTCTCCGCGGAGGGCGACGCTGCGCTGAGTGAGCTGCACGGCGACCCGCTCGTCACCTCGGTCTGGCGGCGAAAGCGGCACCACGCCGCGATGACGACCCAGGGGTGGACGCTGCTGGCGGGTGATCGACGCGACGTCCTCGAACTCTACGAATCCGCCACCGACGAGCAGCAGCAGATCGACCGTTCTGCAACCGAACGCGATGTGCGCGAGCGCCTCGACGGCCTGCTCCGCGCGCACCCGTTGACCGTGTGGGATGAGCGGCCCGACGGCGACCTCAGTGACGAGCAGAGGTCTGGGCTGCGCGCGTTGGGCTACAGCGACTGACCGGTGGAGCGAAGCGAATCACACGGCCGAGTATTGTTCGTCATCGTTGTCTTCATTCTACCGCTGTTCTATCTCGCCGCACAGGCGCTCTGGAACCCCCGAATTGAATTCCTGACGCCGCGGGCTGGTGCGAATTGGGTGCTTGCACCCGATCACCACGTTCGCAATATGCGCGGTGGGCCGGTTTCCGACGATATTTCGTTCTCGCTCGAATTCGAGATGTCGGTCCCGCCGAAACGACTCGAGATCGTGTATTTGGCGTTCACCGACGCGGTGCTGAAGGTGAACGGGGTCAATGTCGCTCTGACGGCGCCCGACCACTGGAAGCACGCGATTCGGGTCGACCTTGCACCGCACCTTCGACGCGGGCGTAATGAACTCGTCGTCCGGGTCCACAATCCGGGCAGCGTTGCAGCATTGATGGTGACCGCGCCAGAAGCGTTGCGTACGCCCGGTGCATGGCAGGCGACATCGGCCTCCGACCCGCTTCGCGCGCGGCCTGCTGTGCCGCCGATGGCCGAAGTGCCCAGGGATTTCGAGTTTCGCCGACACGAACCGGGTGCGCTCGTGCAATGGGCGGGGCAAGGGGGTGCTGCGGTCGTGGTGTTCGCCTGGATGGTGTTGCTGATTGGCGCTGTCGCCTGGGCGTTGATTCGCCGACCGGCCAGTACTCGTCCGGGAATCGATCGGTCGGCAGCCCGTACGTCGCCCAGACGCATCGCATCGACTGTCGTTCTCGTGGTCGCGTTCGGCTGTCACGCCTGGAATGCCATCCACTATCCGCACCAGCGCACATACTTCGATGGCGAGAACCACATCGAGTATGTCGAAGCGGTGGCGGACGGCTGGCGCGTACCCGACCCCCGGGATGGTTTCCAGATGTATCAGCCGCCCGGTTACTATTTTCTCGCGGCCGCGGTGTACAGCAGCGCGGGTGGGGCGGAGAACCGCGAAGCAGCACTCAAGGCAGTCCAGTTTCTAGGGGCTGCCGCGGGCTTCGGGCTCGTACTTCTCACGTGGTGGCTTTCCCGTCACCTGTTCGAAGACGAAGCATCTCGCGTGGTCGCGACTGCGTTCGCGGCATTCCTCCCGATGCTGCTCTATTGCAGCCCGATGATCAGCAACGAGACTTTTTCCGCGTTCGCAATCGCACTCGCGTTTTGCTTCGTCGCTACCGTGCGTGACATCCGCGTTCCGCGCATTGCCATCCTGGCGGGTCTGCTCTGCGCGCTCGCGCTTTTGTCGAAGTACACCGCACTCTTCACCGTCGCAAGTGCGGTGCTCCTGTTGGCGAGTCGGAGTCTGTTCGGAGGCGAGTCTCGTCTCGAGTGGCGCCCGATTCTAGCCTTCCTCATCCCGGTCCTCGCCTTGTCGGGCTGGTTGTACCTGCGCAATCTGACGCAGTTCGGGGATCCGTTCGTCGGGAACTGGGACACCGCCACCGGCTTTGCGTACGAGCAGGACCCGGGTTACCGGACGCCGAGCTACTACTTCGCCTTCGGTCGACTCTTCCTACAACCGATCGAACACGCGCCGTGGCTGTCGTGGCCGGATGGTATCTACGTATCGATGTGGAGCGACCCCTTCCAGAGTTTCCTGAACCCGGGCGACGTCCGATTGCCGATCTGGAGTGCGTTCGCGCTGTTGCTTGCACTCTGGCCCACGATCCTGATCGTGGTCGGATTCGTCGAGTCGACCCGCCGCACAATCGCGCGGCCTTTTCAGAGTGTCGACTTCCTGTTGGTCGCGGTCCCCGCATGGAGCCTCACGGCGCTGCTCTTGTTCTCACTCGAAGTTCCGTTCTACAGCACGGTGAAGGCCTTCTTCGTACTGTCGCTGGTGCCAATCTTCGGCGTGCATCTCGCGCGCGGCCGGAACCTCGTCGGCGCAAGCTCGGTTCCCGTTCGGATTGCGGGAGATTGCGTTCTCGTCGGCCTCGCACTCGTCAACATCGGGCTCTACCGCTACCCGGTTCAATGAAGAGCGGGCGGTTCGCAGAACGACGTGAAGCCCGACCGCTCTACTCGAAAGGCTTCTTCATGGCATCGATCGCCTTGCGGGTTCCCGTCTTGGTGTCGTCCCAGGCCTTCTGCGTTCCATCTTGCACGTCCTGTAGGCCGCTCTGGTAGTCGGCCTCCCATTGCACCACGATGCCGTCAACGCCGAGCGTGAGCGCGAGGCCCTCCATCTCGGACCAGAGCTCGATCACCACGCCCTTGGTGTTCTTGAGCCACAACTTGCCCTTGCCCTTGTCTGCCGCCGTGGCCCCGACTCGGGCTTTTCCGAACGCGCCTGGGAAATCGCCGAGGTCGTGGAGGTTGTAGACGTTCCCGCGCGCGTCGATCGACGCGATTCCGATGCCACCAAGGCCGAGGCCGCCGATCCGGAAGGGGTGCGCTGCACCGCCCACGCGCAGCGTTCCCTTGCCGAGGCTGGCGCTGCCGATGAACGCCACCGAATACTCTTTGATCTCGATGCTTCCACCGTGTGTGAGGTCGCTCTCGTCGAGATCCGGTTCCTCGCCTTCGGCGGCGGTCGTCTCTTCAGCGGCCTCGTCTTGCGCCGCGGGCGCCGGAGTCGCTTCGTCGGCTGCGGCCGGGTCACTCTGTACGGCGGCGGCCTCGTTCGGAGCGGAGGCCGATTGTGCGGCTGCCGGCGTCTCGGTGTCTCCGCTGCCACAAGCGATCAGCCAGAAGGTGATCAGGAACGAGAAGGCGAAACTCTGCCGGTTCTTCATCATGGGGATCTCCAGTTCTCTTCGCACGTTGGTGTATCCGTACGCCCCGCCACTACGTGGGGTCGACACGCGAGAGCATCGTGAAGTTCGCGGTACCGCGTCCGAAGCGGAGCCAGTTTTCGCTATTGCGCGTCGGCCGGGTCGAGGTCGGCTCGCAGCTGCTTCTTCAGGAATTTCCCGCTCGCATTTCGCGGCAGCGGCTCGTCGAGTAGCCACAGGTATCGCGGGATCTTGTAATTCGCGAGATTTTCCGCACAGAATGCACGCAGTGCTTCGGCGTTGAGCCCGGATTTCGGGTCGGCGTGGACCGCGGCCGCAACCTCTTCTCCGAGGCGTTCATCCTCGACACCGAATACCGCGCACTCGAGCACCGCGACGTGGCTTGCAATGGTCGCTTCGACGTCTGCGCAGTAGACGTTCTCACCGCCGCGCAGCACCATGTCCTTGGCGCGGTCGACGATGAAGATGAATCCGTCTTCGTCGATCCGCGCGACATCCCCGGTTCGGAGCCAGCCGTCTTGGATTGCCTCGGCGGTCGCTTCCGGGCGATTGAGGTATCCGCGAATGACCTGTGCGCCGCGAACGCACAGCTCGCCGATCTCGCCCGGTCCGACATCCTTGCCGTCCTGGTCGACGCACTTCGTTTCGAAGACGGGCATGGCGGGCCCCGCGCTCGCGGGCTTGTCGACGAAGTAGTCTGCAGAGTTTGCAGTGATGATTCCGCATGTCTCCGTCATCCCGTAACCGGTCGTCGGCCGCGCCGTCGCGACGAAGCGGTCGATCTTGTCGACGAGATCCGGCTGGATCTGGGCGCCGCCGCCACCAAGTGATTTCAGGCTCGAGGTGTCGGTCTTTTCGAAATCGGAGTGGGCGAGCAGTTCGCGCGACATCGTCGGAACGCCGCTCAGATGCGTGACGCGCTCGCGTTCGATCAATTCGAGCGCGTGGCCTGCGTTCCACTTGTACATGAAAATCAGCTTGCCGCCTGCGAGCGTCGCTGAATGCGCCACACAGTTGTTCGCAGTCACGTGGAAGAGCGGCGTGCAGACCAACGAGACTATTTTCAGGGGAGTGGGATCGTCGGAACTGCTGCTCGGACCCTTCGCACGAGCACTCGCCGCGGCTGCGGCCATGTTCCAGAACATCAGGCTGTAGAGGTTGTTCACGCAGCCGCGGTGCGTGAGCTGTGCGCCCTTGGGTCGTCCGGTAGTACCCGAGGTGTAGAAGATGCACGCGTCCGAGTCCGGGTCGATGGTCAGGTCGGGGAGAGAGGCATCGTGCCCGAGGAGTTCCGACCATGCGATCGCGCGGTCGGGAAGCGGCTCGGCGGCGCGCACCGCAATCAGCTCGCGGGAACCGAGCTCTGCAGCATGCGGCAGTATGCGCTCGAGGCGTTCACCGTCGCAGATCAGGACCTTCGGGTCGGCGTCGGTGAGCCCGTATGCCAGTTCGGGCCCGGTCCACCACGCGTTCATTCCCACGCAGGTCGCCCCGATCGAGATCGTCGCCCAATAGGCGAGCATCCATTCGGGGTAGTTGCGCATCGCGATCGCAACGCGATCGCCGGGCCCGATGCCGCGCTCTACCAGCCACGAGGCGATCGACGTCACGTCGCGGTGCGCCTTGCTGAAGGTCCATCGCTCGTCTTGGTAGACGAGGTATTCCTTGTCGTCGTGGCCGGCGGAGCCCAGCCACACCTCGCGAAGCGAGGACGGCGCCGATGCATAGGCCCGAACCGGAACGCCGTGTGTTACGACCTGGTGGACCTCGAAGAGGGCGCCGGGCGCGGTCAGCTCTTGCCAGACTTCTCGTAGCTGCTCGTACATCAGTCCTTCCGGTACTTCGCCTTGGCGCGGCGACCCTGCGATTCCAGGATCGGTCGCAGCAGGCGCGGCAAGTCGGGCATCAGATAGCCCGCAGTCGCCAACGTTCCGGATAGCCGGGGCAATGTGCGTTCCAGCCGCCCGTCGTGGGCGCAGTCCAGTACCGCCCGCGCAACTTCCTCGGCAGTGCTCATCGGCTGTGAGAAGACCAGGTCGGGTACCGCGTCGATGTCGTCGGTCAGGAAACCGGTGTCGATCGGGCCGGGCGAGACCAGCGAGACCCGAACCGACGTTTTGCGCAGCTCTTCTGCGATCGACATGCTGAACCCGCGCAGCCCGAACTTCGACGCGCAATAGGTGGCCTCGCCGGGCAGCGGAACCTGGCCCGCGATCGATGCGACGTTCACCACGTTCGCCTTCGCGTGCTTTACGAGGTGGGGGAGAAACGCCCGTGTCAGCAGGATCGGCGCCTTCAGGTTGACGTCGATGATGTGTGAGAGCGCGGCCGGATCGGTATCGAGGAGTTCACCGCGGTGGTTGAATCCCGCGTTGTTGACCAACACGTGGAGGTCGCCGACGTCATACAGCACGCGGTCGACCAGTGCTTGGACCTGTTCGCCATCGGAAACGTCGGTCGGAATTGCGATCGCTCGCTCGCCGATCTCCTTGGCGATTGCGTCGAGCGCCGATGCGGTCCGCGCGACGAGCAATACCCGCGCGCCTTCGGCGGCAAACTGCCGAGCGGCGGCTTCACCGACTCCGGAGGACGCTCCGGTGACCAAGACCGTTCGATCGAGAAATCGTTCGCCCATCTTGTTCTCCCTTCTTCGTCGGGGCTCGCCCGCTCAGGCTACCACGTCACGATGAGTGGATGGGAGCTCCAGGAGGCCCAGGGGCGGCGTGAGCAGGTGCGCTGCACCGCTTGTGAAGCACGATAGGGCGAGGCGGCTGCCGGCGGATGCGATGCCGACGCCGACGCCGACGCTTCGCGAAATCGCTGCAGTCCGGTGTCTCGTGATCCAGGAAGATTCCATGCAGGTTCGAAGCCTCGGAACAGCGTTGGGACGGCTCTTGGCGATGGCGGCGCGGCTCAAGAGTCCCGCCTGAGGACCCGATCCAATAGCCGGAGGAATTCGCCGTGAGATCGATCCGTCGCCCTGCCGTCATGGTCATCGTTGTCCTGCTTGCTTTTGGCTGCGCGTCGAGCAGCAAGCATTGGGACCGGGCGCTGAAAAAGGACTCGCCGGGTGGTTATCACCGCTTTCTGCGCGAGAATCCACGTTCGCCGCATGCTGACGAGGCGAAGGAGCGGCTCGCGTTTTCCCGGCTCAAGAAGCACCCGACTGCCGAAAGCTACGCGGAGTGGCGCGCGAAGTACCCGAATAGCCCGCTCAACCAGGAACTTCGGCCGATCGTCGAAGATCGGGTCTTCGAGCAGGTCCGGGCCCGTGGAACGGTCGAAGCCTACCGCGAATTTCTCGCTGATTTTCCCGACAGCACGCACGTCGATCGCGCAAGGGGCAACGCCGAGTACCTTGTCGAGCGCGGATTCTCGGGTGATCCGTCCGAGCTGGCGGCCTTCGCCGATCGCCATCCGACGAGTGATTTCGCCGACGAGGCTCTTCGCAGCGTGTCGCTGATCCAGACGCGGCGCCAGCGCCAGATCCGAAGCATCGGCCTGATTCTGGTGGTCGATCCCGGCACGCCGGGTGCGCCACAGCTGACGAGAACTTTCGCGGAGCGGGCAGGGGCTCACTACGCGAAATCGCAGGTCAGGCTCATCCGCCTCGAGGGTGCAACCGATCCCCGTGCAGCGGAGGTCGACGCGCTGCTCACGATCGAGCACCACGAGGCCAAGGTCCGCGCCGAGATGAGCGAAGGGCTGTCGTCCTCCGCTGGCATCGTTGCGACTACGAAAGTCACGCTCACACGGCCGGGCGACACGGATCCGATTCGCAGCGATGAGTTCAGCCACAAAGTGGCGCTTTCCGACTACAAGGACGACCAGTCCATTGCACTCGGCGCCTCGGGCCACAGCTACTGGAATTCGTTCTTCTTCGCGGACGCGACCTGGAGCAATCACCTCGCGACACACACCGAGTTCGACGTGAAGAAGTCCGGCGTCGCAGTCGAGATGATCGATTACCACGCCGCGGTACTGTTCGAGGACGGGAGCTTCGAACTCGTCGACCTCAGCGACCCCGCGGAGCCCCAGGTGATCTCGCGCTATGTACGTCCGAGAGATCTCACGAGATGGGAGGGCGTACGGAGCATCAACGGTCGGATCGCGATTTTCGGTGGGGACGGATTCGAACTCGTCGAGCTGACCGCTGGCGGCCCAAAGCGGATCCTGAGTCTCGACCGCGCCACGATCGGCAGCATCGTCGCGGTCGAAAGCACCGGAGACGGAATCCTGCTCGCGGGCAGCCGCGGCCTGATGCTGCTCGAATCCGGCTCGAATCAGCCGCAGCAGCTCGTCGACCAGGCCGTTCTGGGCGCGGCCATGCACGGCGGACGTGTCTACTTCGTCGTCGGCTCATCTCTCTTTACATCGTCCCTGCCAATGCTGATGCGAAAGAAGGCCGAGAACGAACTGCGGATCAGCAGTGGCTTTGGCCCCGGGCGGATTCGGGTCTGGGGAACCACGCTGGTCGTGATGGGGGACGAGGACGTTCTGCTCGTCGATGTCTCCCGGCCGATGGCACCGCGGATCCGATCACGCATTACGAGGGTCGACCGTGGTGAAATCCGTGACGCGATCGTTCTGCGCGGGCGACTCTACCTGCTGAGTGATCGCGGCCTGCTGGTCTCGAACGTGGCCGATGCTCACACTATTGACATGGTCGGCCTCGAGGCGTTGAACCGGATGTCCTTCGCCGGGCGTCATCTCGTGATGGTCGGAGGCACCAGCCTGCAGGTCGTGGACACCACGCCCTTCACGGCCGGAAGCAGCCCCGCCAATACGCCACGCTGATGGCGCGCAGGGCAGCGGTATCCGGCGCGTCCGTCCCCGGGAAACACTTCGTGTTTCCGGCGTTCTAGCCTCGTGAGCGGCTAATTGCGCTGCGCGAGCCAGGCGTCCGCGATGGCGTCGCGGATCACGAGCACCTCGGGGCCTTTCGAGTAGAGCGGCACGCGGTGCGCGATCCACGAGTTGGACGTGCGTGGGTCGAACCAGACCGACAGTCGTGGCATCAGGTTCTGCGCGATGAGGGATACGAATTTCCCGAAATTCGGCTGGTACTCGACCTCGATGAATCGCCTCATGTTTGGCGAATCGCCTTCCTTCGACACGACGCGCGCGTCGATGTCGATCAGGCGGGCTCCGAAGCGGCACAGCAGCAGCTGGAAATTCAATCGATCCGTGCTGCCATCGACCAGCGGTTGGAAGAGCAGGTTCAGTGGGACATTCGCGACCCGATCTTGATCGGGAAGCGTCAGCCGTTGGGTCTTCACGTCTCCGCTTCCACCCTTCTCGCAGCTGGCAACGCCATTCTGATGATCGATCGTCAACACGCCGAGGGGGACGCCTTCGGCGTCGATCGAACGCGACTCCTGCCTGAGCAGTCGGAGGAAGCGGCCGTCTTCGATCGGCTCGAGTTCTGCCGTCGCGATCGTGCGTGCGCCGCCGTCGATTCCGCTCTCGACGACGATACGAACCCGGTTCTCGCTCAGGTTTTCCAGCACGAGATGCGCGTCGCCGACACGGTTGTAGTTCGTGTCGTAGGTCGACGCGGGAATGAGTCCGAATTTGTCGGGGTAAGGCAGGCGTAGTGCCGATTCGGCTGCGGCGGTTCCGGCCACGAGCAACCACACTGCTAATACCACCGTCCACCACGGCATCTTTCTTGTTCGCAGCGGGCGCATGGCGGCACTGTAGCAGGCATCGAATTCGGCTCCGCTAGATTGACCCGGGATTCGAGAATCTGATAGAGTGTCAGAAACCATGAATGTGCCCCTGAGGGTTCGATGAACTTTGGTTTCAGCGAAGAGCAGGAGCTGCTGCGCAAGACCGCCCGCGACTTCCTCGTGGACTGCGCGCCGATGACGCGAGTTCGCGAAGTGATGGAAGGCGATGAGCATACCGCGCTCGAGATCTGGCGGCGGATGGCTGAACTGGGGTGGCCCGGTCTCGCATTCCCCGAGGGTGTCGGTGGCGCCGGGATGGGCATGGTCGAACTCTGTGTCGTGCTGGAGGAACTCGGCCGCTCACTCGCGCCGGTTCCTTTCATCCCGACCGTACTCGCGGGGGTCGCGATTCTCGAGGCCGGGGACGAGGCGCAGCAGCAGGCCTGGCTGTCGCAGATCTGTGATGGCCGGGTGACGGGAACGCTGGCGATCACCGAAGAACGCGGCAGCGAGGAGTCTGCCGACCTGAACCTGCGTGCTTGCATGGACGGCGACCGCTGGCGGCTCGATGGGCGCAAGCTCTTCGTTCCGGACGCCGCGAGCGTAGACCTGCTCGTGGTGGTCGCGAAGACCGGTGCGCCGGACGAGGAAGGCCTCGGACTGTTCCTGGTGCCGCGCACGAGTGACGGCGTCGAGATCGAAGAGATGGCGTCGATGGACCTGTTGCGCCCGCTCTACGCCGTGTCGTTCGACGGCGTTGCGTTACCTGCCGAGGCGTTGCTGGGCGGCGATACGGACGCCGGTTCGACCATCGCGCGGGTGCTGGATCGCGGTCGCGTGATGATCTCGGCCGAGATGACCGGCGGCGCCGAGAAGTGCCTGGAGACCAACCAGGCGATCAAGCACAAGTGCGCCGACATGCTGCTGGAGGTCGAGTCGGCGAAGTCGCTCACCTATTACGCCGCCTGGGCGGCGTCCGAAGCCAACGACGAGGCGCCGATGACGGCTGCGATGGCAAAAGCCTACGTGAATGATGTCTACCGCCACGCCTCCGCGGAGAACATCCAGATCCACGGGGGAGTCGGCTTTACCTGGGAATACGACTGCCACCTGTACTTCAAGCGGGCAAAGAGTGACGAGTCATGGCTCGGAGACGCAACCCGGCAGCGTGAACGGGTCGCCCAGATGCTCGAGCTCTGAGCCTGCCGAGCCCGACTCGTCTGACTTGCCGGTGGCCTGCCGGATGCGATGAACGCTTTTCCCCGCGATACTCACTATTGATGGCCACTCCCGCGGATCCGACCGACGCGCGCGCTCCTTCGGCCTCTCCGGGGTTGGTGCTGCTCGTCGTCCTGCCTGCCCTCGATGAGGAGAAGACCGTCGGTGGGGTGATTCGCGCGATCCCACGAGATCTGCCGGGCATATCGCGCGTCGACATACTGGTCGTCGACGACGGCAGCCGTGATCGTACCGGTGCGGAAGCCGAGGCCGCCGGGGCGACGGTACTGCGCCACGAGACGCCCCAGGGCGTCGGCGCTGCGTTCGGCACCGCACTGCGCCATGCGATCGATGTCGCCGCTGATTTCATGGTGACCATCGATGCCGATGGCCAATTCGACCCGGCAGACATCCCGTTGCTCGTCGAACCCGTACAGAGCGGGCGCGCCGATTTCGCGAGTGCTTCGCGCTTCAGCGACCCGGCGCTGATCCCCGAGATGCCGTTCATGAAACGCTGGGGCAACGGCGTCGTGGCGCGTCTCGTGTCGCGGCTCGCCGGCCAGACTTTCTACGACGTGTCGTGCGGGATGCGATGTTATAGCCGCCGTGCCGCGTTGAACTTGAATCCGATCGGACGCTTCACCTATACGCAGGAGGTATTCCTGAATCTCGCGTTCAAGCGGATGCGGATCGTCGAGGTGCCGGTCGCCGTGCGGGGTGAGCGAGAATTCGGCGAGAGTCGAGTGGCGAACAACCTCTGGCGCTACGCCCTCAACACCAGCGGCATCATCTTTCGCTGCTACCGCGACTATCGGCCGATGCTCTTCTTCGGTTCGGTTGCCGGTTCGCTCGCGATCATCGCTCTCGGGTTGCTCGCGTTTCTCGGAATCCACTATCTCGGTAGCGGGCAGTTCTCGCCTCACAAGTGGGCGGGTTTCTCCGGCGCCGCCGGGCTCATGCTCGCGTTGCTGGTCTTCGTCACGGGGCTGATCGGCGACATGCTGAACCGGCACCGGATCTACCTGGAAGAACTCCTCTACCGCGAGCGCGAGCGCGGAGCCCGCCGTACGACGCGGAGGGATTGAACTCGTCGCAATGCCGGAGTCCGTGCGCCTACGATGACGATTCACATCGTCCTGGGGACGAAGGCTCAGTTGGTGAAGATGGCGCCGGTAATGGTGCGCCTGATGGAGCGCGACGTCCCGTACCGCTTCATTCACACCGGCCAGCATCAGGCCACGATGTCGGAGATGCTCGAGGAATTCGGGCTCGAACAGCCGGATATCGTATTGCATTCGGGTCGCGACATCGTTTCGCTGCCGCAGATGGCGCTGTGGCTGCTTCGGATCCTGTTCCAGTGCCTGGTCGCGCGAAAGAGGATCTTCGGAGATGATGCACGGGGTATCGTGCTCGTGCACGGCGACACCTTCTCGACGCTTCTCGGTGCATTGATGGGTCGCGTGGCCCGCCTGCGAGTCGGACATGTCGAGTCCGGGCTGCGATCGTTCGACATCTTCCACCCGTTCCCGGAGGAGATCACGCGGCTTCTCACATTTCGTCTGAGCCACGTTCTCTATTGCCCGGGGCAGTGGGCGATCGACAACGTCGCAGCCTACCGCCGCGAAAAAGTGAATACCTTCGCGAACACCCTCGCCGATACCGTCGCGCTCGCGGCGCGTGTGCCGCTGCGCAGTGACCATCTGCCCAGCGAGCCGTTCGCCCTCGTGAGCCTCCACCGTTATGAAAACATCTTCCGGCGTGACCGTTTCGTGCGGCTGATCGAGATCCTCGAAGAGATCGCCGAGACGAAGCCCTGTCTGTTCATCCTGCACCCGCCGACAGACGCTCAGCTCCAGCGTTTCGGGCTGCGCGCGCGATTGGCCGAGAATCCGAGCATCGAACTGCGTCCCCGCTACACCTATTTCGACTTCTTCGCGCTGCTTCAGCGCGCCGACTTCGTCGTCACGGACGGCGGCAGTATCCAGGAGGAGAGCTCATATCTCGGCGTACCGTGCCTTCTGCTGCGCAAGGCCACCGAGCGCGAGGAGGGCCTGGGGGCGAACGTTGTACTGTCGAATTACGATCGGCGTGTAATCCGCGACTTCACGCTACATTTCGACGCCCATCGGCAGACACCGACGGGGAACCCGAACCGTCCTTCGGACATCATCATCGATTCCGCTCTAGCGTATGTCCGCGACGGCGTGGAGAACTGAAGCCCTCATGTCCAGCGGCGATCCCGGATTTCCGAACCGCAACGGCTTTGCGCTGCACGCCGATCTCGAGAGTTCCGAACTCCGGCGAATGCTGCGGATCTGCCTCCAGGAGAACGAAACTTTCACGGGTGAGGCACGCTTCGATTGGAGCCGCCAGTGGGAGTACCCGTTCGTACTCGCGAATCTGCCGACGCAGGCCTCGGGGAAACGGATCCTCGACGCGGGCAGCGGCTTCCGTTTCTTCGCGCCGCTGCTTGCGCAGCGCGGTTTCGAGGTCGATGCCTGTGATCTCGATGCTTCGATCGGGCCGAAATACGACGAAATCGCGGCGCAGCACGACCTAGCGATCGAGTTTACCGAGCAGGACCTGTCGAAGATGACCTATGCGGACGAGACCTTCGACTACCTCTGCTGCATCAGCGTGCTCGAGCACACGAAGTCTCCGGCAGAAATCGTGCGCGAGTTTCGGCGCTGCCTGAAGATCGGTGGCTCGTTGTTGCTCACCTTCGACGTTTCGGTCGCGGGTGACCGCGACATCCCGGTCGAATCAGCCAAGCGGATGATTGCGCTGCTCGAAGAGGAATTCACTCCGCTGACGGCGTTCGCGAACCCGAAGTACCTCGATCCAGTGGTTCTTTCCGGATCCGACGAAGTGCTGCGCACCCAATGGTTCCGGCGCAATCAGCCCGAAGCGTTGCCCTGGCGCTTCTTCTCTCGCGCGGGGCTGCACAACCTCTTGCGTGGAAGAATAGGTCGACCGTTCTTCGACCTTGCGGTGGTTGGCCTGGTGCTTCGCCGCGAGCGCTAGCTGCGTTTCGGCTGCTGCGCGGCCAAGGCTTCCGCGTTGTTGCGGGGAACACTTGGTGTTTCCGGGCTCCTAACAGTCACCACCTGGTTCTCGCTCGTCGTACGAGGAGACCACCTGGCTGGACAGGCGACGCGTGAAGAGACCGCCGAGGACGAAGACGACGGCGACTTCGACGGTGCGCGTCGCCGTCGCCGCGATCACGGCGTCGCGCAACTCGAATCCGGTCAGATAGGCGAGGCCGCCGATCAGGAATTCGCGAATCCCGATCGCCCCCGGCGTGATCGAAAACAGACGGGTCAGCATCGATGCCGCGGTGAAGATGACGCACGGCGCGAAACCGATGTCGGAGGCGCCCATGTCGAACGCGATCGCGAGTCCCGCCGAGGACGCCATCAGGATCCCGAACTGGAGCAAGGCGACTGTCGGCCACGCGCGGCGAAGCTGCGGCACACCGTCTTTCGTGGCGGCGTATAAGCGCTCGGGGATTCGGCGCAGCAGTGGTTCGGGCAGGAACATCAGCGTGCCTGCAGCGATCATCACCACGAAGCCTGTGCCGACGATTCCCGTGAGTTGTTCGGGAAACGCAAGGCCCAGCGTCGCGAGTCCGACTGCACCGTTGGTCGACATGATCACGACCAGCAGCGCGAGCTGCCCGAGTGCGAACGTGCCGTAGGGCAGTAGGTGGACGCGCTTCAGGAAGATGGCTTTGGCCAGCATGCCCGCGGACAACGGCAGGTAGTTGGTAAATGAGCTTACGGTGACGAGTTGGAACCAGTCGCTCGCCGAGGCGATGATCCCGAGTCGTGAGAACAACTCGCGGTTTGCCAGACCGCGCAGTGCGAGTGTGGCAACCGTCAGCAGCGCGATCGCGAGGATGGCATCGGGGCGCAGCGCCCAATGCTCCGCGATGTAGCGGTGATTGCGGGCAAGGAAGGCCACGAGCACGACCAGCGCCGCAATCGTGAGCCCCGCGACGAGCCAGCGACGCCAGCCGGTCGGCACAGCCGGGGGGGCGGCGACGGAGTCAGCCATCGGCGGTCCCTCGCGCGATGCGTTCCCGCCATTCGGGTTCGTCGCCGTAGCCGAACTCGCGCATCAGCGGCGCGCAGATCCGGTCGAGGGAAAGGCACTGCTGTTGGTTCCATTCGCGCCAGTCCGGTAGCACCGCAAGCCGGCTCTGGTTCATGCGCGCCCCCGGAGTCACCGCGGTTCCACGCTCGCGATACGGAAGCCCGAGGATCGTGCACAGCGCACGCAGGCCCGAGTGTGAATCGTCGAAGAGATCCTCGTAACGCAATCGGTGGTAGTGGGGGTAGCGCGGCGCCGCGTCACAGAGCCGTTGGTTCATGATCGCCCAGACGCCCGCAGCGTGTTCGATCCAGCTGGGAGCGTGGTCGAGTGCGAGGATCCGCCGAACGTCCGGATACCAGAACGGGATCAGCCGGTTCGCGATGCCCTTGAAGCCGCTGCCCGTCCCGTGATTGAGCGACGAACGCACGGCGTCGCGCGGATCACGCACGACGTGGATCACGATCGGCGCGTCCCAGACGTTGCCGATGACGTCGATGAGTCCGGACAGGAACGGGTTCGACTCGATGTAGAAGTCCGTGTCGAGTCGGTCGTCGTAATGCCGGCGTTTCCACGCGAGCAGAGAGCGTATCCGGTCGTCGGACAACGAGCCACGCAGGTGGGCGTGCGACGCGAAGCGGAGCCAGCGTGCGGGCGGCGGTTCGTGGAGTGCGACGACGTCGTGATAGTTGGCGTCGAAGTAGTGGGCCAGGAACTGCGTTCCGGTCCGGCCCGAGGACAGGATCAGCGCGGTCTTCGGCATTAAGTGTCCTCGCTCGATTCCCGATTCGTCCGGAGAGTCGTCATCAGCGCGCGACCGCGAACGTTCGCCGCGAACCCAGGTGAACGACCCGGTAGATTGCGCCGGCGTAGTCATCCGAGATGTAGATCGCGCCATCCGGACCTTCGGCGATGTCGACCGGCCGGCCGATGACGTTCTCGTCGCGTTCGAAGCCGGTCACGAAGTCCCGCTGTTCGATTGCGCCGCCCTCGTGCCAGTGCAGCGACACCACCTTGTAACCATCCTTGCTCGAGCGGTTCCACGACCCGTGCAGCGCCGATAGCGCCGTGTTGCGGTACGCCAGCGGCAGCTTGGCGCCGCGCAGGAACGTGAGTCCGAGCGGGGCGTTGTGGGCGGGGTAGTCGTGAACCGGCGGGATCGCCTCGGCGATCCGCGCCGCCTTCCCCTCGCCGAGGTCGGGGTCGGGGATGTTGGCACCGTTGGCGAACGGCCATCCGTAGAAGCCGCCTTCGACTGCCTGGTTGAGCTCACAAGGCGGAAAGTCATCGCCCAGCAGGTCGCGGCCGTTATCGTTTGCGTAGAGAGCGCCCGTGACCGGGTGCCAGTCGAAGCCGACCGAGTTGCGCAGTCCAGTGGCGAAGATCTGCTCGCCGCTGCCGTCGGGTCGGTAACGCACGATCGCTGCACGCCGTGGGTCGTCTTCGATGCAGGCGTTGCAGCTCGAGCCGATCGAGAGGTACATCCAGCCGTCGGGCCCGAAGCGGATCGTGCGGGTCCAATGCGCGCCTCCGCTCGGGAGGTCGCTGACCACGCGCTCGTATTCGCCCATTGCGACACGCTGGGTGGTGTCGAGCTGCACCCGGCCGACGGCACCGGTTTCGGCGACATAGAGCCAACCGTCGCGCAGATCCATGCCGTGGGGCCTATCGAGGTCGGCCAGCAGCACCTCCCGGCCGTCCGATCGCCCGTCGCCGTCGTCGTCGCGGTCGAGGCGCAGGATTTCGCCGCGGCTCGGGGTGCTCACGAGCAGTTCGCCGAATTCGGTGAAGCGCAGCCCGCGCGCGCCCGCGATGTCGGAGGCCCAGATGCCGATCTCGAAACCTGGCGGGACCTCGATCCGGCTTCGGAATTCGTCCTCGGGCGGCACCCCGGCGCCCCCGAAAAGGCTGCGCAGCGGAAGGTTGACCGCGTAGCGCTCCGGCAGGTACGCGACGCAGGCGGCGAGCATCGCGACCCCGGTCGTCAGGGCCAGCGCGAATTTTCTCACCGCCGCATCCTCATCGGCGCGGAATATCCCTCGGGCGGAAGGGTTTTGCCAGAAGCTGGCGAAAAACCTTCCTTTATTACAATTTCCCCCGGGGAGGGGTTGACTGGAGGCCCCGGCTGACGCATCCATAAGCGTTCTCCGGAGGCAGTTCAAAGATGATTCGTCGAATTCGAGAAGGCGACCTGGTCCAGGTGATCGCGGGCGCGGATCGCGGCAAGCAGGGCCGCGTTCTCAGTGTGAACGTGAAGGCCGGCAAGGTCCGCGTCGAGAAGGTCCGAATGCAGAAGCGGCACCTCAAGCCCGGGCGCTCAGGCGCCCGTGCCGGTGGGATCGTGGAGCAGGAAGGTTCGATCGATGCATCGAATGTGATGCTCGTCGACACAGGAGCCGGAGGCCCCTCCCGAGTGCGTATCCAGCGGGACGGAGACCGCCGCATCCGCGTGTTCGCGAAGAGCGGCGAGACCGTTCCGGATCCCACCAGCTAGAGATCCCCCAGCGGGGTCGAGGAAGCAGGCGATGGCCAAGAAAGGCAAGCGCGAGAAGATCAAGCTCGAGTCGAGTGCCGGTACCGGGCATTTCTACACGACGATCAAGAACAAGACGAATACGCCGGGAAAACTCGAACTCAAGAAGTATGATCCCGTCGTTCGAAAGCACGTCGTCTACAAAGAGACAAAGCTGAAATAGCGGTGACTACGGAGCCGGGCGGGGGTGCCTGGCTCGCGGTCCCGAAATCCTGAGAGGAATTCATGGCCTGGGTAATTACGCGGCTCTGCCGAGATTGTGTCGACCAGTCTTGTGTGGAGGTCTGCCCTGTTGACTGTATCTACGGTTATGACGGGGATGACTCCGCGGCCTTCCCGAACCAGCTGTACATCGATCCCGAGGAGTGCATCAACTGCGGCGTCTGCGAGCCGGAGTGCCCCTGGGAAGCGATCTTCGAGGACGAGCAGGTACCGACCGTCTTTGGTGACGACACCGATCTGAATGCGAAGATGATCGACGTCAAGGATGACTTCTCGGTTCCCGAAGTGGTCGAGTTGGACAAGCCGAGTCCGGAGCAGGTCAAAGAGAACAAGGCGAAGTGGAGCTTCGTGGACTAGAAGCGTTTCGCGCAACGACGCAGAAGCTCTGGCCGAATAGCGGCTGGCGCCTCCGCCGGCTTGGCGTCTGCTTCGGTGTCGCTCAGCTCCCCCCCGCTTCATCGAAGGCACTGGCCATCACGTCCAAGGGCGCTTCGCGCCCGGTCCAATCGCGGAACTGCTCGGCCGCCTGGTAGACGAGCATCCATTTGCCCGTGATCGTGCTGGCTCCGCGAGTCCGCGCGTCGCGCAGCAGGCGCGTCTCTTCGGGGTCGTAGACGACGTCCATCACGAGCGACTCCGCAAGCAGATCTGCAGCCGGCACGGGTGAGTCGTCCGTGCGCAGGCCGACCGAAGTCGTGTTGACGAGTACCTCGTGCGGGGTCTGCGCGAGATCTCGGAGCGGTCCCGCGCCCACGGCGCCGAGATCGTCGGCGAGCACCTGCGCACGTTCCGGTGTCCGGTTCAGCACGGTCACGAGGGCTCCGCGCTCGACCAGCCCGTACACCAGTGCGCGCGCAGTCCCGCCTGCGCCGAGTACGATCACCCTGGCTCCCGCGAGCTCGACGTTGCGCTCGAGTGCGTGCACGGCGCCGATCCAGTCGGTATTCGTTCCGACGAGTCGCCCGTCGCGCAGCGTGACGGTGTTGACCGCGCCGATTGCGCGTGCGCAGGTTTCGACCTCGTCGAGATGGGCGAGCACGGCCTCCTTGTGGGGTAGCGACACGGCCAGCTGGCGTACACCGAGCGCGCGCGCAGCCACCAGCGCGTCTTCGAGCTGATCCGGGTGGACGTCGAAGGCAAGGTAGACCGCGTCGATCCCGGCTTCTGCGAACGCGGCGTTGTGCATCGCCGGCGAGCGCGTGTGGCCGGCGGGGTGGAGCACGATCCCGCACAGCTCCGTCCGGGCCGAGATCCGCCGCACTTCCTGTTTCGGACGGGCCATTTCCGGCGTCTTCCTCCCAGCGGTCCCGAGCCTATCCCATTTCGTCCACGCGGCCCCTACACTCTGGTCCCGATCAACCGAGAGTGGAAGGGGAGTCGTGTGGCCAACGCCAGGGTTGCGATCATCATGGGCAGCAAGAACGACTGGGACACGATGCGCCCCGCGGAAGAGGCCCTCGAGGGGCTCGGAGTCGCGTGCGACGTGCGTGTGATCTCCGCACACCGCACGCCCGACCGCCTCACGAAGTTCTTGGCGGCCGCCGAGGCGGATGGCATCGAGGTGGTGATCTGCGGGGCGGGCGCGGCGGCCCACCTCGCGGGCGTGACCGCGGCCCACACGCTGCTGCCGGTGCTCGGCGTTCCGATCGACAGCTCGGCATTGCAGGGGCTCGATGCGCTGCTCGCCACGGTACAGATGCCCGGTGGGATCCCGGTGGCGACGTTTGCGATCGGCAAGGCGGGCGCGAAGAACGCGGGCCTGTTCGCGGGCGCGATCATCGCGCGCGGCGACGCCGAGGTACGCGCCAAGCTCGAGAAATTTCGCGAAGACCAGAGCGCGGCGGTGCCCGAGCGCCCGTTCTAGCCGCTCGCCGTTCTTCGCGGACTGTTCGTCATTCTCGGCTCCTGGCGAGCGCGGCCTTCAAGTCTTCCCAGACGTGGCGGCGGTTTTCGGGCGTGTACTGGCGCAGGATGTACGCCGGGTGCAGCGTCGGCATCAGGGGGATGCCGCGATATTCGAACCAGTTGCCGCGGATGCGGGTGATCGCGACGTCGCGGCCCAAGAGCAGGCTGGACGCGGGTTTTCCGAGCGCGACGATTACCTTCGGCTTCACCGCGGCGATCTGGGCGTCGAGGAACGGACGGCAGCTTGCGATCTCAGCTTCGAGGGGCGTGCGGTTGTTTGGCGGTCGGCACTTCACGATATTGCAGATGTAGACGTCGCTGCGCGGGGTTTCGAGGCCCTTCTCGATCATCTGTGTGAGAAGTTCGCCTGCCTTGCCTACGAACGGCAGGCCGCGGCGATCTTCTTCCTGGCCCGGGCCTTCGCCGACGAACATCAGGTCGGCCTCGGGGTTGCCGTCGCCAAAGACGATCCGGTTGCGTCCCACCGCGAGGCCGCAGCGGGTGCATTCGCCGAGTTCGTTCCGTACTTCTTCGAGCGTCGGCTGCGCGCTCCACACGATCTCGTCCGGGAGTTCGACCGAAGGTGTTGCGCTCGCAATGCCCGACGCCGGCGGAGCGGCAGTGCGAACCGGCTCTCGCGCGGTTTCGAGTGGCTTCGATCGCGCGCGCTCGGCGTGCATGGCCGTGGTATCTGCGGTGGGTACGGCGCGCTCGAAGCTGTGGACACCCTCTTCGATGAAGTCTTCCAGCAGCAGGCGGGCCGACGCGATCAAGGCTCGTGCTTCGTCTGCCAGCGGCCGCTCCATCGCGCTCAGCTTCCCTCGAATTTCTCGTTGGCGAGCTTGGGTGTGCCGGTGCCGGGCTCGGTCGTGCCGTGGCGCTCCTGTTCGATCTTCGCCTCCACCTCGAATTCGAAGCCCGGATCGTTGGCGTCGTCGTGGCAGCTGCCGCAGATCTGGAGAATCACGCAGGAGTCGCACTTGTCGCCGAGTGCGACGATGCTGCCGAACTTCGGCGTCTCCTCACCGATGTGGTCGCCGCCCGGCCCGTGGCACGATTCGCAGCCGACCCGTCCGCGGTCCGCGTGTGCAGCCAGTTCAGCCCCTTTTGCGAAGCCGCCGTCGAGCCCGTATCCGGTCGTGTGGCAAGCGAGGCAGTTCTGGTCGCCTTCGGAGCCCTTTTTCGTGAGCGACTCACCCGCACGGGCGTGGCCGCTCTTCCGCCAGATCTCGTACTCGGTCTGGTGGCAGCTCTGGCAGGCGTCGGAGCCCACGATCTTCGCAGCCGTCGGAAGCAGATTGCTGCGCCGCAGACCGCGCTCGGCCAGGATCTTGCGCTTCTCCTCGAGCGGCAGAGCGAGCACGTGCTTGTTGGCTGCATGCGAGATCTTCGGCAGGAAGGTGGCGTATTCGAAACCGAGCGAATGCTTGGTGTCGTGGCAGGTCACGCAGATGCTGGTGTAGTCGAGGATCTTGACGAACTCCGGCGAGAGATGGCCGCCGCCGCGACCGTGGCACGTCTCGCAGCCGACGTTCTCCAGCTGCGGCGTGTCCTGCCCCTCGAAGCCGCCGAGCTCGTCGTAGCCTACGACGTGGCAGCTCACGCACTCGGCGTCGTTTGTCTTGCCGTGCTTCACCAGCGTGTCGAACGCGCGCGCGTGCTCGGTCAGCATCCAGGTGGCGTGCTCGCTTTCGTGACAGACACCGCACGCTTCGTTTCCACTGTAGCCCTTCGAGCGCAGCAGCATCGGCACCGGCGCTCCCCCGAGCTGCGCCAACCGCATGCGCAGCAGCGGCGAGTCCGATTCGTCTCGCCAGCCCTGGATGTGTGCGGCGATGCGGCCCTGCGCATCGATCAGGAAGGTGTCGGGTACGCCGCCGAATACGCCGAAAGCGGCCCGGATGCTGCCGTCATGGTCGAAGCCGGTCGGGAAGAAATCGAGCGAGAGCTCGGAGAGCTTTGCGCGCACGGCTGCGGTCCGCCCGGTCACCTCGATGCCGATCATCGCGGGCCGATTCGCCTCGGGCATCTCGTTGATGGCCTGCTTCATCGCGGCCATCGCATCGTGGCAGTGAGGGCAGGTGTGGAGGAAGAAGATCAGCATCACCGGCTTGCCGCGTTGCGCGGCGAGTTCGAAGCCTTCGTCGCTGTCGAGGATCTCGATCTCGAAATTCGGGGCTTCCGGCCGTGTGCCGAGCTCGGGCTCCGAGTTGCTTGCGAGCTCCGGTAATCGAAGCGACGCGCGCAGCATGTTCTCGATCACCCGGGTGTCGTCGGGGCCATCGCTCGGGAACTGCCCCATGCCGAACGTGACGTAGCCCTCGGAATCCGCGCCGATGATCGCAATCGGTACCTGCAGGCCCAACTGCCGCGCGATCTTCGCGCTCGGATCGTCGATGATTGGGAAGTCGAATCCGTGCTTCGCGGTCGCGACGATCTCGGCGTTCTTCACTTCCGGGTTGAAGAAGAAGATCATGAGCCGCTTGCCGAGCAGTTCGGAGACCGAGATCTTCTTGCGGTCGAGTGTGAAGCCCGAGAATGCCGGCAAGGGCCGCTCTTTTCGAACGGGCTTTGCTGCGGGCCTCTTGGCCGCTTTCTTCGCCGGGGGCGGTGATTCCGCGGCTGCGAGCTTTACGGTTGCATTGGGCGTTTCGCCCTCTGCGGCGTCGGCGTCGGCGTTCGGTCGATCGCAGGCGATGAGATTGGCAACCAGGAGTGCAGAGATCAGAAACCGGTAGTTCACGCCCGGCAGAATAAGAGGCCGTCCACCCGGGGGCAAGCGGACCCTGGGGTTGACGGCTCGATTCCGCAACGAGCAGAGTTCTCGTCCCAGGTCGTACTCGGGTGAGGAATGCGCCTAGCTGCGTTCTGGCCGCTTTGCGGCCAGAGCTTCCGCGTCGTCGAGACCAACGCTTCGCGTTGCTCTCTCCTAGGCCTTCTCGAGGATGTGGATTCCGCAGGCGCTCCCGAGTCCGATGACGTGGGTCAGACCGACCTTCGCGTTTTCGACCTGGCGCGCACCCGCCTCGCCCCGGAGGTGCGTCGAGACTTCGTAGATATTCGCGACACCCGTGGCTCCGAGCGGGTGCCCCTTCGACAGCAATCCGCCCGACACGTTCACTGGGGTCTGGCCACCGTGCCAGGTGACGCCTTCGTCGATCAACTTGCCGGCCTCACCGTCGCCGCACAGGCCGAGGTTCTCGTAGTGGAGGATCTCGGCGGTGGCGAAGCAGTCGTGCAGTTCGACGAGGTCGATGTCTTCGGGGCCGACGCCGGCGGTTTCATAGGCCTGCTTGGCTGCGAGGCGAGTGCAGGTATTGACGTCGGGCATCACCAGGTCGCGGTCGGTGAACGGGTCGCTCGTGAGTACCGAGGCCTTCACCCGCACCGCGCGCCCCATGCCGAGCTCGCGCGCCTTCTTCTCCGAGGCGAGCACTGCTGCCGCAGCGCCGTCGACGTTGACCGAACACATCAATTTCGTATTCGGGTACGCGATCATCTCCGCGCCCATCACCATCTCGAGCGGCGTTTCCTTCTGGTACATCGACTTCGGGTTCTTGACCGAATGCTGGTGGTTCTTCACCGATACCTTGGCGAACTGCTCGAACGTCGTGCCGTACTTGCGCGCGTGCTCCTGCCCGGCTTCGGCGAAGACTGCAGGCATCGTCTGCGATCCGAGCAGGCCTTCCTTGGGGATTCCCTTGCGGCTGCCCCCGCCCCCGAGGAGCCCCATCTTTCCGAGCTGCTCCGAACCGACCACCAGGACGAGGTCGTAGAGGCCGGCCTTGATCGCTGTCCAGCCCTCGCGGAACGCGGTTGCGCCGGTTGCGCACGCATTCGCGGAATTCGTGACTGCAATGCCGGTCTGGCCGATCTCCTGGAGGATTCCCTGACCGACCATCGCGCCGGCCTGCATCAGATTGCCCGAGTAGAGGGCCTCCATGTCGTGGATCGTCAGATTCGCGTCGGCGAGCGCGAGCTGCGCCGCTTCGGCGCCGAGCTGGCGGACATTCTTCTCCGGGTAACGCCCGAACTTGATCATGTCGATACCGAGGACGTAGACGTCGCTCATTGCTGTTGCTCCCGTTGTCTCCGCCCGCTCAAGCAGCCGGCTGGAAGTAGTAGGTCAGGTACTCGTTGCCGTCGGCGTCCTTCGTCGGCGCGATCTGGTAGACCACCTCGACCGGCATCCCCATGCGGATCTTCTCGGGATCGGGGTCGATGTTGATCAGGTTGCCCTTCACCGTTCCTCCGCCGTCGAGATCGACGATTGCCGACACATAGGGGACCGCAACGCCCGGGAACGAACGGTGGACGATTGAGTAGACGTAGAGCGAACCGGTGTCGGCGAGCGGCTTTGCCTGCATCAGGCCGCTCTCGCCGCAGTGCGCGCAGGTGTTCCGCTCGGTAAGGAAGATCTTCCCACAACCACTGCATTGCCGCGCTTCGAGGAAGGGCGCCCCGTCCGCGGGGATCTTCAAGTAAGGTACGACCGGGAGCGGCGCCTTCGCCGCAGCATCATCCGCCATGATCCACTGATTCCTTATCGCCGTCGCGTTGAGACGATTGACATTCGTGTCAACCGGATCCGGAGCATGCCAGCGGACCCATACGGCTGTCAAATACGACGACGAATCGAGACCCGCACGAGGCGGGGGTGCCTTCCGCGCCCTTTTGAACGCCGCGAAAGGCACCCCCCGCCTCGCGCTACCCCTCAGTTGACTTATCGGGGGCTCCTGCAAAAGCGGATCGGCTCGGGGGGCCCTTTCGCAACCGTTTGAAGGGCGCGGAAGGGCCCCCCGAGCCGATCCGCGTTCCTGCTCGAGCTCGCGAATATCGGATTCGGGGACGTGCCGGGCGTGTCTCGGGCGAGGTGTCCTCGGGACTCTTGGCTAGCGGGCTTTTTCGCGGGCGGCTTTCAGCTCGGACTTGAAGAACTCGTTGTCCGGCTCGAAGGTGAGCGCTGTCTGCAACTGCCGAGCGGCGGCGGCCCAGTCGCCCCGCTTCGCATCCAGGTTCGCCAGATTGAAGTACTGGCGGCCCTGGGGCGTTCGGCCCTGGCGTGTTTCGGTGTCCTGTCGGCTGCCCGCTGTCAGAGCTTCGGCAAGGCGGATGCGCGAGCCGCCGCCCGATCCGAGCTGGTCGTCGTAGGCGCCCCTGCGTCGCGCGTCCCGCAGCACCTGATACGCCTCGGTGACTCGCTTTGCGATGTCGCCCACGGCCGACCGGAGGTCGCTGTCGAGATGCCGGTTCGCGTCCGGGTGGAAGACCCGGGACGTCGAGTGGAAGGCGAGCTTGACGTCTCGCGGACTCGCGTTTGGCTTGAGGTGGAGCAGCTGGTAATAGTCGAGCTCATCGATGATACGGGCGAGCGCTTTGATCTCGGTCGGGGCCATCTCGGGCACGGGCTAGCGAGGCTCCTCGGAGTCGTCGTCGAGCGCCGACAGGTCGGTACCAGGCGTCTCGAACAACTCGTCCTTCGTCATCACCGGCTCGGTGTCGGCGAGTTCGGCGTCGCGACCGAGTTCGAGGATCGGTCCGCCGAGGTCGTCCTCATCGTCTCCCCCGAGCAGGTCCAGATCCTCGGCGTCGTCGTCGAGATCGATCAGGTCGAGTTCGTCGCCTTCATCCTCGGTGCTGATCGCGATCGGGTCGACGGCTTTCTCGGCGAAGTTGCCCGAAAAGGCCGCGATCTCGTCGGGGTCGCTGGAGTTCACCTGAGCGGTCTTCTCGCTCAGGTCGAATGCTGATGGCTCGGACTTCAGCTGGGGCGCTTCACCGCTTTCTCCCGTCGGTCCTTCGGCAGGGGCGGCCGTCACCGGTGCCGCTTCCGGGACTGCGGGCGCTTCGTCGAGCGGCAAGATATCGCCTTCTTCGATCAGATCGCTGTCGTCGTCGAGCAGCTTGGTCTTCGACGCGCGGGTTTCTTCGAAGATCACCGGCGTATCTGCAGGGATGCTCTTCAGTGGGATCGCGCCGATCACATGGTCATTTTCGTCCAGGACCGGGGTCTGCTCGATTCGATCGGTGCGACCCTGATCGATGATGTCATCGAGTTCGTCCTCCGACAGGCCCGACGAGAGGGTGATGCGCGTGGAGGCGGCCCGACCGGTCGCCCGATCGGTCGCCGTCACGCTCACGATGCCGTCGGTGTTGATCTCGAAGGTGACGTCGATTTCGACTTCGCCGCGGGCTCCCTTGTCGAAATCCGCGAACGAGAACTGCCCGAGCAACTCGTTATCCTCAGCCTCCTGGGACTCGCCCTGGAAGACCTTGATCTCGACGGACTCCTGCCCGTCCTTGAAGGTCGTGAAGGTGCGGGTCTGCTCGATCGGGACCGGGGTGTTGCGTTCGATCACCTTCTCGGCGAGCCCACCCACGATGCCGATTCGCAACGACAGCGGTGTGACGTCGAGCAGGTAGGCTTCCTGATCCGGGCTCACGAGCGAGGCGGCGTGGATCGCGGCTCCCATTGCGACGACCCGGTCGGGGTCGATGCCCTCGCGCGGCTCCTGCTGGAAGTACTCCCGGACGGTGTCGCGGATCAGCGGCAGTCGCGTCGGGCCGCCTACCAGCATCACGCCATCCAGGTCGCGCGCGACGACGCCGGCTTGCTGGAGCGCTTCGTCGCAGACCTTGAAAGTGGTCTGGACCAGGTCGTTTACGAGCGCCGCGTATTCGATTGACGTGAGGCTGCGCTCGATCGAGTGGCTCTCGCCGTTCTCGTCCGTAATCACGTCCGGGATGCGAATCTCGACTTCTGACTCCAGTGATAATCCCTTCTTGGCGCCCTCGGCGGCGACTTTGAGCTTCTCGAGGGCGAACGGGTCGTTGCGCAGGTTGATGCCCGTGCGAACGGCAAACTCGTCGGCGAGCAGGTCGATGAGGCGGTCGTCGAAATCCTCGCCACCGAGGAAGGTGTCTCCCGCGGTGGAGAGCACCTCGAAGACGTCGTCGCCGATTTCGAGCACCGAGATGTCGAAGGTGCCGCCACCGAGGTCCCAAACCGCGACGCGCTGCGACAGGCCACGGCCGAAGCCGTACGACAGCGCCGCGGCGGTCGGCTCGTTCAGGATCCGCAGCACTTCGAGCCCCGCGATGCGTCCCGCATCCTTGGTGGCCTGGCGCTGGTTGTCGTTGAAGTACGCGGGGACGGCAATCACAGCCTTGGTGACGGGTTGGCCGATCCGGGCCTCCGCGATGGATTTCATTTCTGACAGGATCATCGCTGCGATCTCGGGCAGCGAGAAGCACTCTTCGCCGACCTGGATTCGCAGCCCGTGGTTCTCTGCCTCGATGATCTGATACGAGCAGATGGCCTGAGCCTTCTTCACCTCTTGCGAGAAGAAGTAGCGTCCGATCAGGCGCTTCGAGGAGTGCACCGTCCGATCGGGGCAATGGATGATGTTCGCCTTGGCGGCGTTCCCGACGTTGATCCCGCCGTCCTCGCGAAAGGCCACGACGCTGGCGGTCGTGGCTTCGCCGTAGGCGTTGGGGAGGACTTCCACTTTGCCGTTCTGCATCACGGCGACGCACGAGTTGCTGGTTCCCAGGTCGATTCCGATTGCGATCTCGGACATGGCGACGTCACCCCGATGCGGCCATCAATCTCCCATGGGGGGCGCACTCCTCCCACAGTGCCTGGGGCGGCTCGCGCTCCCCACGCCTTCCTCCTTCATTCATCGGCAAATCGCGGCCCATCCTGAGCCCCGCGGCGGCGAGGGGGGCGTTCCGGTACGGCAGCTCGAGCCGGATGGGTCGAAGCCGGGCGTGGATCTGTAGCTTGGTATCCCCACGACCTTGGCCCGGTCGCTCGCGAGTGCTATTTACCCTGCAATCTCCAGGGTTTGCCATGTCCGGTCACTCCAAGTGGTCCACCATCAAGCGCAAGAAGGGCGCCGCGGACGCGAAGCGCGGCAAGATCTTCACGAAGCTGATTCGTGAAATCGCGACGGCTGCTCGCATCGGCGGCGGCGAGGTCGACTCCAACCCGCGGCTGCGGCTCGCGGTCGAGAAGGCCCGCCAGGCCAACATGCCGAAGGACAACATCACCCGGGGCATCAAGAAGGGCATGGGGGGCGACGCCTCCGAGACCTACGACGAGGGGGTCTACGAGGGCTACGGGCCCGGCGGCACGGCGGTCTATGTCGAAGTCCTGACCGACAACAAGAACCGCACCGTCGGCGAGGTACGCCACGTGCTGACCAAGCATGGCGGTAACCTCGGCTCGAGCGGCTGCGTGGGCTACCTGTTCAAGAAGCAGGGCATGATTACTTTCGAGCTGTCGGGCATCGATTCCGACGCGTTGATGGAGGCCGCACTCGACGCGGGTGCCGAGGACGTCGTCGAGTCGGACGGCACACTCGAGGTGGCGACGACCGTGCCGAATTTCGAGTCCGTCAAGCGCGCGCTCGAGGAGGCGGGATTCGTGTCGGTTGCAGCCGAGATCACGATGGAGCCCACGACCCAGGTGAAGATCGAGGGCGACGAGGCGGAGCGGATGCTCCGGCTCTCCGACGCACTCGACGATCTGGATGATGTACAGAATGTGTACGCGAACTTCGACATCTCCAATGAGGAGATGGCGCGGCTCGCGGGTTAGCGGCCGGCACGGCCTTCCTTCCCACGTGCTGTGGCGTTGACGCGGTGAAACGGCTGATGTTCCTCCGAGGAGAAGCGCATGCGGATCCTTGGGATCGACCCCGGCTCTTCGGCGACCGGTTACGGCGTCATCGAGCGTCGGGAGGGTAAGCTCGTCCACATCGCGCACGGCGTCATTCGGCCGGTCGCAGGCGCTCCGCTGGCGTCGCGGCTCGACCAGCTCTACACCACCCTCTCGGATGTGATCGCACAGCATCTGCCGGACTCCAGCGTGGTCGAAGAGGTGTTCGTCGCTGCAAGCCCGCGTTCGGCGCTCGTGCTCGGCCAGGCGCGCGGCGCGATTCTCGCCGCAGTGGCGCGGGCGGGCGTGCCGGTCAACGAATACACCCCGGCCCGTATCAAACGGTCCGTGACCGGCAATGGGCGGGCGACGAAGCAGCAGGTGAAGTCGATGGTAAAGCGGCTGTTGTTGCTCGACCGGGTGCCCGCGAGTGATGCCGCCGACGCGCTTGCCGCGGCGATCGCGTATGCGAACGCGGGGCGGCTCGAAGCGCTGGGCGTGGGTGTCGGCTCCAGGCGCCGCGGGCCGCGCGCGAAGGCCGTCACGTTCAACGCCAGGCGTGCGCGGTGATCGCGCGCCTCGAGGGAGTGCTCCTGGAACTCTCGCCGACACGCGTGGTGGTCGATGTTCGCGGCGTTGGTTACGAGGTGCTGATTCCGCTGTCGACGTTTACGCAGCTGCCCAACCTCGGAAAGACCGTCGTGCTCCACATCTACACCCACGCGCCCGAGGGGTCGCTCCAGCTCTTCGGCTTCGCGTCGCGCGGCGAGCGGGTCGCGTTCGACCTGCTGTTGCGCGCGAATCGGGTCGGTCCGCGGCTCGCGCAGACGATTCTCTCGGGAATCTCCCCGCCGGATCTGCTGGCCGCGATCCACCGGAGCGATGTCGCCGTGCTTCGGTCGGCGCCCGGTGTGGGGAGCAAGCTCGCCGAACGTATCCTGGTCGACCTCCGCGACCGCACCGCCGAACTCGCGGCCGCGGTCGGCGGTGTGAGTGCCGGGGCGTCCGCGCCCGCGGCCGAGGTCGCGGAAGCGCTCCAGGAGCAGACGCTGTCGGCGCTCGTCAATCTCGGCTATCCGAAGTCCCAGGCCGAGCGTGCGCTCGCCGGTGCAGTGGATGCCTCGGGTGACGCGCCAACGCTGGAGGACCTGGTACGTGGCTCACTCAAGATGCTGGTGAAGTCGTGAGCGTGGAGCAGGACGCGCGAGGGGATATCGAGGCCGCCGTGAAGCCGGGCGAGGCGAGTATCGAGGAGCGTCTGCGCCCGCGTTCGCTCAATGAGATGATCGGTCAGGACCGCCTGCGCGAGAACCTCGGTGTCTTCATTCGTGCGGCGCGCGAGCGCAAGGAGTCGCTCGATCATCTGCTGTTCCACGGCCCGCCCGGGCTCGGCAAGACCTCCCTCGCGCACGTCGTCGCGACGGAGATGGGTGCTCAGCTGCGGGTGACGAGCGGCCCGGCGGTCGAGCGCCCAGGTGATCTGGCGGCGCTGCTCTCGAATCTCGAGCCCGGCGACGTGCTCTTCATCGACGAGATCCACCGTCTATCGCCTGCAGTCGAGGAGATCCTCTACCCCGCGATGGAAGATTTTCAGCTCGACATCGTGATCGGCCAGGGCCCGGGCGCCTCGTCGATCCGGCTCGATCTGCCGCGCTTCACCCTGATCGGCGCGACGACGCGCGCGGGCATGCTCACTTCGCCCCTGCGCGATCGCTTTGGTTGGGTGACCCGGCTCGAGTACTACCCCCCCGCCGATCTCGAACGCATCCTCGAGCGTGCCGCACGGGTGATGGGGGCCCAGATCGCGCCGGAGGCGCAATGCGAGATCTCGCGCCGGTCGCGGGGTACGCCCCGGGTCGCGAACCGGCTGTTGCGACGCGTGCGCGACTTCGCCGAGGTACGCGGTGGCCCCGGCGGCGAAATCTCGCACGAGATCGCGTGCTTCTCGCTGGAGCGGCTCGAGGTCGACGAGGCCGGCTTTGATCGGCTCGACCGAAAACTGCTCCACACGCTCATCGAAAAATTCGACGGCGGTCCGGTCGGGCTCGAGACGCTCGCGGCTGCGGTCGGGCGAGGACAAGGGCACCCTGGAAGACGTCGTCGAGCCGTATCTGATCTACCAGGGCTTCCTCGACCGCACCCCGCGTGGCCGCGTCGCCACCCGCATCGCCCACGAACACCTCGCCAGTCGGCGTTAGCCGCGTGTCGGCCGTGGTGCGGCCAGAGCTCCCAATTCCAGAAAAGTCGGAGAATCCCGTTCCGTGCGCATTCGCCGAGCGGTCTGCGGCCCGGCCGCGACTCAACGGGCTGCTCCTTCCGACCGATAGAAACTGGGGTAGACGGCGCATTCGCGCTGGTCTGGGAAGGATGTCGCGGTGGTGAAGCGGTTGATTCGGATTCTGACTCTCGGCATCGGGCTCGCACTGGTTGCGGTGGGGGCCCTCGCGCTCGCGAGCGCGTACATGGCGGACCACACCGCGGTCATGCAGGTGCGCTCACTCGTGGAGAGTGGTCTGCTGGCTGCCGGCTCCGGTCTGCTCGAATTCCTGCCCGCGGATCTCGTCAACCGGATGGACCCGTTCCTTTCGCACGCACTCGTGCTCTACGGCTTCGCGCCGCTCGGTCTGGTGCTCACGATCACGATGCTGCTTCCCGGGAAGCGGAAGGCTGTTCCCGATGAGGGTGATGAGTCGACGCTGGAACCGCAGACGACCGCCTACGTCGATCCAAAGGAAAAGAAGAGGGCCGTCAAGGCTGCTGCGTCGATGGCGAAGTCGGGTAGGCCACTCGAGGCTGCCGAGCATTGCTTCAATCACGGGCTGTTCGAGGAAGCCGCGCAGTACTTCATCGATGGCGAAAGCTTCGAGCATGCTGCTGAGATCCGGCATGATCAGAATCGCTTCATCGAATCGGCGGAGCTCTATATCCAGGCGGGGTTGTACGAGAGCGCCGCTACGATCTTCGCTCAACAGGAGGAATGGCGTCGCTCCGCCGAGGCGTACGAAGAGGCCGGCGACCTGAGTGTCGCCGCGGAGATGTACGAGAAGGCCAAGGATTTCCGGAACGCTGCGCGCGCCTATTCGGTTTCGGGCTTTGCGCGGCACGCGGCCAAGGCCTTCGTCAAGTGTGAGCAGTGGGAGAAGGCGGCCGAGTCCCTCGAGGAAGTCATTCGTGACGAATCGGTCGGCGTCGGCGGCGATGTGCGCAAGGCCGCGGACCTCCGCAAGCTCGTGAGCATGGCCGGCAGTCTATTCGAACGCGCCCAGCTCGATGAGCGCGCCCAGGCGGTTTATCAGCGGGGCGGCTGCTTTGCAGAGGCTGCGGAGATCGCATTGCGTCGCGGCCAGAACGAAGAATCCGCTGAACTGTTCCTGAAGGCGAAGAACGTAACGCGCGCAGCCGAGCAGCTGCGCAAGGTCGGTCGCACGGAAGAGGCCGCCCGATACCTCGCCGAATACCACCGTGACCGCAACGAGGAGGAGCTTGCTGCCGAGCACTTCATCGAGGCGGGTGATCTGCTCGCGGCCGCGGATCTCTACCGGCTGCTCGAGCAGTACCTGAAGGCGGCCGAGGTATACCAGCGCTTCGGTGACAGCGCTCAGGCAGCCGAGATGTACACCGTCGCAGGTGAGCGGACGCTCGCGGCCGAGAGCTACGAACGCGCGGGACTCTACGCAGAGGCCGCGGAGAACTTCGCGTTATCGGGCAACGTCGAGCGCGAGTCCGAGATGCTCCTCAAGGCGGGCGAATTCCTGCGCGCTGGCGAGATCGAAATTGCCGGCGGTCGCATCGACGAAGCCATTACCGCGCTCCAGGAGGTTGCTCCCGAGCATGCCGATTTCGTCGCAGCCTCGGCTCTGCTCGGCGAGATCTTCCGCGAGCGGGGAATGCTTCCGCTCGCGTTGAAGAAGCTCACCCAGGCGACTGAATCCCAGGAGATTGCGCGCAGCAACGTCAAGGCCTTCTACGCTCTCGCGCGTTGCTACGAGTCGAACGACGAGGCGCGCCAGGCGACCGACCTCTACGAGAAGATCCTCGCATTCGACTTCAACTACGAGGACGTCACGACCCGGCTCGAAGAGACCCGGAAGCAGGCCGAGGCCCAGATGGCCGCGACCGATGAGCCGCGGCTCGGCACCTCGGGGCGGGAGGGTCGCTACAAGATCCTCGGAACTCTCGGCCGCGGCGGCATGGGGGTGGTCTACAAGGCGCAGGACACCGTGCTGGACCGAGTGGTGGCGTTCAAGGTGCTGCCCGACAGCCTGCAGGAGAATCCGCAGGCGCTGAAGAACTTCCTGCGCGAAGCCAAGAGCGCGGCTTCACTCAACCACCCGAACATCGTGACCGTCTTCGACGCTGGCGAACAGGACGGCGTCTACTACATCGCGATGGAATACGTCGACGGCAATACACTGAAGGAAATCGTGAAGCACCGCGGCAAGATCTCGGCCGGCGGCATCGTTCACGTACTCGCCCAGATGAGCGAGGCCCTCGCATATGCGCACGACAACAAGATCGTTCATCGCGATATCAAGACCGCGAATACGATGTGGGCGCGTGATCGCAAGGCGAAGATCATGGATTTCGGCCTCGCGAAGGTGATCGAGGAGGTGCGCAACCACACGACCGTGGTGTCGGGCACGCCCTACTACATGAGCCCCGAGCAGACACTCGGGAAGAACGTCGACCACCGCACCGACATCTACTCGCTGGGGGTCTCGGTATTCGAGATGGCGACCGGCAGGCTGCCGTTCATCGAGGGCAACCTGCCGTACCACCACGTCCACACACCGCCGCCCGACCCGCGCGAGATCGAACCCAATGTGCCGGAGCTGCTGGTGGACATCATCATGCGCTGCATGAAGAAGGATCCGTCCGAGCGCTTCCAGTCGGCGCGAGAGATCCTCACCCAACTCAAGGCGGCGCTGGCCGGTTGAGGGGTTCGGTGTGACCAAACCGTCACGATCGTGACTAAATGATCACGATCCAGGGCTCGATGTGTCCAAAGGCCCCCATTGGTGTTTCCGCTGTCAGATACCGAACTTCCGGTTTTCGAACGGAAAACCGCCGGATCCAGAAGTTTCTCGACCCGTCACCGAACGGCACGATGCTTGCTATTCATCGAGCCGACCGTCGCGCTTGTCGGGACAGAACCGGTTCGCGCGGTTCCTTGGAGGGGGGACGCGGTGAAACAGAGGACGATCGCAGAGACGGTTTCGTGCATTGGCACGGGGCTGCACAGTGGGCAACCGGTTCAGTTGACTCTGCGCCCGGCTCCGGTCGATACCGGCGTGGTGTTCACGCGTACGGATCGAGCACATCACACGCTGATTCGCATGAGCCCCTCCGCCGTGCAGTCCACTCGCCGATCGACCACGCTCGGCTATGGCGAAGTCACCGTCAGCACCGTGGAGCATCTCTGCTCGGCGTTGTTCGGGCTCGGCATCGACAATGTCCGGGCCGATGTCGACGGGCCGGAGTTGCCGATCATGGACGGCAGCGCGGCGCCGTTCGTCTACTTGCTGCGGTCCGCGGGCCTGGTCAAACAATCCGCGGCACGCCGGGTGCTGCGAATTCGGCGGCCGCTCGAAATCCGCGAAGGTGATCGCAGCATTCGCATCGAGCCCGCGCGCGCGTTTCGTGTCAAGTACGCGGTCGAGTTCGATCACCCCGCGATCGGCCGCCAGGTCTTTCGCGTGGACGCGCCCGACAAGGAGCACTTCGAGCGCGAACTCTCCGCGGCCAGGACCTTCGGCTTTTTGCGCGAGGTCCAGTCGCTTCGGAAGGCGGGGTTTGCACGCGGTGGCTCGCTCGCCAACACGGTAGTGCTCGACGAGAAGCAGGTCGTGAACGCCGAGGGGTTGCGCTGGCCCGACGAATTCGTGCGCCATAAGGTTCTCGATCTGTACGGTGACCTTGCGGTGCTCGGTCTGCCGATCCAAGCCCGCATCAAGGTCGAGCGCGGTGGCCACGCGCTGCACCACAGACTCGTTGAGGCGATCGTCGATCATCCCGAGGCATGGTCGATCGAGGACCCGGATTCACGCGAGCCGCGTGGCCTCGACTTCTTGCCCGCCCCCGCTCCCGCCTGACGGGCGATCAGGCTGGAGCGTCTTCGATTCCTACCAGGTGCTCGATCTCGTTGGCCAGGCGTTGGGATGCGCGTGGGTCGCTCCAGCCGATCCCCATGCCGAGTGCGCCGGAGGCACCCCGGGAGGGGCGGTTCGCCCATACGACGCGCCCTTCGAATTCGTGCAGCAGCGAGCCGCCGGGGAGCTGGAAAGACAGTTTGATCATCGAGTCGATCGGTAGCGGAGCATCGGTCTGGATGAACATTCCACCCGCTCCCAGCGTGATCGCGGTATCGCACGACACCCCCGCGTCGGAGAGATACTCCACCAGCACGCGCACGGTCTGTCTGCGGTAGCGGCGCCGCCGTTCTGTTTCGGACGTCGTCATGCCGCGTGTCTCACTTGAGGCTCGCGAGCCAGGTGTGCACGATGCGCCGCATCAGCGATTGCGCGAGCGGGTAGGCCGCGACGTACGGCGTGAGGTCTGCGTCCGCGGGCAGATCGAGGACGGGGCGATCCGATTCCTCGGAGATCAGCACCGCGAGCGCCGTCCGCAGGTCGCCATCTGTCTGGTCGAGTGCGATCGCGCTCGCGAGTGCGCGGACCTCGGTGCGCCAGGCGCCGAAGTCGACCGCGGCGATCCGCTCGAGCGATTCGTTTGCGAGGATCCTGCGAATTCGTCGCCGCAGTCGTCGTCGGATCGCACTCGACATCGCGTTCAGGAGTCGCCCATCGCCGTGGATATGTTCCGGGTCGAGCGCGATGGCTGCGGTGACGGTCAACGCCTCGCCGAGTTCCTGTTCGGTCAGTGGAATCAGCGCCGCGGCGCTGATCTCGCCCTCCGCCGCGATTGCGGCGGCGCGGAACGTCGAGGCCGGGTCGGCGTGACCGTCGACCGACGGGCTCGGAGAGGCCTCGAGCGCTTGCGCGATTTCTCGCGACGCTTCGGACGCGATTCGTCGTAGTTTCTCCCAGAGCGGGTCGGCCAGCTCGCGCTTGCCGGCACAGTGCAAGGTCGTGCTCGGTGTCTCTTCCTCGAGTTCGCGCGGTGATGCGATGCCGAGTGCGCGCAGCACGCCGAGGCCGGTCGCGATCGCCGCTTCGTTCCGCTGTTCGCGCGCGATCCGAAGCAGGACGCGCAGCGACGACGCGTGAGTCGGGTCCTCCGCGAGCAGTGCCTCGTGGTGGTCGAGTGCTTCGTCGCGGTCTTCGGGACGGTGACTCAGGAACTCGGCCAGTGCGGCGCGCGTGTCGATGCGCCCCGGTTCGAGTTCGAGGGCGCGCCGGTAGGCCGAGATCGCGCCGTCGACATCTTCGAGTGGCCCGGCCATGAGCCGTCCGAGCTGTTGCAGCACGTCGGCCTGGCCGCCTGCGTCGTCGCCCGGGTGGTTCATCGCGAATGCGTCGAGGGTGTCGGCGGCCGGCTGCCATTCTCCGAGGCCGCGTAGCAGGCGCGCGCTCGAAAGTGCGGCTTCGATATTGCGCGGGTTTTCGCGGGCCGCGATCCCGAATGCCTCGGCGGCTTCGCGGCGGTCGCCACGCTTTTCGTAGGCGCGCCCCTGGACCAGCGTGAGGCTCCCGCGCGCTTCAGAATCCTGCACGGCCTCGAGCGCGAGTGAAGTGACTTCGAGGGCTTCGTCGCCGCGGCCCTGATCCCATAGGTGGTCCGCGAGCAGCACCTGGGCGTGTGTGATTCCGGTGTCGGCTTCGATCGCGTCGCGCAGATGCCGCTCGGCAGATTCGGCGCGATGGTCGCAGCGAAGCTCCCATTCGGCCGCGCGCAGCAGGCGCGCGGCGCGATCCGGAGCGGCCTCGGCGAGGTCGGCCCAGCGCTCGAGAGCCCCGATGCCATCGTCGATGCGGTCCAGTCGTTCGTAGACGGCAATCAGGTCGTGGTGGGCGCGATCGAGTTCGGGGTCGATTTCGACCGCCTCTTCGAGCCGTACTCGCGCGGTCTCGAAATCTTCGGACGCGCAGAGTGCTGCGCCGAGCATCGAGAGGTGCAGCGCGCGCGCGTCGTCGGACTCTCCCCGCTCCAGGCGCGCTTCGAGCGCGGCCTGAGCGCCCAGCAGGTCTCCGAGTCCCGCGAGCGTCTCGCCGTATTCGGCCAGTGCGTCCGCGTGCGTCGGGGCGTCGGCGAGCACCCGCGAATACAAGCGTGCCGCGGTTTCGTCGTTGCCGCGCTCGCGGGCTGCGCGAGCACCGACGAGCGCGGTGTCACGCAGCAGCTCCGGGTCGAGGTTTCCTCCGGATTCGCCGAGGTCGAGCGCGCGCTCGGCCATTTCGACGGCCTCGGCGAAGTCGCCGAGTTCAGAAGAGAGGCGCGCGAGCGCAGCCGCGGTCATTGCGTCGGCCGAGTCGCGTCGTGCCGCCGCGCGGTAGCGATCGAGTGCTTTCTCCGCATCCCGAGGTTCGGTCAACGCGGCCGCGAGATGCAGCCGGGCGCAGGCCTCGGCATCAGGGAGCCTTTCCGCCGCGAGTTCGAGGGCATCCGCGGCCCCGTCCGGGTCGTCGCATTGATTTCGCAGTCGCGCCACGGAGTCCCAGACCTCGGCTGATTCCGCCTCGAGTTCTGCCGCGCGTTCGATGCTCGCGAGGGCTTTCGGAGTACGACCGAGTTGTTCGAGGACTTCCGACAGCCGCCGGTGGTCCCCCGCACCCGCTCGCGCTTCGGAGTCGTTGCACCAGTCATCGAAGACCTCTGCGTAGGCTTCGAGGTCGCCGTTGCGCCGATGCAGCTCTGCGAGTTCGGCGCGCCGATCGACGGACAGTGCGGCGAGTTCCGCCGCGCATAGGTATCTGCGCAGCGCGCGCTCGATTTCTCCGGTGTGATCCCGTGCGATTTCGCCGGCGCGCAGCGACGCTTCACGGCGCCGAACTGGTTCGGCGTTCCCGAGCATTTCGATTTCGCTCTCGTACAGGTCGATCGCGCCGGACCAGTCCTCCATCGCTTCGAGCAGGCGTTGGTGGGACCGCAGCGCTTCGAAGTCGGCGGGGCTGCATTCGAGTGCCGACGCATATGCGCGGCTCGCGCGCGTCGTCGACCCGAGTCGCTCCCAGCTGACGTCCCCGAGGCGCCGGAGCAGCGCAGTGCGCTCGCGCATGGAGAGGTCGTCTGCGTGGTCGAGCTCGAGACGCAGCGCTTCGGCGACGACTTCCCAATCGCCGACCAGCTCCGAGCAACGCCGCAGACCGCGGATGGATTCGACGTCGTCCGGCCGCAGCGCGAGCACGGCGCGATAGGCCTCATTTGCTGCAACCGGCGTGCGCAGGCGCTCCTCGCGCACACGCGCGAGTTCTCGCCATGCTTCGACCTCGTCCGGATGCCGCTCGACGTGTGTGCCGAGCCGGGTCTCGAACTCGATCCAGCTACCCTCGGCACGCAGTAAACGCAGTAACGCGGATTCGATCGCATCGAGTTCTCCGGTTCCCGCCCCGTGAGTCTCGGTCCATTTCAGATCGGCGAGCTCGCGTAAGTGACACAGCGCCGCGCCGGGTCGGCCCAGTCGCAGCTCATATGCGGTTGCGAGTTCGCGTCGCAGCTCACGCCGGCGGTCGGAGAATACCGGCGCCTCCGGGTCGAGCGCGTGCAGCTCCGCTTCGGCACAACGAGCCCACGCGTCGGTGCGTCCGGTGTCGTGCAAGGCGCTCCCCAGTGCACTCAGCAGGTTGGGGTAGAGGGTACTGCCACGCGACATGTCCACTGCGGTGAGCAGGTGCGCTGCGGCTCGCTCGGGATCTCCAAGGTGGTTTTCGTACAATGCCGAAGCGTCGCAGAGAAGAGTGATGCGCCGGTCGCCGCCCGCTCCCACGAGCAGCTGTTCCAACACCACGGCCCGGTCACTGTGACGTTCCGTGAGCCGGTAGAGTCGCTCGAGATCCTGGAGTGTTTCGACGTTGTCGAGATCCACTGCACGCGCTTCTTCGAGGGCGACGAGCGCCCGCTCGAGCGAGCCGAGTTCGTTCTCGAAGATCCGTGCGCGTTCTCGATGGAGTTCGAGCGGCGCCTCTGCAGTCGGGATCTCAGCCGCGAGTGCACGCAGCAATGGCTCCGCGCGCCGCGCGCTGCGGTGGACTTCGCTGATGCGTGCGAGGTTCTCGGCGTCTCGTGGCCGTTCTTCCCGCAGTCGCATCAGCCACGGCAACGCCGCGTCGGGCTCGAGCTGCTCCCAAGCGAGTTCGGCCGCTTGCGCGAACAGCGCGCCACGGGCCTCGCCGCGCTCGCGGCTCGCTTCCTCGAACAGCGAGTCGAGCACCGCGACCCAGTCGGAACGCGCCACGAGCAGTGCCCTCAGCGCGATTCGGCCGTCCGAGCGGGTTGGGTCGAGCGAGATCGCCTCGCGGTAGTCATCGATCGCGAGAGCGGGGCGATCCAGCGAGTCGCCGAGGAGCTGGGCGCGCTGTGCGAGCAACGCGGCCCGCTCGGTGTCGGAACACGGGCGGCCGAGTGCCTGGTCGAGCAGCTCGAGGAGAGCATCACTCGCGCCGAGCTTCGGCGCGAGTTCGAGGGCCTGGTCGAGTGCTTCGTGATGCCCGGGATCGAGCTCGAGAATCCTCCGCAGGTGCAGCAGTGCTTCCGCACCGCGGTCGTGGCTTCGCCTCAAGACTTCGGCAATTTCGAGTCGCGTCGGCACCTCGTCCGCACCCGCGAGGTGCGAGAGTTCGACCTCGAGCAGTCGCACCAGTGGTTCGTCTTCTCGCAGTCGTCGGTAGATCTCGCGCAGCGATGCCTGGACCTCCCGGTCATTGGGACGGTCTGTCAGTGCCTGCCGGTAAGCTGTGGCTGCGTCGGGGTCGCGACCTTCGCCGCGCAGGACGTCGCCGAGGCGCACGAACCAGTTCGCGCGCTCGGCTTCGACTTCGCAGGCCGTCGCAGCGCTGCGACAGAGTTCGATCAGGTCTTCCGTGAATTCGGCACGCTGGTAGAGTTCTGCGAGCGCTTCTGCGACTGTTGCCGTCGGGCCGATCTCGCTGAGAGCGGGTTCGAGCACGACGATCGCGCCGTCGAGGTCGTCGATCTCGTTCGCGCGGATCTTGGCGATGCGCACGCGCAGCGAGCAGCGTTGCGCGCTCCACGGGCCGTGGCTGTCTCGTGGTTCGGCATCCAGCCGAGACAGGCGGATCTCGAGCAGCTCGACCACCCGGTCGAAGTCGCCTGCGCGTTCGCAGCGATCGATCACGAACTCGGAGGCCGCCGGGTGCGAGGGGTCGATCTCGAGCACGCGCTCGAAGTGCGCGAGCGCAGCTTCCTGGTCATCGAGCTCGAAAGCACACAGCTGCGCGGCGCGGCTCTGGAGTGCTAGTTCGCTGTCGCGGTCCGGGCTCGTCGCGAGCTCGGCCTTTAAGGCGGCCAGCAGGTCGGCGTTTCGTCCGGAAGCTTCGTAGCGATGCGCGAGTTCTCGCCAGACCGCGGCCAGCGACGGGTCCAGAGCGGCGGCCTGCTCGAAGTGTTCGAGGGCGCTGTCCGGGTCATCGAGCTGGTCCGCGCACAATTTCGCGAGCCGTTCGTGCAATTCCGGCCGCGTGTCTTCGGCTGCGGCTGCGAGTGTGTTTTCGAGGTGGTTGCGCAGACCCGCCCAATCTTCAGATCGCAGCAACAGTGCCTCGAAGCGTTCGGTCGCGCGTAGGCGCAGTGCCGGGCTGTCGGCGGATTCCGCCAGATGTCGGTAGCTGTCGGTGGCACCCTGGACATCGTCGAGTTCGTCCTCGAGTAGCTGCGCGTGTTCGAACGCGAGGGCATCCCGTGCGTTCGGCTCCTCCTCCGCCTCCATCTGCTCGGCCAGGAACGTTGCGAGGCCGGCCATGTCGCCCGCCGACCGCAACGCGCGTTCGAGCCCTTCGGCAGCCTCGCTCGACTCGGGTGCCTGTTGCCGGGCGGCGTGATAGGCGTCGACTGCATCGCGCGGCCGGTCGAGGAAGTCGATCAGAAGCCTGGCGCGGCGCAGGTCGAGCACCGCGGAACCGTCTCCGACTTCGGTGGCTCGCTGCGCGAGGTGTCGTACGAGATCCTCGAAGCGTTCACCGCGCTCGAGCAGGAATTCGTAGCGCTCGAGCGCATCGTCGGGGGCGTGCGCTTCCTGGTTCAACCGCGCGAGGACGGTGATCGCTCCATCGATATCGCCGAGTCGGTCCGCCAGCAGAGTCGCGAGTACGTCCAGGCACTCTGCTCGCGCTTCCGCGGGCAGCAGGTCGGCCAAGCGCCGCTGGATGTCGGCGAGATCGTTCAGTCGGCCGTCCGCCTCGAGGTGAGCGGCGAGCGCTCGAAGCGACTCGACGTCGGTCGGGTCGATCGCGACCGCGCGTTCCCAGGCGGCGTGTGCGTCGTCTGTGCGCGCGATTGAGCCGTAGGCCTCGGCGAGACGACGCAGGTTTGCGAGCTGAAGATCGGTATGCAGCAGGGCTTCGAGCGCCTCGAGGGTGGCGATCAAGCCTTCGGTATCCCCGAGCTTCTCCTCCAGATCCGCGCAGGTCGAGAGGCTGAAGAGGTCGTCGGGGCGGGTCGCGATTCGGCTGCGCAGCCAGTCGAGCGCCTCGTCGATTTCGCCGCGCGACTCGAGGATTCGCGTGACTTCTCCGATCAAGAAGGTGGTCCGGTCGCTGCTGTCGCCGCTGACGTCGGCTTCGCGCCGATACGCTGTGAGCAGCAGGTTCTCGTCATCGGATTCGATGGCGATGTGTTGGAGCCCGCGATGCACGACCGGGTTCATCGGGTCGAGTTCGAGTGCCGCTTCGAGAGTGCGGGCGGCAGCTGTGAGATCGCTGAAATGGTCGCTTTCGAGCGCGGCGAGCGAGCACAGTGATTTGATTCGCTCGACTTCGGGTCCGAATCGCGCCGCGACCTCGAGGAAGTCGCGAAGCGATTCCCAGTCTTCGGACTTTCGGTACAGCCGCTCGAGCGTGGTCGCGATACCCGGCGTGCTGGGGTCTGCTTCGAAGGCCTGCTCGTATGCGCGCCTCGCCGCCTCAGCGTCTCCGAGGCGGTCTTCGAACAGCGCGCCGAGTTCGGCGTGCGCCGATGCGCGCGCCTCCGGGTCGAGCACGGCGAGCGCCGCTCGCCGCTCCAGCACCTCGATGAGTTCCTCGTCGCGTCCCTGTCGCGCGAGCGCATCGGACAGAGATTCGATCGCGAGCGCGTCGTCGGGAGTCCGTTGCAGTGCGCACTCGATCTCGACGATCGCTTTCTCATCCTCACCGCGGTCGGAATGGAGTGCTGCAAGCTCGAGCAGCATCGAGACCGGCACCGATTCTCCGATGAGCGATCGCGCTTGTCGCAGGTGCGCGAACAGAGCGTCATCGTCGCTGCGTTCGCGTGCGAAGTCGGCCAGTGTCTCGTAGACGTCCGGCTGGTCGCTGCCGAGTTCTGCAGCGCGCTCGAGCCAGATGCGTGCCACGCTGGGGTTGTCGAGCTGTTCGACGTTGAGTCGGCCGATTCGGGCAGCGATCTCCGCACGTTCGCTGTTCCCGTTCTCCAGTTCGAAGCGGCGTTCCAGCAGGTCGGCGAGCGCAGGCCATTGCTCGCGCGCTTCCGTCTGGGCCGCGACTTCGACGATCGCATCGAGGTTGTTCGGGTCGTCGCCGAGTGCTCTGCGGTAGAGGTCGTGCGCACGCTCTGCCTGTTCCAGCGGGCCCGCGTTCAGCCTGGCGAGAGCGACCTGTGCTGACGCGCGGTCGGACCCTTTGAGCTGGCCGACGAGCCGCTCCCAGGCGCCGGCAGCCTCCGGAAATCGCTCGCAGCTCTCGTAGGCTCGCGCTGTGCCCTCCAGCGCGCTGCGGTGCTCGGGCTGCTCTCTGAGCGCAGATTCGAACTGCGTGAGCGACTGTTCGGCGTCGCCGAGGTGATCGAGCCAGATCGAGCCGATCTCGGCGAGCAGTGTTGCGTGCTCACTCGGCCGCATCGGCAACTCGCACTCGACCTCGGCAATCTGGAGAGCAACATCCCAGCGTTCGTGCTCGGTGTGGGCCCGGCGCAGCCGAGTGAGTGCCTGGCGATTGCCCGGGTCGTCCTGGAGCACCGCGGTGAAGCACTCGATCGCGCGGTCGCTGTCCGCGAGTCGCTCCTGGTAGACCTGACCCATCCGGAAACGGACCTGTGCAAGTTCCTTGCGATTCACTCCGAGTGCGGGCGCGGTCAGTCGGTGCTCGTAGAGCGCGATGACTCTGCCCCAGTCCCCGGCGAGGAAATAATGCTCCTCGAGGGCTTCGAAGGCCTGGTTGTCGCCCGGAGTCGCCTGGAAGCGCTCGTGGTGGCGGTCGAGAATCGAGGTCAAGCGCTCTCCTGGTGTCCGAGAGGGTCGGTGGCGTTGGTCTCATCGACGAATTGATGCTCATTCTTGATCAGAATCGCTTGCATGGTAGGAGCTATTTGATTAGTTTTTTCGATGGTTTAGACGCTTTTGCGCAACTCATAGCCAGCGCCGTCGGCGCCCCCGTGGGCGGCCGGCCGCCGATCGCGAGGCCGCCGATTCCATGTCCGAGGCCCGGTCGCCAAAGGCCGCGACGCATCCCCCCAGTGACGGGCCTTCCCGCCGCGGCTCGGCAGCCCGGGCCCCGGAGCTGACGCCGCCCGCCGAGAGCCGCCGCCGTCTGCGTGAGTTCTGGATCAGCCTCGTGCTCGCGGCTGTGGTGGGGGCGTTGTTGCTACTGCCACCCATCACGGGGCTGACGCAGGGCGTCGGTGACAGCGGCCTGTTCCTGTTCCTGAACGCCGTCACCGTGATGCTGATCTTGTTGCTGGGATTCCTGATCGCGCGGAACTTCTGGCGGCTCGTGAGTGCGCGGCGCAAGGGCATCCTCGGATCGAAGCTCAACCTGAAATTCGCGGTGGCTTTCGTGCTGATCGCACTGATGACGACCTCGGGTCTATTCATCGTGTCTGCATTCTTCATCGCGCAGTCGATCGACAAGTGGTTCAGTGTCCAGGTCGACCGCGCGCTCAAGCAGAGCGGCGAGGTCGCCGAGGCCTACTATGAGTCGACCGCTGAGAGTGCGCTGTTCTATGGCGAGCGGATCGCGGAAGGGATCGCGGGCGAGCGACTGCTGCTGGGCGCTGCCACGGAGGCGCTCGAGGCCTATGTGCTCGAGCGGCAGCGCGAATACAACCTCGGAGTCGTCGAGGTCTTCGCCGCAGACGGCCGTGAACTCGTGAGCGCGATCAACCCGGAGATCCCGGCGATGAATTTCTCGAGCCACGGTGGAGAACTCGTCCGCAATGGTCTCGCGGGCGAGTCCGTCTGGCGGGCCCAGGAGGTCGGCAGTGGCGACGTGATTCGTGCGGTGGTGCCGATCGTCGGGCTCGGTCGCCCAGCGGAGCGGCTCGGTGCGGTGGTGGTGAACTCGTTCATTCCGTTCTCGCAGTCGCGCAAGGTCGCGAGCATTCGCGCGACACTCGACGAGTATCGGGTACTCCAGCCCACCGCTGGCCACATCCGCTCGGCCTACCTGCTCGAATTGCTGCTCGCGTTTCTAGTGATCTTGATGCTCGCCTCGTGGATGGGCCTGCGGCTCGCAAAGAGTGTGACCGGGCCGATTCGATTGCTCGCGGAGGGCACGGCCGAGGTTGCGCGCGGCAACCTCGATGTCGTAGTCGAGCGCACGTCCGACGACGAGGTGGGCTTTCTGGTGCAGTCATTCAACCGCATGACCCACGATCTGCTCGATGCGCGTACGCGCATCGAGCAGAGCAATGAGGAACTGGAGCGTCGCCGTCGCTATATGGAGGCCGTCGTGGGCACCATCGGTGCGGGAGTCGTCTCGCTCGACGCGACCGGCAGGATCCACACCATCAACCCCGCGGCGGAGCGATATCTCGACATTCCGCCCGGGACGGCGGCCGTTGGTCGCACGATTTCGGAGGTTGCCCGCTGCAAAGAGCTGCTCGAGCTGCTCGCGGGGAATCTGCAGCCGGCCGCGCGAGGACCGATCCGCCGACAGGTCCAGGTTCCGATCGTCGACGATGTCGCGGCGTTGCTCGTCACGGTCGAAGTGCTGCACGGCGATTCCGGCGAGCGCCTCGGCACCGTCGTCGTACTCGACGACTACAGCCAGCTCGTCAAGGTGCAGCGGATGGAGGCGTGGCGTGAGGTCGCGCGGCGGATCGCGCACGAGATCAAGAATCCGCTGACGCCGATCCAACTCTCGGCGCAGCGGATCCGGAGGCGTTTTCGCAGCCGCTTCGGCGAGAGCGACGATGCGCGGGTCTTCGATGAGTGCGTGGATTCGATCTCGGACCACGTCGACAGCCTGAAGGTGCTCGTCGACGAGTTCTCGAACTTCGCGCGCCTGCCCGCCGCCGACCCGAAGCCCGCTGACCTGAATCGGATCGTACGCGATGCGGTCGCGAGCTATCAGGGAACCGAAGGTGTCGAATTCGACGTCGACCTCGACGACCATCTGCCCACCCTCGAGCTCGACCGCGATCAGATCCGACGCATGCTCACGAATCTGATCGACAACGCGGTCGCAGCCGTCCGCAGCCACGGCGAGGAGAACGACGCTCCGGGCCGCATTCATCTCGGGACGAGCCACGATGCCGCAATCGAGAGCGTGCTTCTGGAAATCGCCGACGACGGCGTCGGGATCCCGCCCGAGGATCGCCGGCGGGTATTCGAGCCGTACTTCTCGACCAAGCGCCAGGGTACCGGCCTCGGGCTTGCAATCGTCTCGCGCATCGTCTCCGATCACCGTGGCTACGTGCGTGCCCGTGGTGTCGCACCGCACGGCACCCGCGTGGTTGTCGAACTCCCGGTGAGGGGAGCCTGACGAGGATGGCACGCGTCCTCATAGTCGACGACGAAGCGGGGATCCGCAGCTCGATTGCGGGCATCCTCGGCGACGAGGGCTTCGAGACCACCACCTGCGAAGACGGCGAGGCGGCGTTGCGGTCTCTCGCGCAAGACGGCTTGCCCGAGCTGCTGTTGCTCGATATCGCGATGCCGGGGCGTGATGGTGTCGAGATTCTCGCCGATGTGCGCGGACGTTGGCCCGATCTGCCGGTTGTGATGATGAGCGGGCACGGGACGGTGGAGACCGCGGTACGCACCACGCGGCTCGGTGCGTTCGACTTCATCGAGAAGCCGCTTTCGATCGACAAACTGCTGCTCACCATCGAGCACGCACTCGAACGTTCGCGGCTCGAATGTGAGAATGCGCGCCTGCGTGCGCACAACGTGCAGGCGCGGGAAATCATCGGGGATTCCCAATCCATCTTGCGGCTCAAGCAGCAGATCGACACGGTTGCCCCGAGCGACGGCCGGGTCTTGATCACGGGGGAAAACGGTACAGGCAAAGAACTCGTTGCCCGCCAGATTCACCTGCGCAGCAAGTTCGCCGACGGTCCGTTCGTGGAGATGAATTGCGCGGCGATTCCCGAGGACCTGATCGAGTCGGAACTATTCGGACACGAGAAGGGCGCATTCACGGGCGCGGTGGCGCGCAAGCGCGGCCGCTTCGAAATCGCCGACGGCGGCACGATCTTTCTCGATGAAGTCGCCGACATGAGCTTGATGACCCAGGCCAAGGTGCTGCGGATGCTTCAAGAGCAGAAATTCGAGCGCGTTGGTGGAACCGAGACGATCCAGGTCGGCGTACGCGTGATCGCGGCGACGAACCGCAACCTCGAGGAGGAGATTGCTGCGGGGCGTTACCGCGAAGATCTGTACTACCGTCTCAATGTGCTTCCGTTTCGGGTGCCGAGCCTGCGGGAGCGCTCCGAAGACATTCCGGTCCTGGCCCGAGCTTTCATCGCGGAGTTCTGCGCTGCGGCCGGCGTTCAGTGCAAGAAACTCACGCCGGAGGCGGAACGACGACTGATGCAGCAGACCTGGCCCGGTAACGTGCGCGAGCTCAGGAACTTGATGGAGCGCCTGGTGATCATGCTGCCCGGGGAGACGATCGGTGCGTCCGACCTGCCCACCCCGTCCCGCGCCGTTCCGACGCCCGGCAACGTCGGCCTCGAGTCGGGAACGCTCGGTGAGGCGCGTCGGAATTTCGAGCGTGAATTCCTGATCGCGCGGTTGCGCGCGAACGACTGGAATATTTCGCGGAGCGCCGAGTCGGTCGGGATCGCTCGCGAGAGTCTGTCGCGCAAGATCAAGAGCCTGAAGATCGAGGTGGACCGTGGCTGATCCGGTGCCGATTCGGACCGACGCCGTAGTCGTCGAGAATCGTTCTGAGGGTGGCGCGAACCGGCGACTGCGTCTGCAGGTCGACGGTTGGCGCGGATTCGGCCCCGGCCAATTCGTGATGCTGTCGCCGGGGTCGCGCGCGGATGTTGTGCGCAGCGACCCGCTGTTGCCGCGCCCGATGGCGGTGTACCGAGCGGCACCCGCGGGCGCGGGCGCGGTGGTCGAGATTCTGTTCAAAGTAAGCGGCCGCGGAACCGGCCTGCTCGCCGACGTGTTGCCGGGCCAGCGCGTCGCGCTGGTGGGGCCACTCGGCCGCTCGTTCGACCTGCCGGAATCGGGGGAACGAGCCATCCTGGTCGCGGGCGGAACCGGGATTGCCTCTGTCTACGAACTCGCGGCGCGCGCACGGGCGAATACCGAAGTGTCGGTGTTGCTCGGGGCCCGGACGCGTGATGACCTGATGGGCGTTGAGGACTTCGAATCCCTCGGCGTCGCTCTACGACTCGCGACCGAGGATGGGAGTGCGGGCGAGCAGGGCCTCGTGACGGCCCTGCTCGAGGCGGAGCTCGCGGTGGATGGGACGGCCCGCGTCTACGTCTGCGGACCGACGCCGATGATGCGCCGCTGCGCGGAGATCTCGGCTGCGCGCGGCCGTCCGTGTGTGGTCTCGCTCGAGAACACCATGGCCTGCGGATTCGGGGTGTGCCTCGGCTGTGCGGCGCCGCTCGCGACCGGAGGTTATGCGCTCGTTTGTCGCGACGGACCGATGTTCGACGCCGAGCAGGTCGCGTGGGAGGGGCTGCCGTGAGCGCCTCTCAGGCTCCCGATACCCGGGTCGACCTCGCTGGAATCCCGCTTCGCAACCCGGTTCTGACGGCATCGGGGACTTTTGGCTACGGCAGCGAGTTTGCGCCGTTCCTCGACCTGCGCCGAATCGGCGGCTTCGTCGCCAAGAGCCTCACGCTGAAGCCGCGTTTCGGGAACCCGCCGCCGCGCATTTCCGAGGCCCCATCGGGGATGCTGAATGCGATCAGTCTCGAGAATGTCGGCGTCGATGCGTTCATCGATGAAAAGCTCCCGGTGATCCCCGACGGCGTAACGGTGATCGCGAGCCTTTTCGAGACCGAGATCGCGGGCTACGCGGCCGTCGCCGAGCGACTGTCCGAGGAACCGCGCATTGCCGGGCTCGAAGTCAACGCCTCCTGCCCGCACGTGAAGAGTGGTGGGATCGAATTCGGGCAGAATCCGAAGGTTCTCGCAGAGCTCGTTCGCAGCGTTCGTCGCGCCACTTCTCGGCCGCTGCTCGTGAAGCTCTCGCCGAACGTCACGGACATCGGCGAGATGGCGCGTGTTTGCGAAGCCGAGGGAGCCGACGGCATCTCGCTCATCAACGCCGTGCAGGGGCTCGAGGTCGACCCCGAGACCCGCCGGCCGGTGCTCTCGAATGTGCTCGGCGGTCTTTCGGGACCCGCGATCCGGCCGATTGCACTGCGCATGGTCTGGCAGGCTTCGCGGGCGGTTACCCTGCCGATCTGCGGAATCGGGGGGATCGCGACGGCGGCCGACGCCATCAAATTCCTGCTCTGCGGAGCGACAGCGGTCCAGGTCGGCACGGCGAACTACCTCGACCCGGCTGTGGCGGGGGAGATCGTCGACGGCATCGAGGACTATCTGAAGCGCCACGGGATCGAACGGGTCTCGGACCTGGTAGGGGCGTTGGAAATTCCCCCCGACCGTCGATCCTGATTGCTTTCCGGCAGGAATTTGGATAGATTACGCGGGCTTACATGAGCATCCGCCGATCGTTCGTCCGTACTCGAAGCTGAGGGGCGGCCGTGCGAGGACGGCTGCGAGATGTGGGCAAGCGACACTTGGTTGGGTTCCGGGCGGGCGGCTTCGTCTGGAAGGGAAAGTGGGCTGATGTCCGCTTTTTTTGTTTGTGGATGCGAATAGACCAGCAGGTCGAAATGACGTGTATCGAGACATTCCGGAGGATCTGAAAATCCTGATCGAACCGATCGTCGAAGACGCGGGTTTCGAACTCGTCGACATCGTGCAAAAACACGGCCGGCAGCCGTGGCTGCTGCGTGCCGTGATCGACACCAAGGTCGGCGACGGCCGGGTGCCGGTGGAGCGCTGCGCCGAGGTTTCGCGCGAGATCGAAACTCATCTCGACGCGGCCGATGCGATTGCGGCGCCTTACCGGCTCGAAGTCTCGTCGCCCGGTCTCGATCGACCGCTCGCGCGCGAGAAGGACTTCAGCGTGGCTTGCGGCTCCGAGGTGCGAATCGAAACACGTCAGCCCGTGAACGGCCGTCGGCGCTTTCGCGGTCGACTCACGGCATTCGATGGCGGCATCGCGCGTGTCGAAGTCGATGGGCTCGAGTTCGAAATTCCGTTCTCCGAGGTCGCTACGGCGAGTTCGATCTATGAATTCACCCGCGAGGATTTCGCGGGAAGTAGCGAGACTGCAATGAAGCTGAGGGATGAGAAATCTGCGATGGAGCGTGCATGATCGGCCTGAAACGCGAAATCGACCAGATCGCCAAGGACAAGGGCATCGATGCGAAGGAAATCATCGGCGCGCTCGAAGAGGCGATGAAACAGGCTGCTCGCCGCGAGGTAGGACAGGAGAAGGAAATCGAAGCCACATTCAACGACGAACTCGGTGAGATCGAGCTGTTCGAATTTAGAGAAGTCGTCGAAGAAGTGACTTCGCCGGAAACCCAGATCGCGCTCGATGCCGCACACGAATTCGATTCCGACGCCGAAGTGGGCGACGAGATCGGGGTGAAGCTCGACACCTCCGGCTTCGGTCGGATCCTCGCGCAGGCCGCGAAGCAGGTGATCATCCAGCGCATCCGCGAAGCGGAGCGCGACACGATCTACGAGGAGTACAAGGACCGCAAGGGCGAGATCGTGAACGGCATCGTCCGCCGTTTCGAGAAGGGCGCAATCGTCGTCGATCTTGGCCGGACCGAGGCCGTGCTGCCTTTGAAGGAGCAGGTGCCGCGCGAGAGCTATCGGCCGAACGACCGGATTCGGGCCTACATGATCGACGTGAACAGGGCCGCGAAGGGCTCGCAGATCGTACTGTCGCGCGCGTGTCTGGAATTTCTCACGCAGCTCTTCGAGCAGGAAGTGCCAGAGATCTACGAAAGTATCGTTCGGATCGAGTCGGCTGCGCGCGAGCCCGGCGGCCGCGCGAAGATTGCGGTCGTCTCCCGCGACAGCGACGTCGACCCGGTCGGCGCGTGCGTGGGGATGAAGGGCAGCCGCGTGCAGGCGGTGGTGCAGGAGTTGCGCGGCGAGCGCATCGACATCGTGCCTTGGAGCCCGGATCCGGCCCGTTACGTCTGTTCGTCACTCTCGCCCGCGCAGGTCTCGAAGGTCATCATCGACGAGGCCGAGAAGTCGATGGATGTGATCGTGCCGGACGACCAGCTGTCGCTCGCGATCGGCCGCAAGGGGCAGAACGTGCGCCTCGCGAACTCGCCGCCTGGCTTTCCGAGGCGGTGGCGGTCGTGCCGGGCTGCGGCGATCCCGAAGGTGAACTCCTGCTCCAGCAGGGCATTACCTCGCTCGAGGATCTCGCGGCCTTTGAGGGCGATCTACTGACTTCGCTACCGGGCATCGACGAAGCCGGCGCGCAGTCGATCAAGGAAAAGGCCGCGGAGCTCGCCGTACGCAAGAAGGCCGAAGAGGAAGAGGCGGAGCGTCTCGAAGCCGAGCGTGTCGAGGCCGAGCAGGTTGCCGCAGCGGCGGCAGCGGCCGAAGCCAAGGCCGCCGAGGCGGCGGCAGCGGTCGAAGTGGAGACGGAACCGGTAGAAACAACCGAGGGTGAAGAGACGACCGGGTGATTCAAGGGAATCTCGCAGGTCGGCGCGCGCGCGGGCTGACGACGTAAAGGCGATGAAGAGTTGATGGCGAAGATCAGGGCATACAAGCTGGCCGAAGAACTGGGGATCGAGCGCAACGAGATCGTCGAGAAGGCGGCCTTGGTGGGCGTCGAGCTCAAGAGCGCCATGGCCTCGGTCGACGAGGAAGACGCGGGGAAGATTCGCGCCAAGTTCGGCGTCTCCAGTGAAAAGAAGGTTGTCAGCGAGAAGCGGGTTACCCGCGACGGTGGTGCAGCGGTCATTCGACGGCGCAAGAAGGTCGAGCCGGAGCCCGAGCCGGAGCCCGAGCCCAGACCGATCGCGGCCGAGGCCGAGGCCGATCCCGCAGTCGTAGCCGCCGAACCGGAAGCGACGCCGGAGGTCGTGACCGAGCCGGTGGCGGAAGCCGAGCCGGCCGTTGCAGCCGCTGCGGACACGAAAGCCGCCCCGAGCCGGTCGCCCGCGAAAGAGGCAAAGCCGTCCGCGACCCCGCCGACGCCGGCTGGTACCCAGGAACGTCGCGAAAGCAAGGATGGTAAGGACGGCAAGCAGCGCAAGCTCGTGCGCGAAGTCGTGAACCTGCGTGAGCAGGAGACGCTGGCCCGTCAAGCCACAGCCCGCGGCACGGGCCGGCGCCCGATCACCGTCGATCCGCGTTCGATGACCTCTCCTCGCCGTCGTCGTCGCGATGCTGCGCCGCAGAAGCCGGCCGCCGCCGGGGCGAAAGAGACCACCAAGGTCGTTCGTGTCGAAGGCAGCGTCTCGGTCGGCGAACTCGCGCGGCTGCTCGGTGCGAAGGCTCCCGAAGTCCAGAAGAAATTGATGGCGTTCGGCACGATGGTGTCGATCAATCAGTTGCTCGATGTCGATATGGCTCGCAAGGTTGCAGGAGAGTTCGGACAAGAGCTCGAGGACGTCGGTTTCGACGAGCAGAGTCATCTCGATGCACCCGTCGAATCCTCCGATCCGAAGAACCGCACAGGCCGCGCGCCGATCATCACAGTGATGGGCCACGTCGACCACGGCAAGACATCGCTCCTCGATGCGCTGCGAAAGACAGACGTCGTCGGGGGCGAAGCCGGCGGTATCACCCAGCACATCGGCGCCTATCGGGTGACGGTCGACGGGAGGCTGCTCACCTTCATCGATACGCCGGGGCATGCGGCCTTCACCGACATGCGCGCCCGCGGCGCCCAGGTGACGGACATGGTGATTCTCGTCGTTGCGGCCAGCGAAGGCATCATGCCGCAGACCATCGAGGCGATCGCTCACTCGAAGGCAGCCGAAGTGCCGATCGTCGTCGCGGTCAATAAGTGCGACTTGCCCGGCGCCGACCCGCAGAAGACCCGCCAGCGACTGATGGAGCACGACCTCATCCCCGAGGAATTCGGTGGCGACGTGATTTGTGTCGACATATCCGCGACGAAGGGGACCGGCCTGCCCAAGCTGCTCGAGATGCTCGCGCTCCAGGCCGAGGTGCTCGAGCTCGCGGCTGATCCGACCGTGCGCGCGAAAGGCGTCGTGCTCGAGGCGCGCCTCGACAAGGGGCGCGGCCCGGTTGCGTCGGTGCTGATCCAGGAGGGCACCCTCGAGCGTGGTGACGTCATTGTCGTCGGCACCGAATGGGGCCGGGTTCGTGCGCTGGAAGACGAGAACGACAAACGCATCAAGCAGGCCGGGCCGTCGGTACCGGTGCAGGTGACCGGCCTCTCCGGCGTCCCCAAGGCCGGCCAGGCGGTGCACGTCGTCGAGAATGAACGCATCGGCAAAGAGATCGTCGACCATCGCCTCGACGAAATACGCAAGCGACCCGCCGAGGCTCGGCCGACGTTCAGCCTCGACGAATTTTTCCTGCGTGCCGGAGGCGGCGGTGTGAAGGAGCTGCCGATCGTGCTCAAGGCCGATGTGCACGGTTCGGTCGAGGCTGTCCGCGACGCGCTGCTGCGGCAGTCGACCGACGACGTCAAGGTCAACGTCATACACTCCGGTGTCGGCGCGGTCACCGAGACCGACGTCATGCTCGCGAAGGCGAGTGGCGCGATCATCGTCGGCTTCCACGTGCGCCCGGATCCGGCTGCTCGCAAGGAGGCTGAGGGCCAGGGCGTCGACGTGCGGATGTACAAGGTCATTTACGAGCTCATCGACGAAGTCCGGGCCGCGATGGTCGGATTGCTCCCGCCGACCGTGACAGAGGAATTCCAGGGCCGCGCGGAGGTTCGCGAGACGTTTACGGTTCCGAAGATCGGCACCATCGCGGGCTGCTACGTGTCCGAGGGCAAGGTGACTCGCTCGGATCTGTGCCGGCTGGTGCGCGATGGCGTTCAGGTCTACGAGGGCAAGCTGGGGTCGCTCAAACGATTCAAGGACGATGCGCGCGATGTCGCTACCGGATTCGAGTGCGGCATCGGGATCGACGGCTACAACGACGTCAAGATCGGCGACGTGATCGAGACTTACAAGCTCTCAGAGAAACCCCCGACTCTCGAATGATCGTCGGGACGGCCGCGGTCGAAATCCACGTCCACGGCTCACAAACATTGAAGGCGAAGCGGGGCGTGGTGCGCTCCATCACCCAGCGGGTGCGCAACCGCTTCAATCTGTCGGTGGCCGAGGTGGGGGGGCAGGGCACCTGGCAGCTCGCCGTGCTGGGGTTTTCGACCGTTGGTTCGGACCGGCGCAGGGTGCGCGAAGTGCTGGAGCAGGCCCTGGCATTCGTCGAGGAACTGCACCTGGCCGAGGTGATGAACAGCGACGTGGAGTTGATCGACCTTCCATACCGCGAAGGTTCATACGAAGATGGGGAGCCGCCCTTCGGCGTGGCCAGCCCCGTGGAATGAGCCATGTCCCGCCGAACCGAACGCATCGCCGAGCAGCTGAAGGAGGAGATTGCGCGCGTCCTGCACGAGGATGTGAGTGATCCCCGGATCGGAATGGTGACGTTGACGCGTATCGATTGCGCGCCCGACCTTTCGAACGCGCTCGTCTATTGGAGTTCGGTCGCAGTCGATTCCAAAGACACGCTGGCTGCGGTCGAAGATGGGCTCGAGAGTGCCGCAGCGTTCGTCCGTGGGCGAATCGCCAAGGTGTTGCCGTTGCGACGCGTGCCGAGGCTCGAGTTCCGCTTCGACCCGACGCTCGAACAGGGAGACAGGACGCTGTCATTGCTCCGGGAGATTGCCGATGGCGAGGAAGCATAAGCCGCGCCGCTGGGAGCGGAGCGGGCCGTCGGGCTTCGTTGCGGTCGACAAGCCGCAGGGCTGGACCTCGCACGACGTGGTCGATGCGGCCCGCCGCTGGTTCGGGACTCGCCAGGTCGGGCATCTCGGGACGCTCGATCCGCTCGCGACCGGCGTGCTTCCGCTCGCACTGCGATCCGCGACCAAGCTCGTGCCGTTTCTCGAGGGCGGTGAAAAAGGCTATGTCGGGACGATCCGGCTCGGCGAAACGACCGACACACTCGATGCGGACGGCGAGGTCTTGTGCCGGCACGAAGGCCCGTTGCCCGAGGAAGCGGCCGTGCGCGATGCGCTCGGGCATTTTCTCGGCGAGATCGACCAGGTCCCACCGATGTACAGCGCGGTCAAGCAGGATGGTGTGCCGTTGCACAAGCTCGCGCGGCAGGGGCGCGAGGTCGAACGACCACCGAAACGGGTTCGAATCGACCGACTCGAGCTGCGCAGCTTCTCGGCCCCGGATGTCGATGTCGAGGTTGCCTGCTCGGCGGGAACCTATGTCCGTGTCATTGCATCGGACCTGGGGGTGAGGCTCGGCTGCGGCGGGCACCTGAAGAACCTCTGCCGAACACGCAGCGGACCGTTCACGTTGGAGGACGCGGTGACCGACAAGCAGCTCGCGGCCGCGGCCGAGATGGGCGAAGTCGATCGATTCGTCATTCCTCCGGTCGAGGTCTTGGGGTTTCCGGTCATTCAGCTCGACGAATCGGATGTGACGACGGTACGACATGGGGGTGAAATTGCCGCGCTGGGCCCGCCTCAGCGGCCGGGCAGCTGTATCGCGGCGCTGGAACCCGGGGGGCGGCTGCTCGCGGTCATGGAGGTCCGGCCTGGGCGGCGGCTCCATCCGGTACGGGTTTTGCCTCCGCTTGCCCCTCAGGGGTGACTCTGCAACAATACCAGCCCATCGGGATCCTCCTCACAGGGTTCCCGTCCCCCCCGGCACGATCGGTCCGGGGATTTCATCAGTGGAATTCCACGCGTCAGGCTGGCGCTACGCATCGCCCCGACGCGATAGCAAGATATAACGGGAGCAAAGTTGATTTCGAAAGCGACCAAGGTTGCGACGGTGACCGACTACCGGACGCATGAGTCCGATACCGGTTCGACGGAAGTACAGGTTGCGTTGCTCACGCAGCGGATCAACGGGCTTTCCGAACATTTCAATATGCACAAGAAAGATCATCACTCGCGCCGAGGGCTTCTCAAATTGGTGAGCCAGCGTCGGCGTCTACTCAGTTACCTACGGAGGACTGGTCCCGGTCGGTACCAGGAACTCATCAAACGACTGGGACTTCGCCGCTGAAACTTCTCCAGGCTCCCATCGGTTGGGAGTTCCGCGGTGCAACTCGATAGAAATCAACCCGAGCAACGCGGAGTGCCCGTGTGCGGGGTGCGGAAGTTAGTCATACGCGAAGCGTGCGCTTCGCCTATCACTGATTCCGCATTCCACTGCGAATCACTCCCCACTATTCCAGCGTTGTTCAATGACGCTCCGGTCCAGAGAGACCGGAGGGGAGATACTAGATGGCAAATTATTGGTTCGAACCCCAGACGGTCAGCCTCGAAGTGGGCGGCCGCACGATGACCCTCGAGGCGTGCCAACCCACGCCCCGGCATCGACTTCTTCCCGCTGGTCGTCGACTTCGTCGAGAAGACCTCGGCGGCGGGCAAGATTCCCGGCGGCTTCTTCAAGCGCGAGGCGCGCCTCTCGGATCGCGAAGTGCTGGTCTGCCGCTTCATCGACCGCTCGATCCGGCCGCTCTTTCCGTCGACCTATAACGACGAGACACAGATCGTCGCGACGGTGCTTTCGGCCGACGGCGAGAACGCCCCCGACATGCCGGCCTTCGTCGGCGCATCGGCGGCGCTCTCGATCTCACAGCTGCCCTTCGAGGGTCCGATCGCAGCGGTTCGGCTCGGCCGGGTCGAGGGCGAATTCGTCGTGAACCCGACGCCCGAGCAGGCCGATGCGAGCGATCTCGATCTTGTCGTCGGTGCGAGCCGCAACGCGCTGGTGATGGTCGAAGGCGGTGCCGACGGCATGGCGGAAGCCGACATGCTCGACGCGCTGAAGTTCGGGCATTCCGAAGTCGTACGGCTGATCGACCTCCAGGAAGAGCTGGTCGCGAAGGCGGGCAAGCCCAAGATGGAGGTCAAGGCGGCGCCGGACAACTCGGAAATCGCGGCCCAGGTGCGCGCGAAGGCCGAAGCCCGGCTCGACGAGGCGGTGCAGATTCGCGCCAAGCACGAGCGCTACGACGCGATCTCGGTGATCGAAAAGGAGGTCCGCGCCGAGTTCGTCGACGCCTACCGGGCCGAGCAGGCCGACCTGTCGACCCTCGATGCGGTGGAATCGCGTCGCGACGGGCTCGCGAAGCTCTCGGGCGCGGTCAAGGATGTGCTCCACGATCTGCGCTCCGAGCTCATCCGCAAGCGGGTGCTGAACGAAAAGGTGCGGATCGACGGGCGCGGCCCGGCCGACGTCCGTCAGATTGCTGCCGAGGTTCGCGTGGTGCCGAGGCCGCACGGCGTGGCGTTGTTTACGCGCGGCGAGACCCAGGCGCTCGTGACCACGACGCTCGGCGGCAAGTTCGACGAGCAGACGGTCGAGACGCTGACCGAGCGCACCTCGAAGAAGTTCTATCTGCACTACAACTTCCCGCCGTTCTCGGTGGGCGAGGCGCGTATGATGCGCGGGCCGGGGCGCCGAGAAGTCGGTCACGGCAATCTCGCGGAGCGCGCCATCAGGGCGGTGCTGCCCGACAACGAGGACTTCCCGTACACCATCCGGATCGTTGCGGAGACGCTCGAGTCGAACGGCTCGTCCTCGATGGCGACGATCTGCGGCGGCATCCTGTCGCTGATGGATGCGGGTGTGCCCATCAAGGCGCCGGTGGCTGGTATCGCGATGGGGCTGATCCAGGACGGCGACGAAGTCGCAATCCTGTCCGACATCCTGGGCGATGAGGACCATCTCGGTGACATGGACTTCAAGGTCGCCGGAACACGCGACGGCATCACTGCGCTCCAGATGGATATCAAGATCAAGAGTGTCGACTGGAAGGTGATGGAGGACGCCCTCACGCAGGCGCGAGCGGGTCGACTGCACATTCTCGACTGCATGGAGCGAGAGACGCAGAACGACTTCATCGGCTTCGAACCGCGTGACGAGCTGTCGCGCTATGCGCCTCGGGTGGTGACCATCGAGATCAAGCCGGATCGCATCCGCGACATCATCGGGCCTGGCGGCAAGGTGATCCGTGCGATCCAGGAGACGACGCAGACCAAGGTCGACGTCGATGACTCGGGTACCGTGACGATTTTCTCGCCGGACGCCGATGCGCTGGAACGCGCGAAGGCGATGGTGGAGGAGATCACCCAGGAAGCCGAACTCGAGCGCGTCTACCTGGGCAAGGTCAAGCGGATCACCGACTTCGGTGCATTCGTCGAGATCTTCCCGGGCACCGACGGCCTGATCCACATCAGCCACCTCGCCGAAGGTCGCGTCGACAAGGTGACCGACGTCGTGGCCGAGGGCGACGAGGTGCTCGCGAAGTGCATCGAGATCGACCCCGCGGGTCGCATTCGGCTTTCGCGCAAGGAAGCCCTGGCCGAGGCCGCCGCCGCGGAGTGACTTTCTGTGACGGATCCTCGTAGAGAGAACGACGCGCTCCGGAGCGATGCTCCGGAGCGCGCGCCTCTGCGAGTCGAGATTTCGCGCAACCCCGGGGCCGAGGACCTGCCGCTGCCCACGCGGGCGACACCAGGTTCGTCGGGGTACGATCTTCACGCAGCCGTGGAAGGCGACGTGGTGATCGCCGCCGGGGAACGCGTATTGATTGCAACGGGCTTTTCGATCGCCGTGCCGTCCGGTCATGAGGCGCAGATTCGTCCGCGTAGCGGCCTTGCGCTGAAGCACGGCATCGTGCTCCCGAACGCGCCCGGCACGATCGACGCCGACTATCGCGGTGAGCTGAAGGTCATCGTGATGAACGCGGGCGATAAGGCGTTCGTGATTCGTCGCGGCGACCGCATCGCGCAGCTCGTGATTGCACCCGTCACTGCCGCGGAGTGGTGCGAAGTCGCTGAACTTTCGCCCACCGGGCGCGGCGCGGGTGGCTTTGGTCATACCGGGCGCGGTGCGGCCGACTCGGAACCCGGAGGCGGAAAGTGAGCGAACCGATGCAGCCCGGGGAATCCCGGGAGGACCGCGCGAGCATCGCGGATCCGAACGAGCCGATCCATCCGCAGCCGCCGACGCCCACGGAGCCGCGGGGTCCGAAGAAGCCCAACAGCGATCTGCCGGGTCGAGTGCTGACCGCAGCCGTACTCATTCCGATCGTCAGCTACGTGATCGTGCAGGGTGGGCTGCTCTTCCTCGGCACCGTGATGGTCGTGATCTTCCTCGGCCAGCGCGAGTTCTACCGCTTGATCGAGGACAAGGGAGCCCGGCCGCTGCAGGCGTTCGGTCTGGCGGCGGGTGCCGCGTTGCCGGTTGTCGCCTACCTCGGCACTGAAGTCCACATGACCGTGCTGATGACCGCCACGCTGCTCGCAGTGATGGTCGCGCAGCTCGGAAAGCGTGAGATCACCGAGGCGCTCGCGAGCATCTCGGGGACCTTCTTCGGCGTCTTCTATGTCGGTTGGTTGATGAGCTATGCAGTGGTTCTGCGAAATTTCTACGATGCCGCCGCCTCACACCAGGGCGTCGCAGCGGTCGAGTCGATCGGCCTGGTCCCCGACTCCGGAATCTTCTTCTTCTTCTTCGCGCTGTTCTGTGTGATCTGGTGCGACGCGGGTGCGTACTTCGGCGGACGCGCCTGGGGGCGGCACAAGCTCGCCCGCAAGATCAGCCCGGGCAAGAGTGTCGAGGGCGCGCTTGCAGGAGTCGTGGCCGGAACCATCGGTGGGCTCGTGGGCAAGTGGCTGTTCGATTTCTTCTGGCCCGATCTCTCACGCGCATTCCCGTTCGAGGCGGCTGTGGGATTCGGTGTGATGATCTCTGTCGCGGGGATCGTCGGTGATCTGATCGAGTCGCTGCTCAAGCGCGATGCTTCGGTCAAGGACACCGGCGCATTGCTGCCAGGGACCGGCGGCGTGCTCGACCGCATCGATTCGCCGCTCCTGGGCATTCCGGTCATGTACTATGGGCTTCTCTTCTACGTTTATCTGCGAGTGGGTTGAGGCATGATCGAGCGCTACAGCCGGCCCGAAATGGCCGGAATCTGGTCCGAAGAAGGCAAGTACCGTCGTTGGCTCGATGTCGAGATCGCGGTCTGCGAAGTTCACGCCGAGCACGGCGTGATTCCGGCCGATGCTCTCGAGGAGATCCGCGAGAAGGCCGCAGTCGATCCGGCACGAGTCGCCGAGATCGAAGCCGAGGTGCGCCACGACGTGATCGCGTTTCTCACCAACGTGGCCGAAAACGTCGGCCCTGCATCGCGCTACGTCCATTACGGCATGACCTCGAGCGACGTCCTCGACACCGCGCTTGCACTCCAGATCCGCGACTCCGGCGAGCTGCTACTCGCGGGAGTCGATCGTCTGATCGCCGCACTCGAGGGTCGCGCGCTCGAGTTCAAGCACACGCCCTGCGTGGGCCGGACGCACGGCGTGCACGCCGAGCCGACGACCTTCGGCTTGAAGCTCCTGGTTTACCGGAATGAAATGGTGCGCAATCGCACGCGGCTCGTGACCGCGCTCGCGGACGCCGCCGTGGGGAAGATCTCGGGTGCGGTCGGGACCTTCGCCCACCTCGCGCCCGACGTCGAAGAGGCGGTCTGCGCGCGCCTTGCGATCGGCTGTGAACTCGCCGCGACCCAGGTGGTGCAGCGCGATCGGCACGCGGCGCTCATGTCCGTACTCGCGCTGGTCGCTTCGGGGATCGACAAGTTTGCGATCGAGTTCCGCCACCTTGCGCGCACCGAGGTGCGCGAGGTCGAGGAAGAGTTCGGCAAGGGCCAGAAGGGCTCGTCCGCGATGCCCCACAAGCGCAACCCCTGGCGGCTCGAGAATGTCTCGGGCCTTGCGCGTGTGATGCGCGGCTATGCGGTTGCTGCGCTCGAGAACGAGGCGTTGTGGCACGAACGAGACATCAGCAATTCGTCGACTGAACGCATGATCTTCCCGGACGGCATGGCGACGCTCGACTTCATGCTCCAGCGCTTCTCGGGCCTCGTCGAAACTCTCGTGGTCGACGCCGATCGCATGCGCGAGAACCTCGAACTCACTCGCGGGCTGGTCTTCAGCGGCACCCTGCTGCTCGCGCTCGCGCGCAAGGGCCTCACACGCGAAGACGCCTACGCACTCGTTCAGGGGCACGCGATGGACACGTGGAAGCACGGCGGAGACTATATGGAACGCATCCTCGCCGATTCGAAGATCACCGAAGTCCTGACGAAAGAAGAGATCGACAAGGCGTTCAGCCTCGAGGAGTCGCTGCGTCACGTCGATGCGATCTTCGAACGATCGCTGGCGAAATGAGGAGAGAGTCTTGAAGGCACTGGTATACGTAACGCTGAAGCCGGACGTTCTCGATCCGCAGGGCAAGGCGATTGCCCGCGCGAGCGCTTCGCTCGGCTACGACGCGGTGCAGTCGGTTCGCCAGGGCAAGCTGTTCGAGGTGTCGCTCGACGCGAGCGACACCGAGCGGGCGCGGACGCAGCTCGACGATCTGTGCGCGAAACTGCTCGCGAACCCCGTCATCGAAGACTACGAGATCATTCGCGTCGAAGACTGAGCGCGCCCTCGCGCTCGCCGAGTCGCCCCAGCTTGAACAGCGGTGCGCCGAGGCCCTCACTGGTGACGAAGATCGTGCGTCCATCGCGCGCGAACGCGATCGCCTCGGCCTGTGCCAACGCGGGTAGATCGATGCGCTGCGGCGGCCGGCCGAGAGCCTTCGCCCAAGGCTCGTCCGCGCTGCGCGCGTAGAGGTACGCCTCGCGGTAGGTCAGCACGACTGCGAGGCGACCGTCGGGGCTGATGTCGAAGGCGGTCGGCATCGCGAAGTAGCGGCCGAGCCAGCGGGCGGCTTCGACATCGGAACGGGTGGGCGGCGGGATACCGGGTACGTCGCCGATGCGTCGGGCCACCAGGCCTGCGGTGTTCCCCATGGCCGGGTCCGACGGCAGCAGTGGCAGCTGGTACAAGCCCGGCGGTTCGGTGCGCTTGCTGATGAGCAGCACGCGCATGCGCTCGCTGTCGACGGCGACCGCCTCGCAATCGCGCGGTCCGTCCTCGAAGCGGAAGGGGATCCGCCAGGCGGGCTTGCTGACGCTGCCCGCAGGGAGCGCATCACCCGTGAGTTCCGGCTCCTCGACGACGAGTAGCAGGGACCGCTTGCGCCAGCTCAGGTTGTCGCCCGTGTCCGCGATGAGCAGGTAGCTGCGGCCATCGAGTTCGAACGACGCGAGGTCTTCCCAGTCGACCGCGTCCACACCCTCGATCGTTGCGAAGCCGAGATCTGCACCGTCGACCCCCAAGGCGTGCAGGCGCGGAGGCGTACCGCTGTCGTTGATTGCCCAGAGCAGATCGTCGCGGCGTCGCGATATCGCGAGGCCGCTCGTCTCCGTGAGCTTCGGACTCGCGATCGAGCCGGCGAGCTTCGCATTCGCGTAGTCGGCCCGCGGCAGCGCGATCTCCTCACCGAGCGCTGCTCCACGAATCGCGAGCAAGGCGCGCCAGCCCGCGGCCAGATCGCGCCCGCTAGCGAGCTCCGCTCGCGAAGCGCTCGTGAGCCAGGGGCTCACCGCGCCGTCGTCGCCCGCGCAGGCGAGTCCGACTGCTCCGAGCCAGCCGCTCGCAACGGCGACGGCGAGTGCACCCGATCGGGTACGTCGGGTCAACGCTGCGGGCACGGCACGGGCAGAGCGCTCAGAGCCCGAGATTCCTGCGGATACGCGGCTCGGGCGCCTCGGTGTTCGGCTCGAATTTGCGTCCGCTGATCTGCTCGTAGGCTTCGATGTAGCGGCGTGCGGCCTCGCAACGTACCTCGATCGGGATCTCGGGGATGGGTCCCTCGCCGCGGTAGCCGTGTTCGCCGAGCCAGTGGCGTACGTATTCCTTGTCGAGAGCCTGGGGGTCCTTGCCTTCGGACATCGCCCGCTCGTAGGCGTCGCGATACCAGTAGCGCGAGGAGTCGGGCGTGTGGATCTCGTCGATCACGATCAGCTGGTCGTCCGCATCGAGGCCGAGTTCGTACTTCGTGTCGACCAGGACCAGTCCGCGGCTCTCGGCCCAGCTCTGACCTTCTGTAAACAGCTTGCCGACCAGCGTCGCGGCCTCGTCGTATCGTTCCTCCGAGATTGTTCCCTGCGAGATCAATGCCTCGCGTGATGTCAGCTGGTCGTGCTCGCCCATGGGAGCCTTGGTGGTCGGTGTGAGGAGCGGCATCGGAAGCTGCTCGTGGTGGTGCAGGCCGTCGGGCAGAGTGTGCCCGCAATAGTTTCGTTCACCCTTGTCGTACGCGGTCCAGATCGATGTCGAGGTCGAGCCGGTAAGGTAGCCCCGGTAGATGAATTCCACCGGCAGAGGTCGGCATTCCTGCACGATCGAGACGTTCGGGTCGGGCACGGCGATCAGGTGGTTCTTTGCTATGGCGGCGGTGGTTTCGAACCAGAATGCGGCGATCTGGTTCAGCACCTGCCCCTTGAAGGGCAGCGTGCCGACGACGACATCGAAGCAGCTCACGCGGTCGCTCACGACGATATAGCGACGTTCGTCGGCGATGTAGCTGTCGCGCACCTTGCCGATGCTCCGCTCGCCGAGGCCGTTGAGGTTGGTTTCCCGGAGGGTCTGCAGGCAGGTCTGCTCGAGTAGTTCGCGTTCGATCGGCACGGGCTTCCTCGGTGGTGGTGCGGGGGAGTGGCACGTCTCCCGTGTGATATACCCGCTTGCCCGCAAGCTTGCCAAGAGTGGCTGCGAAAGGCCCGCAAGACCGCTCTTGGTGCCGTCTCCGGTCGCTTGTTCGGGCGGGTCTGCGCGGGTAGACTGTCTTCGACCCCATCGCAGGAAGGTGAGTCCAGGCGATTCGAGGCGGTGCCCCGGACGCATTCTCACCCGTGTTCTTCGAGGTCCCCCCATTGTTCTCGGTGATCCAGTTTCCGGGCTCGAACGACGATCGCGACATGCGTTTCGCGATGAAGTCCATTCTGGGAGCAGAGACGAACCTCACGTGGCACAAGGACCCGGAGCTTCCGGCCGGAACGACCGCGGTGCTGTGTCCGGGCGGTTTTTCGTACGGCGACTATCTGCGCTGCGGCGCGATGGCCCAATACTCCCCCATCATGGCTGCGGTCAAACGATTTGCGGACGCGGGGGGACCGGTGGTCGGCGTCTGCAACGGCTTTCAGGTCTTGTGTGAGAGCGGTCTCCTGCCCGGCGCGCTGGTCCGCAACCACCACCTGCATTTCGTATGCGACTTCGTGAGCCTGCGCGTCGAGCGCGGCGATACCTTGTTCACCTCGCGCGCGCGCGCGGGCCAGGTGCTTCGGATCCCGATCAAGCACGGCGAGGGCGCCTACTTTGCGACCCCCGAGCAACTCGCCGAACTCGAGGAGCGCGGGCAGATCTTCTTGCGCTACTCCGACGAGAACGGACAGGTGAGTGAAGCGGTGAACCCGAACGGTTCGGTCGGGAACGTGGCCGGTGTGATGAACGAGCGTGGCAACGTGTTCGGCCTGATGCCGCATCCGGAGCACGCTGTCGAAGCCATGATCGGGGGTACGGACGGCCTGGTGTTGCTGGGCTCGCTCGTCGATGCGCTCGCGGTGGGTAGCCGATGAGCGACGAAGTCGAGCCGAAGGTCGATCTCGCGCTCGCGCATGAGCACGGTCTCACGGACGAAGAGTACGACAACATTCTCGGGATTCTCGGTCGCACGCCTTCCTTCTCCGAACTCGGGATCTTCTCGGTCATGTGGGCCGAGCATTGCTCCTACAAGTCGAGCAAGCGGTACTTGAAGAAGCTGCCGACCGAAGCGGAGCACGTGATCCAGGGCCCCGGCGAGAATGCCGGTGTGATCGCGATCGGCGACGGACTCGCGGCGGTGTTCAAGATCGAGAGCCACAACCACCCTTCGTACATCGAACCGAAGCAGGGTGCGGCCACGGGCGTCGGCGGCATTCTGCGTGACATTTTTACGATGGGTGCGCGGCCGATCGCATCGATGGATTCATTGCGATTCGGGCCGCTCGACGACCCCAAGCATCAATACCTGTTGCACGGCGTCGTCGACGGAGTCGGCGGCTACGGCAACCCGGTCGGAGTCGCGACGGTCGGCGGCGAGACCGCGTTCCATGACTGTTATCGCGGCAACATTCTCGTGAACGCGTTCAACCTCGGTGTGATCGACGCGGACGGCTTGTTCCTCGCCAGCGCGACGGGTGTCGGCAACCCGGTCATCTACGCGGGCAGCAAGACCGGCCGCGACGGCATCCACGGTGCGAGCCTGCTGGCCTCGGCCGAGTTCGACGAAAGCAGCGAGGCCAAACGCCCGACCGTGCAGGTCGGTGACCCGTTCACCGAGAAGTGCCTGATCGAGGCCTGCCTCGAGCTGATGGCCACCGACGCGATCGTAGGCATCCAGGACATGGGCGCCGCGGGGCTCACCTGCTCGTCGTTCGAAATGGCGAGCAACTCAGGGACCGGTATCGAGCTCGACCTCGATCGCGTACCGCAGCGCGAGACGGGAATGACGCCGTACGAGCTGCTCCTTTCGGAGAGCCAGGAGCGAATGCTCATGGTTGCGCGCGTCGGGCAGGAAGAGCGGGTGCGTGAGATCTTCGAGCGTTGGGATCTCGACTTCGCGGTGGTGGGCGTCGTGACGGACGATGGCCGTATGCGAATCCGATGGCACGGCGACACCGTGGTCGACATCCCGGTCGACCCGGTCGCGAAGAGTTCCCCGGAACTCGATCGTCCCATTGCCGAGCCCGCCGACCTCGGCGAGCGACAGAAGCTCGACCTGGCTTCGTTGGCACCCGAGGAGGATCTTGCGGGAGCGCTCGAAGCGCTGCTCGACGCCCCGAACCTCGCCTCGAAGGAGTGGGTCTATCGGCAGTACGACCA
>JAFDEI010000364.1 GCA_019310425.1 Deltaproteobacteria bacterium | reverse complement strand
GAGCGAAGTCGAACGAACCGATCGCGAAGGCGTCGCGACGCTGACGCTGAATCGCCCCGAGTCGCTGAACGCGCTCTCGCCACAGCTATTCGTCGAGCTGCGTGCCCACGTGGATGCCATCGCGAAGGACACCGACGGCATCGGCTGCGTCATCCTGTGCGGTGCCGGCAAGTCGTTTTCATCCGGCAATGATCTGCGCGCAATTCAGGCCGGCGAGACCGCCCCGACTCCCGAATTCCAGGCCGAAACCCTCGACGCGATCGAGGCCATGCCGCAGCCCGTGGTTGCCGCCGTGCGCGGCCATTGTTACACGGGCGCACTCGAAGTCGTGCTCGCATGCGACTTGCTGATCGCCTCCGACAGCGCAAAGTTCAGCGATACACACGGTAAGTGGGGCATGACGCCGACCTGGGGAATGAGCCAGCGGCTCCCGCGCCGTGTCGGCCTGCTGAATGCGAAGGACATGATGTTCACGGGCCGCGTCGTCCTCGACGCACGGGCCGCCGAGCTGGCCGCGGCGATCGCGGCGAATTCCTGGTACACGCTGCGCGCCGACAAGCAGCTCGTAAACGAGGGGCAGCGCTACACCCTCGCCGACGGGCTCGCGTTCGAACGCGCCAACAGCTTCGGCGCCACACCCGACACGATGAAGCGATTGAAGGAATTCGGCGGCCGGAAGAAGAAGAGCTGACGCGACTGCCACGAACGCGGGCTGTGCGCTCCCGGTCAGTCGTCGTCGAGGCCGCGCTTTCCGGCTTCGCGAATCAGCGGCCCCTTCTGGTCGAACATCGGCGCGCCGCCGCTCCCGGTCGTCAGTCCCGCGTCCACCACGAGGGTATGGCCGCTCACGAAGCCCGCTTCGTCGCTCGCGAGGTAGAGCGCCGCATGCGCGATGTCGGCGGGCATGCCCCCACGCCCGGGCAGCGGCGAGGCGGCCGCCATGCCTTCCGCGAGTTCGTCGACGCGGTCGGGATCCCCCGTCACCATGCCGGCAATCATCTCGGTCGCCATGTTGCCGGGCGCAATGCAGTTGACGCGAATGCCGCTTCGCCCGAGTTCGGCCGCCACGTTGCGCGTGAGGCCGATCAGCGCGGTCTTCGCGGTCGCGTAGACGTGGGGCCCGAGGCCACCGCGCAACCCCGCGATGCTCGAAGAGCTCAGAATCGAGCCGCTTCCCTGGGGCTTCATCACCCGCGCCGCGTGCTTCATGCACAGGAAGACACCGCGCAAGTTGATCGCCATGGTGGCATCGTATTCTTCCACCGGGCATTCGTCGATCGGGCCCACGGCCCCCACGATGCCCGCGTTCGCGAACAGGCAGTCGAGGCGACCGAATTCGGCCACCGCCCGGTCGACCGCTGCCGCGATCGACGCCTCGTCGCTGACGTCCGTATGTTGAAAGATCACGGCGTCCCCGAGCTCTGCGGCGATCCGCTCACCGCGGTCGTCCTGGACGTCTGCGATCAGCACCCGCGCACCCTCTGCCACGAATAAGCGCACCGTCCCCTCGCCGAGACCGCTGGCCCCGCCGGTGATCAGTGCCGTCTTTCCTTCCAGCCTGCCTGTCACGTCGTCCCCCCTCGTTCGCGTGTTCCCGTTGGCCGGTACGCGCCGGCGCTCATTTATCCAGCATCCAGGTCACCTTCAAGCAGAAGCGCTCGATCCTCCAGTGATCGGATGCGCGGACCAATTCGTTGGCATAGTAGCCACCGACCGTGAAGACCTTGTCCGGGTTGAAGTGCTGCGCGTGCAGATACGCGACCGCGGTTGCGCGGTCCCCGTCGAAGTCGATCACGTGATTCGTGATGATGTGCTGGGTCGTCTGGAAGCCCCCCACCGCGGTAAAGGCCTGATCCACCCAGGCATCCGCAGTGCTCGGCTGCGGGCCCGCACCGATGTCGACTTCGATCTCGTCGACGAAGCAGGAGCGATACAGCTCCCGATCCCGCAGATCGATTCCCGAGGCATACCGATTGAATGTCTCGATTACTCGATTGCGCTCGATCAACTCCACGAGCTTTGCTTCATCCACGCTGCAATCCTCCTGCACAGGTCGACGATCAACCCGACTGATCATCGCGTGATTGCCGGTCCGACCAATCGAAACCGGCGCGAATCGCGCCAAAACGCGCCTCCACGGGCTCCCGCGTCTCGGGATGCGTGAAGATGTAGAGCTCGTCGTCGATCACCGCTTGCCGAACCATGCGACCCACCCAGAGCGGATCGAGCCCATCCTCGATTGCTTTCGCGATCATCGGATTGATCTCGACGCACCCGCGCCCTCCATCCGGAGCGCCTCGCTGATCCCCACCACCGCGTACTTGCTCGCAACGTACGGCGCGATGATGGGTGATGGATGTACCCCGGCGATTGACGCGGTGTTGACCACGTGCTTCTCGCCCGCCTGCGCCTGCATGCGCGGCAAGAAGGCCTGGATGCCGTTGATCACACCGCCGAGGTTGACCGAGAGAACCCAGAGCCAGTCCTCGTCGCGAACGTCCGTGCCCATCATTCCGAAGGTCGTCACACCGGCGTTGTTGCACAGCAGGTGCACGGCTTCGAACTCGTCGTAGGCGCGCTCCGCCAGGCGTTCGACCTCGTCGCGCTGCGTCACGTCGACCTCGTGCGCGAGGCTGCGCACGCTCCGCTCGGCAACCTCGGCCGCAACGGACTCGGCGGCCTTCAGGTCGATGTCCGCAACCACGACATGCATTCCGGCGTCCGCCATCGCAAGCGCGATACCGCGTCCGATTCCGCTGCCACCGCCCGTCACCACGGCCACTTTTCCGTTCAGGTCCTTCATCGCGCGGTGTACCCGCCGTCGACCGGCAGCGCCACAGCCGTGATGAACTCGGAATCGTCACTCACCAGGAACAGCGCCGATTTTGCAACGGCCTCTATGGTTACCATTCCCGGCAGCGGGTTCAGCATCTCGAAACCTTGCCGCGCTCCCTCTGGATCGGGCATCCTCGCCATGAAGTTTTCCAGCAACGGCGAAAGCACCACACTCGGGCAAATCGCATTCACCCGAATCCGATGCATCGCGTTTTCGATGGCGACGGCCTTGCTGAGGTGGACCACGCCTGCCTTCGACGCGCTGTAGGCCGGCATCGCACCCACCGCGTTCAACCCGACCGTCGACGCCGTGTTGAGGATCACGCCGCCTGATTGCTCGATCATGTGCGGCAGTACGTACTTCATCCCGTAGTAGACGCCATTCAAGTTGATCGCGACTACCTGGTCCCAGTTTTCGAGCGTGCTGTCGGCCGTGTTGGCCTGCGCACCGTCGATGCCCGCGTTGTTCATCAGGATATCGATGCGACCATGGCGTTCTGCGGCATGGCTGATCATGCCTTCTACGGACGCCGGGTTCGCCACGTCGACATGCTCGAAGCTGCCGCCGATGGCGTCAGCGATCTCACGGCCGGCTTCTTCCTGGAGGTCGGCCACGACCACGGTCGCCCCCTCGCTCGCGAAGAGTTCCGCGCAGCCCCGCCCGATGCCCGAGGCGGCTCCGGTAACGACTGCGATCCTGCCGCTCAGCTTGCCCATTCAGCGCTCCTTGATTCGTTCGTGCCCCGCAGCAGCGCAGGAGCAGCGACTCCGAGCCGGCCCTGCTTCA
>JAFDEI010000207.1 GCA_019310425.1 Deltaproteobacteria bacterium | reverse complement strand
CACGGCGAGCCGGAGGCATCGGAAGCGCTGCGAGAAGCGCTCGAAACCGAGCTGGGTTTCCCAGCGGTCGTTCCCAAGCAGCAGGAACGCATCCGCTTCGACTGATCGACGCCATCGCCGTTCAGCACCGGCCGACTTTCTGCCGATGAGACTCCGATGAGACGAAATTGCAGGGAGGTCGAAAAAGATGAGTTCATCCGAACCGCCGGTTCCCTCGAGTAACGAGCCGACCGGAGCACGCCCAGTGCTTCCATCCGGCATCGAGGCCGGGCTGCTGGGCGGTGCCGCGGTCGCCGGCATCTTCCTCGCGCGTGACCTGCTCGCGGGCGTCCCGATGCAGACACCCTCGGTGCTCGGAACCTTGATGCTCCAGGGCCCCGAGGCCGCACGGACGGTGACGTCCGCCCCGGGCGCGGCGATCGCCTACAACGCGGTCCATTTCGCGGTCTGGGTTCTGGCCGGGACGTACGGCATCCTCTTGATGCGTCAGGTCGAGGCGTCTGCATCGAACTGGTACCGCCCGTGGGTCGCGGCATGCCTGCTCACCGTCGGTTGTGTACTTGCGAGTGCGCGAGCCTCGGCGGCCGGACTGCCGCAGATGCACCTCTGGCTCGGGACGCTGGTGGGCGTAGCGGTGATGGGCTGGTTCCTCGGCTGGCGTCACCCGCGTGCGATGCGGCGCATCCGGCAGATGGGCGGCGAGTAATGGAACGACCAGAGGCGGTTACTCGTTGGCGTCAGACGGCGACAGACGCTGCGCGAAAGCACGCGTCATGTGCGAACCGAGCGAGCGCGGCGCCCGTACGTAATCGAGGCTCTTGAAGTACGCGCGGTCCTGCTTGCGAATCAATGCGACCTGGATGATCAGATCGGGCCGTAACTCACCGAGGCTGTAGCGGTAGTCCCATTTCGTGTGGCCCGGATAGAAGACGCCCGGATCGACGGGTGGCGAATGAGCGATGACCACGTCGGATTTCCCGAGCAGGTCGATCGCGAACCGCCGAGCGAAGTACGGCACCGCCCCCGCGGCCATCACGCCGATCCGCGTATCCTCCGGCGTCCGTTCGCGGATCCAAAGGCCACGCTGAGCGAGACGGTGGTCTTTGTCCACGATGATCGCGCCCGAGTCGAACCAACGCGCGAAGTGAGGGACATTGACCGGAAGCCATGCGAGCGCCATGCAGACCGCGGCCGCAACAACGGCAGCGCTACGACCGCCGACACCGGCCGCCACCCGCGCCACGACCGCGTCGATGCCTTTTGCGGCACACAGGACGAAACAGGGCAGCACCACGGCGACGAAACGATTGGCGAAGACGAACTCCTCCCAGGCGTCGCCGCCCACCCAGACCGAGTAGCCACATTGCATCACCGCGACAATCGCCAGCAGCCTGAAAGCGAGCAGGCGCCGGGCTCGCGGGTCGAGTGCGGCGACTCCACCGAACAGCAACAGTGGCCAGAGGTGCTGCCGGACGCTGTCCATGAAGACCGATACCCCGCGGCCGACGCGCACCTCGAGCAGATAGCCGGTCATCTTCAAGTAGTAGGTGTTGGGGAGCGGGTCGCCGTAGTAGCCGATTCGAAACGCCGTGTGGAGCCCCACCGTCGCAACCGCGCAGATCGCAAGCGGTGCCAGCGCACGAGCTCTGGCGGATGGCGGCACTGCGAGTGCGACCACGGCCCCGATCGAGATCGCAGCCACCGCAAAATCGGGCCGAACCAACAGACCGACCGCCAGCAGACCACCGAGCCCCCACGCCGTACGCGGGGCGCCGGTCTCGGCGAGTCGCAGCGCCTGCACGAGAGCGAGCGAGAGCAACAATGCCAGCAGGCCGACTTCCATCCCCCGCAGCGTCCAGAAGATCAGCGGATAACAGAGCGCCGTAGCAGCCACCGCGAACAAGAAGGCTGCGGTGGATGCGAATTCCATCCTGCGTGCGAGTACGGCGACTGCGAGAGCATTCGCGAGCAGAAGCACCACGCCGGTCCCCATCACGAGCAGCGAGACCTTCGACTCCGCGACCGGGAGCAGGTGCAGCAGCGCCATCCACAGCGTCCACAGGAAGTTCGTATAGCCTTCGACCGCGGCGCCGCCGGCATTCCAGACCAGCCCGTGTCCCTCCGCGAGATTGCGGGCGTAGGTCATGGAGATCATCGCGTCGTCGAAGAGCGTGAAGTACAGCTCACCCGCGTAACGCGCTCCGTTCCGCACGATGAAAGCCACGCAAAACAGCAGCGTCAAGAACAGGATCACGACGACCCCGGTCCGGCGGATGACACGCACCGAGGCGTCCTCCTCCGGCATCTCCCTGCTGCGTTGCGGCATTCGAGCCCCTCTGGCCATCCGATCGGTTCCGCTCGTGGAATCGCCGCACTGTGGTGATGTTCACAGAAGTTTCAAAAGATCGCTAGACAGGCCTGGGGCCTCGGGGTTTTCGTGCGGATTGGTAGCTGTTAGCATCTTCGCAACGCTTCACTGAATGCCGCAGCATCTGAGATCGGTAATCGACCAGTGCGAATTGGATTCTTGTTCAATCATTTCTTCGCGCACCAGGTGCCTCACGCGGCCCCTTACGCGTTCGAGCTTTCTCGGCGCAATCCCGACTTCGAAGTCATCGTCGCCTGCTCATCGAAGCGGGAAATGGAATGGGCCCAGCGCATCGGAACGCTCTACCCGGGCCACCGCTGTGTCTTCAAGCAGATTCGACCGGCGGCATACTATCGCCCGATCGCTCGCCTGATGGCTCCTTTCACCTTCAAGCGAAAGAGGATGGTCCTGGCGAGCAACCTCGACTTCTTCCGCAGCCTGGACGCCCTGGTTGCGCCCGAGCGCCACTGCATGATGTTGCGAACGAAGTGGGAACTCAACGACGTTCGCATGATCCACGCACGTCACGGCGCGGGAGATCGAGAGGGAGGCTTCGACGACAAGAGCGGCGCATTCGACTTCACCCTGTTACCGGGCCAGAAGTACATCGACCGCCTGAACGAGATCGATTGCCTGCGCCCGGGGACCTACGCGGCTGTCGGCTGGCCGAAGTTCGAAGTCGTACGTGGCCTGAATCCCGACAAGCTGCGACTGTTCGACAACGACAACCCGGTCATCGTCTACAACCCCCACTTCGATCAGAGGGTCTCCTCGTGGGGTCCGATGGGGCTGGATGTACTCGATTTCTTTGCGGAGAATTCGAAATACAACGTGATCTTTGCACCCCACGTCGTTCTCTTCAAGCGTTTCGTCCGCCACAAGGCCTACCTGCCGAAGAAGTATCACGGCATTCCCAACATCCTGATCGACACCGGCAGCCAAGCTTCCGCCGACATGACCTACATCTTGAATTCGGACATCTACCTCGGAGACGTCAGCAGCCAGGTCTACGAATTCCTGCTCGAACCACGGCCCTGCATCCACCTGAACGGTCACCGTGCCGACTGGCAGGGTGACCCGAACTACTTCCATTTCACACTGGGCCAGGTGGTCGATGATGTCGAGAAAGAACTCGGCCCGGCGATCGAGAGGGCGTTCGAGACCCACAAGCTCTACCTGGACGAGCAGCGCCGCGCCTTCGCCTACACCTTCTACAGCGAGCCGGACAGCACCGCGGCCCAGCGCGGCGCCGATGCCATCGCGGGATTCCTCTCCAAACCCATCGCGAGTTCAGACTCCGTTCAGTAGCACCTCCAGGTATCTGTCCACGGCGCGGTCGACGTCGAATTCACGAGCGCGCGACCGAAGCACCTCGCGATCAGTCGGAGCCTCCAGGGCCTCGAGAATGGCATCGGCCAACGCCTCGTCGTCGCCCACCGGCACCAGGCGCCCATGGATTCCCCCCGCCAGAATCTCCGCGGGCCCACTGGGGCAATCGGTGCTGACGACCGGACAGCCACACGCCAGGGCCTCGATCAGCACGCCGGGCGACCCCTCCCAGGCGGACGACAGCACGAACAGCGCAGCCCGCGACATCCACGCAAATGGGTTGTCGACGAATCCGGGTAGCGCGACGGCATCTTCGAGACCGAGCTCGCGGACCAGTTCTTCGATGCGGGCCCGTCGGCCGCCCTCGCCCAGGATGACGAGATTCGCCGGACGAATCGACCGAACCCGAGCGAACGCCCGCAGCAAGGTCGAGAAGTCCTTGGCGGGCGCAAGGCGTCCGGCTCCAAGGAGCAGTGGCGGCGCTCCCGCTTCGAGCCACGGATGATCGATCGGCGCCGCAGCCGCAGCTTCGATCGAAGGTGAATAGGTTGGATTCGCGATCGCGTGAGCGCAGTCGCGCGAAAGAGACGTATGCGCCACGATGTCGTCAGCAATTCCCTGCGACACACCGATGACCGCATCGGCCCAGCCGTAGGCACGCCGAGCCAGTTTCAAGCGGTTCGGCCGCGGGCGCCCGCTGCCGCCGAGATGTGATTGTGTGAGGTGGTTGCTCACTCGGAGCACGAGCCGAACCGACGCAAACGAGAAACGAGTGGCGAACAGGGCCGTCAGGTGGACGTGATTCGCAGCGGACATCAAGACGTCTGGACGCTCGCGTCGGAGATATCGCGCCAGGGCGAAGCCACTGGCGGTGATGCTGCGCTTGCGTTGCTTGCGCTTCAACCGGCCGGCCAGACGAATCAACAGCGAATCGAGCACGACCAACGTCACGCCATCGGGCACAGCTTCCGCCAGCGGCCCTTCCGCGTTCACGACGACGAGATCGACCCGGTGCCCGCGATCGGCGAACCCTCCGGCGAGGGTCAAGCTGCGCCGCGTTGCGCCGCCCCCCGACGATTCGACGCGGCAGTCACCAGACCCTCTTGCGAGCTTCAACATCCGGAACACCCGGAGCATGCCCGGGAACCGCCGAGAAAGCCCGTATAGCAGCACCTGTTCAGGGCTCGAATACCCGAGGCCCCGGTGCAGCGATAGCGGAAATAGCAGAATTGCGCCCCCAAGAAGGCTGACAAGGAATCTGGCCCCGCCTCCGGCTCGAGCCGCCCGAATGCCCATTAGAACGCATTCGCCAACATTGCTGTCTCTACACGACTAGACGTAGACTCCCAGTTTGGAGGACCATGGGCGACCCCAATGACGTCTACAAGGCGCTCTTCGAGCTGTCGCCGGACGCGATCCTCATCATCGAGGGGGATCGCTTCGTCGACTGCAACCCGGCTGCGGTGAAGACGTTGCGCTTCCCCAACAAGCAGGCCCTCATCGACCGCTACACACCGGGCGAGGGGGACAACGTGCTGGGCGCACACCCCGCCGAGTTGTCGCCGACGACGCAGCCGGATGGCAGGAACTCGTTCGAGAAAGCGGACGAGATGATGCAGATCGCCTTCGAGCGGGGCAGTCACCGTTTCGAGTGGGAGCATGTACGAGCAGATGGTGAGGTCTTCCCCGTCGAAGTGATGCTCACGGTGGTCGACCGCGAGCCGAAGCACATCCTCCACGTCGTCTGGCGGGAGATCGCCGAGCGCAAGAAGCTCGAGCAGGACCTCCGCCTGGCGCAACGCCTGGAATCCGTGGGGCGCCTCGCCGGGGGAATCGCACACGATTTCAACAACATCCTGGTCGTGATCCTCAGCCACGCCGCGCTCCTCCAGCGAGATCTGCGAGCAGCCGGCCTGCCCGAGCTGGCCGAACAGGCAAGCGAGATCCGAGCAGCCAGCGACCGCGCCGCCGCGCTGACCCGTCAACTGCTCACCTTCAGTCGCGGCCACCCGACCCGGCCGCGGCCCACGGATCTGGTCGAGCTGCTCGGAAGCCTGGGCTCGATGCTGAGCCGGTTGATCGGAGAGGACATCGACTTCGTGCTCGATCTGCCCCCCGGCCCCGTCACCGTGCAAGCGGATCAGTCGCAGATCGAGCAGCTCGTCGTCAACCTCGCAGCCAACGCGCGGGATGCCATGCCCTCCGGTGGCGCGCTTCGCGTCGAACTCTCGCGTCACGCGCATGGGAAATCCGACGTGTTGCCGCGTCTCGAATCCGGCAGCTACGCGGCCATCCGCGTGATCGACTCCGGAGACGGCATGACTCCGGAGCAGCTCGAACGCGCCTTCGACCCCTTCTACACCACCAAGCCGCCCGGCTCGGGTTCAGGCCTCGGCCTCGCGACCGTCCACAGCATCGCGGAGCAATGCGGGGGCGGTGCAACCATCGAGAGCGCACTCGCTGAGGGCACGACGGTGTCGGTCCTGCTTCCGCTGTGCTCGGCCGAACCCGTCTCGACAGAGCCGCCCCCTCCCGCTTCCGAAGCGCTGGAGGGAAGCGAGACGATTCTTCTCGCCGAGGACGAGGACGCCATCCGCACGCTCATGTGCAACGCCCTCGAGCAATGCGGCTATCACGTCCTCAGGGCCGCTGACGGTACGGCGGCCATGGAGATCGCCCAGTCCTACGATTCGAAGATCGATCTGGTGATCACCGACGTCGTGATGCCACGGCTGTCCGGCCCTGATTTCGTGCAGCAGCTACAAGAAATCCGACCCGGCACGAAGGTGATCTTCATGTCCGGCTACGCGCAGGACGGGACCGTCACCGGGGCAACGGTGGACGCGAGCGCAGAGATCCTCGAGAAGCCCTTCTCACCGGATGTCCTGCTGTCCTCGGTGCGCAAGCTCCTCGATCGCACCTGAACCGCGTCCCCGACGGGACTCGAAGCCACGCGCACGATCTCGCAAGCAATCGAAACGGTGAGATTCCGGGGACTTGCGGACTCCGCCGTCGTGCCCCACGGCACCGCCCGAACGAGATCCAGCGCAACCGCCGCCGGACCCGGCAAACTCCGAGGATCTATTCCCAGTTCCGATGTGACGACCGACACCAAACGAGGCCAAGCGACATCTAATGAACCGAACTAGAGGTAGCTGTAGATGACTCTCCACATCGCACTGGTCGTCACATTCGCGGTCTACGCCTTCGGCGCGGCACTCGTGGTCTATCTGGCCGGACTCTAAGCGCGGGTCGGTTCAGCCCCGCCAACCATCCAGCGGTGCCTGCAAGACGCGGTTCACCTTCAGCGGCCGCGTTTCGCCGGCCAGCCGTGCTCGTTGTAGCGCTTTGCCTTGCCGTGATGCTTGTGCTTGGAATGCTTGGCAGTCAACCGGGCCGGAACCGCATCAATCGAAATGGCTGCCCAGTGGCCGTCCATGCGATGACTCACGCTCCATCTCCCCGACGACCAATGCAGATAACGATCCCGGTGCCAGTAGTAACCGGGCCGGTCGACGACGAGGTAGACCCCGAGTCCGGCATCGAAGACCAGCTCGACTTCGTCCGTGTGTCGCTTGTGACGATGGCCGTGAGCCGGTGCGTGCGGCGGCGGTCCGTGGCCGCGGCCGTGAACCGACGGTGCCCGCTCCGAGTGGACGTGGTAGGCACAGCCGCCTAGCGAAGCGAGCAGAAACATCGCCAGCGCCAGCGCCAATCCAGCCGAACGAAGCCCTCGATCGATCGATAACTCCCGCACGATTCCCACCTCCCGCAGCTACGGATCGGAAGGCGAGAGCTTCCCTCACGTGACGGCGATCACAGAACCAAGCAGCATTGCTTCGGGAGACGTGAGTTGCGGAAGGAACGAATGGCGTCCCCAACGGAACGCGAGCCCGTGTTGGATCATCGCAAGTCGCCGAAAAACAAGGGATCGGATTCTTGAATCTTTGTCTGTTCGTTCTCGATATTCACCCGTGATCGCTGACGAGCGAATCGTTGGACTTGGACTCGTTCATCGGGGTTCTCAGCACGAGGTCCATCGGGGGTGAAAGTGATCCGGGTACGGCCGGGCTAGACACGAGAACTCACAATGCGCGCAACTCGTGGTTTTGCTAAGCAGATCGCATGTCGAAGCGCTTTCCGTCCGAGAGCTTTCCCAAGAGCTGGTATCCGATTCGTCCGTCGATTCAGCTCGCGCCGAAGCAGGTAGAACGAGTGCACTACTTCGATCGGGACCTTTCGACGCTGGTGCAAGCAGTTCTACTCGGATGGTCCGCAGCCCCACGCTGCCGAAATGAAGCAAGGCCTCTCGAGGCACGACGCAGGGCGTCAGGCGCCTGCCGCTGCCCCTACGCTCGATTGAATCGCAGTCGGGGAGAGGGATTTTCAGCTGGCGGTCAGAGCTTGCCCTTGAATATCTGATCGGTGGCCAGTTGGCCGTACTGCAGGATCGTGCGTCCAAGGGTCACGAAGTCGAGCGTTCCGAAGAGCGTGTCCCAGAGCCCGAAGGGCAGCATCGTCGGAATCGGGCCCCGCGCATACTCGAGCATCCACGAATCTTCGAATGCGCGGTAGCCCTTGGCCACACCCCTGGGCAGATCCATGGCATTCACGCCCGGTTTCGAGACGGTGCGTTCAAAAGTACCTTCGACGTAGGCCCACACTTCGCCCTTGATCATGAAATCCCAGACCCGCGTGGGGTAGCGCCCCGAGTGTCCCTCGGTTCCGATCGGCGTACCGAAGAAGAGCAGGTACTCGGAGAGCGACCCGTGGATCAGACAGATTTGCCCCATGGCACCGCCGGCATTGTTGAGAATCCAACGCCTCGGCTTCGTGCGTATGTTCCCTGGGTAGCTGGCGGCGAGGTCCGCTGTGATCCCATCGAACGCGATCTGCAGGGGTTCGTCCAGATGGCGATTCGTCACTTCCTCGAGGTGCTCGGGATCGAATACGTAGCCCATTCGGAAATCTCCATCGGCTTACGAACGGTTGGAGCGTGAGGCCAGGGTCTACATCGGAATCGACCGCACCATGGTATGCCGTTCCGGAGGCGACGCAAGACAAACGAACTCTCGCTACCAACGAGTCTGAACCTGGGAGTCGATCGGGAGCGACCTCCACCGACCGTGAGAATTTGTCCCGCACTTGTCCCGCGGACTTTCCAGCCCCTTCCAACATCTCGAATAAAAAAGAGAAGGTGGCGTCCCAAAGCCATTCCAGCTGGAACCGGACCTACCGGGATTCGACCTGCTTTCGAATCGCTTCGTGGTCTTCGCTTCGCAGCATCTTGCAGACCAATCGCTTCTGGCGGCCTCGCGCGCCCTTGGTCAGCGCTCGGCACTCCACGATGGCACTTCGGAGATCGTCGGGTAGTTCGAGCCGGTCGATTTTGAGCTGGGAAAGTGCCACTAACTGCAGGCCGAGTTGATTGATCGCTTTGACCTCCCGCGTGCGCTGCGAGCGGCTGGGGAGTTGGCCTCCATTCGGTTCGGCCAATTCGGCCCCATGCCTCACGAGCCACTTTCGATAGGTCCGCTCCGTGATGTTCTGTGCTTCGCAAAACGCGGGGAGCCCCCCTGTCTCCTCGCCGGCTCTCAGGATTTCCAGGATCTGCTCTTCCGAGAATCGCGCGCGCTTCATACGGCCTCTTCGCTCCCCGGCTCAGCTTCGGCCTGTGGAGACTATGGCCAATCGACGTCGGATCTCCCAGCAGCTATGTCCGCCGAACCGCGCAACGGCAGGGTGAACTCCGGACTCGATCACAGGCCGCGGCGTGGCCCGACGGCAGGCCGCTATACCGGTCGCATCCAACGAGCCAGGTGCTTCCTGCGGAGGACCGCCAGACCCACCCCCGTCAGGAACAGCGCCAACACGACTTGGTATACAAGAGGCAGGGCGGGTACAGGAACGACGACCGTGAGCCCCGATGCGGTCGCGTGACCCTCGCGCCCGCCCGTGGCACACTTTCCGCTCCTCGAGCGGAGCATCACGTGGGTCAGGAGATCGAGCGCAAGTTCCTCGTGTCGGACGACGGCTGGCGTGCCGCCGCGACGTCGTCCACACCCATGCGTCAGGGCTACCTGGCCAGCGACGAGAGCCGCACGGTGCGCGTGCGCGTGGCGGGCGCGCGGGCCTTCGTGACCATCAAGGGTCGAACCGTGGGCCTGGTGCGTCCCGAGTTCGAGTACGAGATCCCCGCGGCGGATGGCGAGGCGCTCATGGCGCTGTGCTTGCCGTCCCCGGTGGTCAAGACACGTCACCTCGTGCCCCATGGTGCGCACGTCTGGGAAGTCGATGTCTTCGAGGGTGCCAACGCCGGGTTGGTCGTGGCAGAGGTCGAGTTGCAGCGCGCCGACGAGCGTGTCGACCTGCCCACCTGGGTGGGGGACGAGGTCAGCCACGAAAGTCGCTACACTAATGCGCGACTGGCGGCGCGGCCCTGGGGTCAGTGGGAGCGTAGCGCCGAGTCCTGAGCACCCTGGTCACCGCTGCTTGTATCCGATACTGGACAACTTCATTCTGGGTCTCCTGTGCGTTCCTCCCACCCGCAGCAACTTCGCCCTTCCGAATCGCCGATGGCCGGGTTCCGGCGAATCAGCCGCTCGCTCGTTCGTGACCTCGCGGCATTGGAACACGAGCGTTCGCTCGAGGAGCGGATCCACGCCTCGCGCGTCGCGACCAAGAAGCTGCGGGCCTATCTGGGCCTGCTGCGGCCCGCGATCGGGGATGCGGCGTTTCGCGACGTACAGCGGCCGCTTCGCGAGGCGACTCACGCGCTGTCCGTCCACCGGGATCATGACGTCGCCGTGTCGACGCTCAAGGTCCTCGAGCGGCGTGTCGGCCGAAGCCGGCGCAAGCCGCTTGCAGACGCCGCCCACGAGCTCGAGAAGATGTCGCGCTCGGGGAAACGGCTTAAGAGCAAGCGGCGCGCACTGAAGGAGCTGAACCGCGCCCTGGAAGCGGCCGTCGGAGATTTTGCGGTCTTGAAGTCCGAAAAGCGGGGCTGGGACGTCCTCGGACCCGGCTACGCATTCATCTACGGTCGATGCAGGCGCGAGATCGGCCGCTGGAGCGTTTCGAAGCGACCGGAGGACTCCCACCGATTCCGGCGGTACGTGAAGTACCTGGGATTCCAGCTGACGCTGCTCGAGAAGACGAACCCAGAGGCGATCGGCCGGCAGACCGCTGCGCTCAAGGATCTCGGCCATCGGCTGGGTCGGCTGCATGACTGCACGAGCCTGGAACTCCTCCTGCGCGACCCGAAGGTGAAGCGCCGGGTCTCCTCCAAGGCGCGCAGCGAGATCCGCCGCGCGGCACGCGCATGGGAGCGAGACCTCACACGCGAGTGTCTGCCGCTCGCCGAGGAACTCTTCGCCTCGACGCCGGAGGAGTTCACGAGCCGCCTCGAGCACAGCTGGCGGCGCTCGCGGCGGCCGCGTCCGGCCCGCCGCGGAGCCCCGTGAGCTGACCTCCGATTGCGGGGCTCCGCCCTGACGCAGCCTGGAGTGCGCTTGGGTTGCGAGGTCGTTCGATTATCGGCCCTTTCGCTTCCCACCCTTCTTGCTCTTCTTCCGCTTTCCGCTCGACGTCGGTCGCTCGTCAGGCCCGAGCACCGCTTCGAGTCCTTCGCACAGGCTCTCGAGCACGCGGATGCGCGCGTTCAGCTTGTCCTCGGCCGCGACCGGTGTCCACCTCGCGATCTCGGTGCTCGTCCGCTCGAGCATGTCGCAGGCCGCCGATTCGTAGGCCAGCCACTTCTCGCGGTTCCGCCAGTCCTCCTCGGTCAGCTTGTAGCGCTTGTAGCCGA
>JAFDEI010000039.1 GCA_019310425.1 Deltaproteobacteria bacterium | reverse complement strand
GGTGGCTGGCTCGCAGACTGCTACCACGCTCGGATTCCGACCCGCGCGATCCCGAACGCGCGGGCGCATCGGCTCATTTACGCGGTCTAGCGGGAATCGTGAGGTCCGACGGTGCGTTTACTTCCGATGGACCCAATCTCCGAGCCACAACGGACTCAGTCGGCCACCCACGAAACGGGTACGCACAGGTTCTTTCGCGCCCAGCCAACGGTGAGGTCGATCCAGCTCGGCTCGTGGTGAGCCTGCTCGGCCACATAGGCGTGGATCGCATGCGCGTCGTCGGCATCGAGCAGGTCTGCGAAGCCCGCCATGCCCTTGTTCGCGAACGCACCTTTCAGCACGATCGCATCCCAGGCGTCGTGGACCGCGCGCGGCGAGTGGCGAAGGTCGGGTAGGAAGCCGGTGCCCTTTGCCTCGAAGCCATGGCAGCGCGCGCAGAGCGTCACGTAGCGTTCCTTGCCGTGCGCGAGAACCTCAGCGGAGGCCTCGATGATCGGTGCATGGACCTTGCCGGGCACGAGTTCCGGCGGCTCGGGCATCGCGGCGGCGCCCCCTAGCTTGTAGGCGAGGATCCGCCCCGCGTTTGCGCGCTCGAGTGGGATGTGGTTGAGCGCCGGGGTTCCGCCGATTCCCGCGAGCACCGCGACGTACTGTTCTCCGTCGATCGCGTATGTGACCGGCGGTGCCATCACGCCGACACCGATCTTCGATCGCCAGAGCCGCTCGCCGTCCCTGTCGTCGTAGGCCGAGAATTCGCCGCTGCCGTTGCCCTGGAATACGAGGCCCCCCGCGGTCGAGAGCACGCCGCCGTTGATCGGGTGGTCGTGCTCGACACGCCAGACCTGCTTCTGCACGACGGGATTCCAGGCGGTGAGATGCGCCGGAGTGCAGTAGGGCACGTACCAATGCAGGAGTTCGCCCAGCGCGGAAAAGTCCTCGCCGGTGTTGAACGCGCCCTTCACGTATTCGAAGTCCGCCTTGGGGTAATAGGCCCAGGCGTTGTCGAGGGTCGGGATGTAGACGAGGCCGGTGCGCGGGCTGTAGGACATCGGATGCCAATTGTGTGCGCCCGGCGGTCCCGGAACCACGAACGCCCTCTCGTCGGCCCAGGAGGCTCTGCCGGTCTCGACGGGGCGGCCGGTCTCGAGGTCGACATGGCTGGCCCAGTTCGAGAAGACGAACTTTTCCGCGGACAGCAGCTCGCCGGTCTTGCGGTCGAGCAGGTAGAAGAAGCCGTTCTTCGGCGCTTGCATGATCACCTGCCGCGTCTCACCCGCAATCTCGAGGTCGGCGAGGATCATGTGTTGGGTGGCGGTGTAGTCCCAGTACTCGGCAGGTGTTGTCTGGTAGTGCCAGATCAGCTTCCCGGTGTCGGGCTTGACTGCGAGAATCGATGCGAGGAAGAGGTTGTCGCCGCCACCTGGGCTGCGGATCTCGCGGTTGTACACCGAACTGTTTCCGACCCCGACATAGAGCAGGTCGAGCTCCGGGTCGTACGCCATCGAGTCCCAGACGGTACCGCCGAGGCCAGCCTCGAAAAACGAATCCTTCGACCAGGTAGACGCGGCGATTTCGAGCTCCGGATGCTCGAACGGCTTGCTGGGGTCGCCTGGAACGGTATAGAAGCGCCAGCGCAGTTCGCCGGTCGCGGCATCGTAGGCGCTGAAGTAGCCCCGGACGCCGAATTCACCACCGCCGTTTCCGATGAAGACGAGCCCCTTCGCGACGCGCGGGGCACCCGTGATGGTGTAATCCTGGTCGGGATCGACCGTGAGCACCTCCCAGTCCGGCTTGCCGGTCTCGGCGTCGAGGGCCACCAGGCGTCCATCGAGCGTGCCGAGGTAGACACGGCCCTTCCAGACTGCGACGCCGCGGTTCACGATGTCACAGCAGGCTCGGCGCCCGGTCGCACCGGGAACCTTGGGGTCGTGGTGCCAGAGTTCGCGACCCGTCGCTGCGTCGAGGGCAAAGACGTGGCTCCAGGTTCCGGTCGCATACATCACGCCGTCGATGACGAGTGGCGTCGCCTCGAGGCCGCGCGTGGTGCCGGTTTCGTACGCCCACGCGAGGCCGAGCTGATTCACGTTCTCGCGGGTGACCCCGTCGAGCGGGCTGAATCGCTGCTCCGACCAGGTGCGGCCGTGAGCCAGCCAGTTGTGCGGCTCCGAATCGGCCGCCGAGATCCGAGCTCCGTCGACGCTCGCGATTCCGCGCCCCGGCTCGCCTGCAGCGGCGGGGACGGCAAATCCGGCGGCCAGCGCGATTGCTGCGGTCCAACTTGCAACCCGGTTTCCGACGCTGTCGTACTGCCTCCGCATGTTGCTCCGCTACGGCGTCTCGACGGTCGCGAGGATGGCATTGATCACGTCCTCAGGGCGTATGCCGTCGGCTTCCGCCTCGTAGGTGACCATCACGCGGTGTCGAAGTACGTCAGGTGCCATCCGCTTCACGTCGTAGGGGGTAGCGTAGTCGCGCCCGTCCATGAAAGCCCGCGCACGTGCCGCGCGCACCAGATACATCGACGCGCGCGGCGATGCACCGAGCGCGACGCAGTCCATTGCGTCGCCCTCGTCCGGCCCGTCCGGCCGAATCGGACTGTTGATCTGCACGCCTGCCGCGGTGAGGTCGCGCGTGGCGCGGACCAGGCGGACGGCGTAGTCGGAGACGACCGGGTCGACATGCACCTCGGCGGCTGTTCGCTGCAGCATTTCGACCACGGCGGCGTCTGCAACTGCTCGGATTTCGGGCGGCTCCTCGTGGTCGCGTGCGACGATCGCGCGTTCGTCTTCCGCGGACGGATAGGGAACCACCAGCTTCACGAGAAAGCGGTCGATCTGTGCCTCCGGCAGCGGATAGGTGCCTTCGAGGTCGACTGGATTTTGCGTCGCCATCACGAAGAACGGCTGTGGCAGCGCGAAGGTCTCTTCACCGATCGTCACCTGCGCCTCTTCCATCGCCTCCAGCAGGGCACTCTGGACCTTCGCCGGCGCACGGTTGATCTCGTCCGCGAGCAGCACCGGAGTGAAGATGGGGCCGCGGCGCACGATGAAATTGCGTTGGTCGGGAACGTAGACCGGTGTGCCGACGAGATCGCCCGGAAGCAGGTCGGGGGTGAACTGAATCCGCCCGAAACCGAGGCCGAGCACCTTCGCGAGGGTTCGGATCGCGGTGGTCTTTGCGAGCCCCGGCACGCCTTCGACGAGTGCGTGGCCGCCGCAAAGCAGCGCGATCAGCAGGCCGTCGATGAGCCCTCGTTGCCCGACGACGACTCGCGAGATTTCATCCTTCAGACGCTCGACTCGGTCCGCCGCCGTCTCCATCGCGCCATTGTAGCCGCTCGACGATGCGTGAGCTTCGCACGCCCGGGACTTCCCGCAGGCGCACGACGCGCCCGCCTCGGCGCTGCACGTCGTCGGCGCCCACGATCGCGTCGAGTTGCCAGTCGCCGCCCTTGGCGAGCACGTCGGGCCGGACCGCGCGGATCAGGCTGAGAGGCGTGTCGTCGCGGAAGATCGCGACCCAGTCTACACACGCGAGCGAAGCCACGACTTCGGCTCGTTCGCGCGCGGGCAGCAGGGGGCGCGCCGCACCCTTCAGCCGCCGGACACTTGCGTCGCTGTTGACCGCCACGATGAGGCGATCGCCGAGGCCGCGCGCCTCGGCGAGGCTGCGCACATGCCCGATGTGTAACAGGTCGAAGCAGCCGTTCGTGAAGACGATGCGCTCACCGCGGCGTCTTGCCGCTCGGACGCGACGAAGCAGCTCGCGGCGCGCACAGACTCCATCTTCTCCCGAGATATTCACGATGCATCGGGTTCGGCGGACGCCGGGACTTCGGGGCTCGGTTCTGTGGCGGTCGGGTTGCCGAGGCGGAGCATCGATTCGATTGCCTCGACGCCCTTCATCATGAACATCGGTAGGGTCTGGAGTACCACACTCGCGGGCCCTTGTTCGATGATGCTCGCCGGTCCCGATGCGAGTGCGCTGAGCGGCACGGTGGTGGCGTCCGGGCCCTCCCAGGGGCCAGTGAGCTTGAAGTGTGCACCAATGAGGTTGTCGTTGGTCCCGAGCAACAGCCTGTTCACGATCGGGATCTTCTCGATCACCTTGTCGATCTGGCGGAACAGGAACAGCGCGACCTGTGCGTCGACCAGGTGCGGCGGTCGCAACACGTCGAGGGTTCCCGAGGCGAATACCCGCAGGTCGGGCCCGTCGAGGAAGAAGCCCGTCGTCGACATGGCGCCGTCCTGGAATTCGAGGGTGGTTTCGGCGCGTTCGTAGCGGACCTCGTCGCGCCTGATGAACGGGTTGTAGGCCTGGCTCGCGAGCGCAAGCGCGACCACCGCGGGGACCGCCCGACGCACGACGCCATCCGTCGCGACAACTTCCAACAAACCCGTGAAGTCCTCCATCAGAGGCACGCCGGGGCGCAATGAGCCGCGGAATGATCCGCCGATGTCGACGTGGCCGGAGCCCAGTTCCTTCGGCTGGCCGAGCTGCTCGGCCAGCGCCTCGACCTTCGCACCGGTTGCGGCGAAATCTACTTCGAATGGGACCTTGTCGGCCGAGCCGGCGTCCAGCATCAGCGTTGCAGCGAGTGCGCCTGCGGGATACAGCTGGCTCTCGATCCGATCGAAATGGAAGCGACTGCCGCGCGCGCGGAAGCGCGCGGTGCCGTGTTGTTGTTTCCACGGCCCATCCTGCTGGATGCCGATTACAACGCTGCCCTCCACCCAATCGTTCGAGGTCGACGCGACGGCTGGGCCGGGGTCGGGCGCAGATGCGGTCACGGCGACCCGCACCCGTTCCTCTGGCTCGAAGGTCCATTCAGCCTCGCCGGAGACGGGAACACCCGCCCAGATGGCATTGTCGGAGTCGAAGTGGAGACCGTGCTCGGTGTTCCAGAGCGCGACAGACGTATTCTCGATCGGCCACAACAACATCGGATGATGCAGGCGCTCGATCGTGAACCCCAGCGCGGTCGAGACCTCCGGTCTGTCCTCGTCGGGGTCGGGCTTGAACCACTCCCAGAGCGTCTGAAGTCCGAGCAGCGGGACGCCGCCGGATTGCAGCCGTCGCCGCGTCGGGTCGCCGGCCAGGAAGTTCGTGACGCCGTCGATCGTGACGTCGAGGACCGGCAGCGGGGTACCGTTCAGCATCGCACGCGCATCGATGACTTCGGCGTGCTCACCACTCCACCACAGACGGCCCTGCAGGCCCTCGATGAGGTCGTCGTCGCCGACGGCGACCTCGGTGTCGGAGAGCGTCGCGTCGATGAAGAATTCCTCTGGCGGCGTGCGGCTGCGCCCGGCCAGGAAATTCTGCCAGGCCGCGAGCGTGGCGGAGCCGCCGGCGCGCAGCGAGTGCAGGCGCCCTTTCTGGACCGCCCGGACGATGTCTTCGGCCTCCTCACGTTCGATGTCCGGCAGCCAGCCGATCAGGTGCCGTACCTCGGCGACTTCGACCTCTCGGAACGTGAGTGAGACCTGTGCGAATGAGTTCGATTGCAGCGGGCGCGCGACGCTGCCGTCCGCGATCAGCTCGAGCTCGCCGCCGCGGAGGTGTCCGTTCCGAAGCCGGACTGTCTGCGGGGTGATCTCGATCGCGCCACCCAGCGCAATCCGTTCGGCTGCGATCTCACCGGCCTCGTGCCCCGGGCCGACACTGCGAACGTCGTGGCCGACCAGGTCGATTTCGAGTCGACCGCTCCCCGGCTCTTCGGATTCGAACGCAATGGCGCCGCTGACCGATGCCTCGATGCGCGCAGCGGGGTGAAGCGAGCGAACGTACGGTGCAAGCGCGTTGGTCTCGAGGCTGGTCACCGCCATCGCGACGCGAATGTCGCCGTGACGATTGCGCGTTCCCTCCAACTCGATTCGTCCGCGGTCCCCGCGTGCGTCGATCAGCCTGGCCTTGATCACGAGCCGGCTGGTTCGAGCCAGTCGGCTGCGCCGTAGTTTTGCGTGGACAGATTCGAAGGCGAGGAACAACGGTGGCGCCATCGGGTGTTCGGCTTGCGCGTCGATGAAGACGACGGTTCCGTTGCGAATCTCGAGCGAGTCCGCGATGCGACTCTTCTCGAGAATCGCCCGCATCATTGATTCGACCCGGATCAGCGGCCCGAGCAAGGCTTCGCTCTGCACATTCTCGGGCTGGCGGGCGCCCCGTGTGCTCTCGGCGAGCGAGGCGATCGGTCTGGGCGTCCAGCCGCCGGCCGAGCTGCGTTCGATCCGCAGCCGGACGCCGTCGAACAGGATCCGGCTGAATCCGGGCCTGCCGACGAGCAGGGACAGAGGCCGGATCGTGGCCCGGATCCGGTCGATCTGGAGGCTCGGCGCCCGATCTTCATTGCGCCAGACCAGCACGTCGCTACCGATGAGCCGGAAGCCGAAGCCCAGCGTGAGCCGGGCGTCGCCGATGGTGACCGGCGACCCGATCAGGTCCGTCAGGCGGGATTCAGCCTGAAGGCGCAGCGAGTCGCTCGCTATTCGCTGTGTGAGCAAAAAGCCGACGGCGGCGGCACCCGCGAATACCACCAGCCCGATCACGATTCGAGCGAACGCTCGACGCAAGCCCCCCCCTTCGAACTGCCCAATCTAGCTCGTTCTCGTTATCGGCGATCGGCCGTGCGGGGTGCAGGAGTAAGTGAGGTGTAAAGCCCTCGTTTGGACTTCGAGCACTCTCGAGCCTGCAGGTAGTTGCCTGCGCACGAACCCTCATTGGGGTTCGTGCGCAGGCGTTTCTGCGAGCCACTCCCCGGATTTTTAAGGGCTTGCGGAGCTGGACCCTATTCCCCGCACCAGGCGTCCAAGGTCGCATTCTTCCTAAAGAAATCCGTCGAATGGACGAAACGGCAACAAGCTGAAACGAGTGTGCGTGCACCCTCGACTGACCGAGCGATCGGAGAGAAGGCAGGATATGGAAAACGAAGGATCGCGTGCGATTCAGATGAATCGAGTCCGGGAACTCCGCGAGAACCGGTTGATGACTCAGGCGCAGCTGGCCCGCAAGGCCAAGGTGGCACTGCGAACGATTCACAGTGTCGAAAAGGGCATGAACTGCCGCATGGACACCAAACGGAAGATCTTGCTCGCGCTCGGGAAGCGCTTCGAGGAGAAGGATCAGGTATTCCCGCCGGTCCGTCGTTCCATCCCCGAGATGCCGTTCTCGCACTGAGCGGGCGCCTCCGCCACCGAACCCGGTCGAGTACCCCATCGGATCCGGCGCATTTGCCGTCGGAGCGGTCTGTTTTCAGAACTCACGTCGACTTCGGTATCATGCGGTCTCCTTCGTCAGAGCATGGCGCTCGTTGGAGGAGCGAAACATGCTGGATCGCGTCACACTCCTGGCCGACGTCGCCGAGATCGTCTCTCGCTCACACGACCTCGACGAGACGCTGAGGAACGTCGTCGATCTGGTCGGCAAGCGCCTCGACGCGGACGCCTGCTCGGTCTATCTCACCGGGGGTGACCTTCGCCATCTGACCCTCAGCGCCACCATCGGGCTCAACCGCGAGTCCGTCGGGGTCGTCCAGTTGCCCTACGGCAAGGGGCTGGTCGGACTGGCCGCGAAGACCCGCCAACCAGTCGTCTCGTCCCATGCCCGCGAGCACCCTGACTACCAGTACTTCCCCGAGACCGGTGAGGAGCGCTTCGAGTCGCTGATGGCTGCGCCGCTGGTAGTGCGCAGTACGACGATCGGCGTGTTGGTGGTTCAGACCCGCGAGCCGCGCGAATTCGACCGCCACGATGTCGGGATCTTCCAGACCTGCGCTCAGCTGATTGCACCGGTGGTGATCAACGCGCGTCTGCTCGCACTCGTGGGACAGTCGCCGGAGGAGCGGGATCGCAGCAGCGAGGAACTCGCTGACTCGGGGATTCCGGTTCCGCACGGCGTCCCGGAACGTCCCGACGCCAACGTCGAATTTCGCGGAATCCCGACGTCGCGCGGGATTGCGATCGGACCGATCTACCGGCTGCCCGGCCAGACCGACTTTTCGGAACTCGACTACACCCCCAGCCCAGACATCGATCGCGAGGCGGAGGACCTGAAGCAGGCGTTGCGCGAGGCCCGTCGCGAACTCGACACCATGCGTGAAGATCTCGGCGAGCAGTTCGGTCCGGACTTCGCGGCGGTTTTTCACACGCACGTGCAGATCCTCGAGGACAAGGGCTTCGTCATGAAGCTGGAAAACGAGGTGCGCGAGACGGGAAACGCGCTCGAGGCATTGCGCGCCGTGCTGGCCGCATACCGCCGGACCTTCCAACGCATCGAGGATCCGTACTTCCGCGACCGTGTGATCGATGTCGAGGACGTCGGACGGCGTGTGATGGAATGCCTGGTCGGGGTCCGGGCACACGTGACCGGTATGCTCCCGGGCTCGATCGTCGTCGCGGACAATATCCTGCCGGGAATGTTCGCGAAGCTCGAACTCGACAAGGTGGCGGCGCTCGTTTCCGAGCACGGTGGGCCGACATCGCACGGCGCGATCTTCGCTCGAACCCTCGAGATTCCGGCGGTGACGGGTCTCCCTGGGATTCAACAGGACGTGCGCGAAGGAGAGATCGCGATCGTCGATGGCGGTGAGGGGCGCATCTATCTTTCACCGGACGAGAGCCTGATCGCCGAGTACGAGCGCGCACAGCAGCGATACGAGGTGGTGATCGAACACCTCGACGCGCTGCGCGGGCGGCCCGCTGAAACTCGCGACGGGCGCCGGATCCGACTGACGGCGAACGCCGGTCTGGTCGGCGACCTGCGTCTCGTCGAGAAGCACGGTGCCGAGGGGATCGGTCTCTTTCGAACCGAAATGCTCGCCATTGTGCATCGCGGCTTTCCTGAAGAAGAGGAGCAGGAGCAGTTGTTCGAGCGCGTGGCGGGGGCACTCGCGCCGAACCCGATCACGATTCGGACGCTCGACCTCGGTGGGGACAAGGATCTGCCGAACGTCGGCGTCGTCGGCGAGGCGAACCCGCAGCTCGGCTGTCGCTCTATTCGACTCAGCCTGGCGAATGATCCGGCCTTCTGCGCGCAGCTGCGCGCGATCCTGCGGGCGAGTACGGCCGGCAACGTGCGCCTGCTGTTCCCGTTGATTTCATCGCTCGACGAGCTGCGCCACGCACGTGCACTGCTCGAAGAATCGAAGCAGCAGCTGCGGCGGGCGGGCGTGCAATTCGATGAAGAGATCCCGGTGGGCATCATGATCGAGGTGCCGTCGGCGGCGATCCTCGCAGATGTACTGGCGCAGGAGTGTGATTTCTTCGCGATCGGAACCAATGACCTGACGCAGTACACGCTGGCTGTAGACCGTGGCAACGAGCACGTTGCTCATCTCTACGATTCGCTGCATCCTGCTGTGCTCGCGTTGATCGACGCCAGCGTGCGCGGAGCGAAGCGTGCGGGCATCTCGGTTTCGCTGTGCGGCGAGATGGCGAGCAACCCGCTCGCGATTCCGATTCTGGTGGGCCTCGGAATCTCAGAGCTGTCGAGCGCACCGGGTGCGATTCCGGTGATCAAGGAGATCGTTCGGGGCCTCGACTCGCGCGACGCTGCGCAGGATGCGCGAAAAGCTCGAGCTGCTGGGACCGCGTCCGAAGTTCACGCGATCGGCGCTGCGCGCCTGCGGGAATCGGGGCTGCTCGACCACCCCGACATCGGGCCGTGGCTCCGAAGCATCGTCGAAGGCGTCTAGCCCGCATTATTCATGAAGGTTCTGCTGCGGTCGTGCATCTGCACAACCTCGCGACGGACCTTCATGAATAATGCGGGCTGAAGCATTGGCCGCAACGCGGCCATCGCACAGTGTGGGCGCAAGACCGACTCAGCCGGTCTTGCGCATCTTGCGGGCGGCCTTCTCGGGTTTCGCCGGTGGCCGCTGCTTGAGCTGGAATGGCGGGTAGACCGGAACCCGGACCTTCATGGTCGTGCCGTCGGGCCGGATCAGCTCACGCTCGATGACCCGGACCGGGTCGAGCCGTTCGCTCTGGATGTTGGAGATCGGCGAAGCCTGTTTTCCGTCTGCGCGTTTGGATTTTCTTCGCACTGATTCGCCCTTTCACCGTTGTCGATCCTACATCGGGCCGACGCGCCCGGGGCGTCTCCGCCGTCCGACCGCCTACTCCTATTGATCGGTGGAACCGCTGTTTGGTTCCAATATATTTTTGGGGGAAGCGAATAAAAAGCGAAAGTATAGTGCCAAAGAAAGCCCGCCAAGAGCGGGTTAATTACCTGCGATGCAATAGAGCAAAAATAGCACATGATTGATACTCGGCAAGGGCCTGGGATCAATTTCTCGATAATCGGCCTTCACGCCCAGAAGAACGCCGATTCGGTCACGATCCGGTCGAAATCCGAGCCTGAAGCCCGAATTCCACAGCACTGGGATTCAGCCTACGACGACGTTCACCAGGCGGCCGGGCACCACGATCACCTTCTTCGGCTCGCGGCCGTCGAGATGTCGGATGACGGCGACATCGGCGAGTGCGACTTCGCGAACGGCATCTTCACCGGCGTCGCTCGGGACGTGGATCTCGCTGCGGCGCTTGCCGTTCACCTGGACGGCGAGCGTGACCGTGTCTTCGACGAGCAAGGCCGCATCCGCAGTCGGCCAGGGCTCACCTGCGAGACTCTCCGCGTGGCCGAGCCGCTGCCACAGCTCCTCGGCGAGATGGGGAGCGAACGGGGAGAGCAACAGCAGGAAGCTCTCGGCGGCATCGCGCGGTAGCGGGCCCTCCTTCGTGATGTCGCGCACGAACACCATCAACTTCGAGATAGCGGTGTTGAACTGCATCTCCTCGATGTCTTGCGTGACGCCGTGGGTGGTCTTTGCGGTCAGACGCGCCTGTGCCTCGTTGCCCGCGCCCGGGGCGATCGCGGCCGGCCTCTCACCGTCGGCATCTTCGTCGATGACCAGCCGGTAGGCGCGCTGGAGGAATCGGTAGACGCCCGGAATCGAATCCGTCGACCACGGGGCGCCCTTTTCGAGCGGGCCCATGAACATCTCGTACAGACGCATCGCGTCGGTGCCGTACTCGGCGATCACGTCGTCGGGGCTCACGACGTTTCCGCGGCTCTTGGACATCTTCTCGGTGACTTCCTCGAGCGCGAGCCCCGGAATGGTCGGGTGCATCGGCACGCCGTCGTCGTTCCATACGACGTCGTCGGCCGCTACCCAGCGGGTCTTCAGCGTCGCACCGGTTTCGCCGTGCACAATGGATTCCTCGAGCGTCTGCGTCTCGCTGGATGGGTAGGCGGTGACAGAGGCGTCGGGGAGGTCATTCGGGTTGTCGTCGTAGTAGCGGTAGCTGTAGCCGAGGATCATGCCGGGGTTCAGGAGCTTCTGGAACGGCTCGACGGTGTGGACCAGGCCGAGGTCGAACAGCACCTTGTGCCAGAAGCGCGAGTACAGCAGATGCAGCACCGCGTGCTCTGCTCCACCGACGTAGAGGTCCACCGGCATCCAATACTTCTCGGCTTCCTGCGACCACGCTTCGTTGGTGTTCCGGGGGTCGCAGAAGCGCAGGTAGTACCAGCAGCTCCCGGCCCATTGCGGCATCGTGTTGGCGTCGCGCCGAACGCGCTTTCCCGTCTCCGGGTCGACGGTCTCGATCCAATCACTCACCCGCGCGAGCGGTGGCTCGAACTCTCCGCTCGGCTTGAAGTCGTCGAGGTCGGGCAGCAGCACGGGCAGGTCGCTCTCGGGCACGAGCGTCGTGGAGCCGTCCTCCTGGTGGAAGATCGGAAAGGGCTCGCCCCAATAGCGCTGTCGGCTGAACAGCCAATCACGCAACTTGTAGTTGATCGTGGCCTCGCCTCGGCCGTGCTCTTCGAGCCAGTCGGTCATCCGTAGCTTGGCTTCCGGTGTGCGCAGGCCGTCGAGGAAATCGGAATTCACGTTCGTGCCGTCTTCGACGAACGCCCCTATTGCGACGTCACCACCCGCGACGACCTCGACGATCGGCAGATCGAAACGGCGTGCAAATTCGTAGTCGCGGGTGTCGTGGCCCGGAACCGCCATCACGGCGCCGGTGCCGTAGGTGGCGAGTACGTAGTCCGCAATCCAGATCGGGATTCGTTCCCCCGTGACGGGGTGGGCCGCGAACGCACCCGTGAAGGCGCCACTCTTTTCATGCGTTTCGGCCAGGCGCGCTCGTTCGCTGCGGCGCCCTGCCTGGTCGACATAGGCTTCGACGGTTTCGTGCTGGTCGGCGGTCGTGAGCTCGGGCACGAGCGGGTGCTCGGGGGCCAGCACCATGTAGGTCGCGCCGAACAGCGTGTCGGGCCGTGTGGTGAAGACCTCGAGGTGCTGGCCTTCGTTGTCTGGCAGCGCAAACGCAATGCGCGCTCCCGACGATCGTCCGATCCAGTCTCGCTGCATCTTCTTGATCGCTTCGGGCCAATCGACGCCGTCGAGGTCGTCGATCAGCCGATCCGCGTAGCGGGTGATCCTCAGCATCCATTGGCGCATTGGGACGCGGGTCACCGGGTGGCCGCCGCGTTCACTCTTGCCGTCGATCACTTCCTCGTTCGCGAGCACCGTGCCGAGCGCCTGGCACCAGTTCACCGGCACTTCGGCGAGGTAGGCGAGGTCTTTTTCGTAGAGATTCCGGAAGATCCACTGCGTCCAGCGCACGTAGCCCGGATCGGTTGTGTCGATCTCTCGCGACCAGTCGTAGTCGGTGCCGAGCGCCTGGAATTGGCGTCGGAAGTTGTCGATATTTCGCTGGGTGGTTTCGCGCGGATGGGTCCCGGTCTCGATCGCGTACTGCTCCGCGGGCAAGCCGAAGGCATCCCATCCCATCGGGTGCAGCACGTTGAATCCGCACATTCGCTTGTACCGCGACAGTACGTCGGTCGCGATGTAGCCCTTTGGATGGCCGACGTGCAGGCCCGCTCCGGAGGGGTAGGGGAACATGTCGAGCACATAGAACTTTGGCTTCTGCGAGTCGTTCTCGGAGCGGAAGACCTCGTTCTCGCGCCAATGGGCCTGCCATTTGGGCTCGAAGGTCGCGGGGGTGTACGGCATGGCGGGGAAAGTGCCGGGCCGTACGGGGCAAGTCAACGCTGTGAGCCCACCCGAGGAGTGGTCAGGCGAGGACCCGCATGAGCAGTGCAAACGCCGGGCGGAAGCATTGGCCGCAAAGCGGCCAACGCGCAGCGAGGCGAGGACCCGCATGAGCAGTGCAAACGCCGGGCGGAAGCTTTGGCCGCAAAGCGGCCAACGCGCAGCTAGCCTCCGGGTGTGTCCGAATCGGAATCCACGCCTGCAAGGGTGTTCGTCGTGTCGGACGGCACAGGCGATACGGCTGCCACCGCGGTGACTGCCGCGATGTTGCAGTTCCAGGTGGAGTGGGATCTCCGGACCTTCGGCGAGATTCGTCACGAGCCCGAGATTCGGCGGATCGCCGCAGAGGCCGAACAGGCCGGCGCAATGATCGTCTTCACGCTCGTCGACGAGGAGATCGCGCGCGCCATGGTGGGCGAGGCGGCGAAGCGCAGCGTTCCGGTGGTCGACCTGCTCGGGCCCGTATTGGCGAAGATCGCGGAAGTGTTGCGGGCGAGGCCGCGATCGCAACCCGGGCTGCTACACGCGGTTTCAGACGACTACTTCCGGCGCATCGAGGCGGTCGAGTTCGCGGTCCGGCACGACGACGGTGCGAACGTAGCGGGCCTGCTTGGCGCGGATATAGTGCTTGTTGGGATCTCACGTTCATCGAAGACACCGCTGTCGATGTATCTCGCACAGCGCGGATACAAGGTGGGCAACGTGCCGATCGTCCCGGGCGTCGAGCCGCCCCGCGAACTCGTGGAGCTCGACCCGAACAAAGTCTTCGGCTTGACCATCGACCCGGAGACGATGCTCACGGTTCGGCAGGAACGGATCCGCAGCCTCGGCGTGCCGCATTCGGACTATGTCGATATGGATTCGGTGCGGGTGGAAACGCGCCGCGCGCGACGGCTATTCCAACGATACGGGTGGCGGGTGGTCGACGCCTCGGGGCGTGCCGTCGAAGAGAACGCGGCCCGTATCCTGCATCTGATGGATGCGGACCGCGGGCGTCGTTGAACGATCGCTGCCCAGCTACCAGAGACCGATCGGCGCCCGCCCACCCCGGCGGCTGCGTCGGCGACTGCGTTCGTTGCGTCGGTTGCGCCGCATGCGCGCCTGGAGTTGGCGGCGGCTCTTTGCGATGGCAGCGGCATCGGACTTCTTCGTCTTGCGAATTTCGCAGAATTTCTCGTACGCCTCGATCTCGTGGTGCAATTGCTCGACGACGAGTTGCACCATGATGGCATCGTCGAGGTAGCCGATCCCGGGAATGCGGTCGGGGATGAGGTCGTCGGGGTCGACGAAGTACGCGAGCACGTTGAGCACGCGCGCACGGTCGGGACCCGTGAGCCGCCAGTCACGGTCCTCGAGCATGTCGACGAGCAGCTGCAGCTTGCGAAAGCTCTCGTGCACGAATTCGGGCGCTTCCGCTGCGACGACCTCGCGCATCAGCTCGGCCGCACTCGTCAAAACGACCGACTCGTCGGTCGCATGCTCACCCTGTTTGACGGTCTTCAGGCAGCCGCGGAAGTAACGGAGATCCTTGTCGCTCAACTCGATTTCGATCTTCATCGTCGGAATCCGGCTCCTGAGCGGCGCGCACCGCGTTCTGCGGCGCATACCGGTTGCATAATTGCGGATGCTAGGTCGTTCGGTGCTTCGCGGCACCCCGGTGCGAATCCCGACCCGGTCGCGTTCATCGCGCGACTTCGTCGTGCAATCGACGGCGAGCATCAAGGCCGGAGCGACCTCCGGCATCGGGTCTGTGGAACTCCCAGTCAGCAACCGCCCAACAGCAACCGCCCAACCCCCACTCGATCGGCCGATTCCTGTGCAACCGAGTCGGTCAATCCCTGGAATTTCTTGACTGTCCCCGCCGCGACCCACTAGTCTAACATGCCAGCTCTCGCCCATTTCAGAAGGGAACGCAATGATTGGGACTCCCCCCACCCTACGGCGCCCGTTATTGGCCGTCGCCATTCTTCTCCTGCTGCCTGCGAACATGGCCGTGTCGCAAGAACCGGCCGACGCCGCCGCCGCGGGGGCTGCTGCGCAAACCACGGCCGGCCCGCAGGGCGCATCCCCGGAATCCGAATTGCCTGCGATGCAGAAGGCACTCGGAGGCATGTTCGACGATCGCTCGGCGGGGAACGACGACGCGGCGAAGGTCCAGGCGCGCATCGACACGATCAGCGATCAGACCGACGAGCTGCTGGCAAAGTATCGGACAGCGCTCAAGCAGACCGATTCGATTCGCGTCTACAACAGCCAGATGCGCGAGCTGATTACATCGCAGGACGCCGAGCTGGCCTCGCTCCAGAGTCAGCTCGATCGGATCGAAATCGTCGGCCGCAGCGTGATGCCGTTGATGTCGAAGATGGTCGACGCCTACGAATCGCTGGTGGGGCTCGACCTGCCGTTCCTGCTCGACGAACGCACGGAGCGGGTCGCGAACCTCCGCAAGCTGATGAATCGATCGGATGTAACCAGCGCCGAAAAGTACCGCCAGATCATGGAGGCGTACCAGATCGAGAACGAGTATGGACGCACCATCGAAGCCTACCGTTCGATGATCGAGCTCGGTGGCCGCGAGGTCACTGTCGACTTCCTTCGTTTCGGCCGGATTGCGCTCGTCTACCAGACCCCCGACGGCACCGAAGCCGGTGTCTGGAACCAGGAAACGAGATCCTGGGAAGCCCTCGACCCACGCTATCGCGGTGCAATCCGCGATGGACTGCGAATCGCGCGCAAACAAGCGGCTCCGGATCTCATCCGGCTGCCCCTGCCCGCGGCCGGCAAGGAGGCGAGCTGATGCGCCGGTCGACCGCTGCACTGACCGTCCTCGTGCTCGCCTTTGCGGCCAACACGGCGCCGGCACAGGAGGCCGCCGAAGAGCCCGCCCCCAAGCCCAAGACGGAGATTCCGGCCGAGACCGCCGCCGAGAAGGCGAAGGCCGAGGCCGCCGCCGAGGCTCCGAAGCCGACCTCGCTCCAGGATCTGCTCGATCTGGTGCAGCAGGGATTCACGGTCGAGCGCAAGGAGAACCGCGAGCGCGAGGCCGCATTCCAGCGGGCGAAGGCCGACCAGCAGCGGCTGCTCGATCAGGCGCTCGCGGAACTCGCGCGCGAGGAAGCGATCAGCCAGAAGCTCGAGACGCGTTACAACGAAAACGAGCCCGCGATCGCGGAATCCGAAGCGCGGCTCACCCAGCGCCTCGGGGAACTCGGCGAACTGTTCGGTGTGGTGCGCCAGGTGGCGAACGACCTCTCGGGCCAGACCTGGGACTCGCTCACGAGTTCGCAGCTCAGCGGCCGCAAGGACCTCCTCGATCGCCTCGGCCGCAGCAAGGAACTCCCCACCACCGAAGACCTCGAGAAGCTCTGGTTCGAACTCAACCGCGAGATCATCGAGCAGGGCAAGGTCGTTCGCTACGAGGCTGACGTCCTCACCCTCGACGGTCAGAAGGAGCGGCAGGAAGTCATCCGAGCCGGTCCGTTCAGCGTCTTCGCGAACGGCAAGTACCTGCTCTGGGAGTCCGCGGACCAGATCCTTCGGGAATTGAACCGCCAACCTCCCAGCAAATACCTCGACACCGTGGCCGACTTCGAGAACGCGCCCAGTGGCTACGTCCAGCTCGCGGTCGATCCGTCGCGCGGTTCCCTGTTGAACGCGCTGGTCGACACCCCCAGCCGCGTCGAGCGCGTGAAGCAGGGCGGCGCGGTCGGCGCGGTGATCATCGTGCTCGGCGTCCTCGGCGGGCTCATCGGGTTCTGGCGCTGGATCGCGATCTCGATTACAGGTCGCAAGGTGAGCGCTCAACGCAAGCGCAAGCGCGCCGACAAGGGAAATCCGCTGGGCCGAATCCTCAAGATCTACGAGGACAACGAGCACGTCGACACCGAGACCCTCGAACTCAAGCTCGACGAAGTGGTGCTGCGCGAAACGTCGAACCTCGAGCGTTTCCTGTGGCTGGTGAAGACCGTCTCGGTCGTCTCGCCGCTACTCGGGCTGCTCGGAACCGTGACGGGCATGATCCAGACCTTCCAGGCGATCACGCTCTTCGGCGCCGGCGACCCGAAGATGATGGCGGGCGGCATCTCCGAGGCGCTGGTCACCACGATGCTGGGCCTCACCGTCGCGATTCCGATGGTGCTCCTCTACGAGACGCTCGCCAACAGCACGCGCCGCATGACCGACATCCTCGACGAGCAGAGCGCCGGCCTGATCGCGCAGCGTGCCGAGGACACCCATGTGGGAAATTGAGGCCATCGCGGCCGTTCGGGAATTCGTCGAGCGAGGTGGCGATGTCCTGCTCGTGATCGCGTTCGTGACCGCGGTCATGTGGACCCTGATGGTCGAACGCTTCTGGTACTTCCGCAGCGGGCACAAGCGCGAGAAGACCCGAATACAGCAGGCCTGGGACTCCCGCGTCGACCATTCGTCGTGGAACGCGCAGCAGATCCGACGGCTCTTGATTTCGGAGGCGTCTGCGAAGCTCCACGCCGGCCTCGGCATGATCAACACCACGGTCGCGGTGTGCCCGATGCTCGGACTGCTCGGCACCGTCACCGGCATGATCGAGGTCTTCGACGTGATGGCCGGCGGCGGCGGCAATACGCGCGGCATGGCGGGCGGTGTCTCGAAAGCGACCTTGCCCACCATGGCGGGCATGGTGGCGGCACTCTCCGGAATGCTGTTCGCCATCCAGCTCGACCGCTTCGCGGACGACGAGACGCAGCGCGTAGCCGACCAGCTGGAACTCGAACACTAGAGAGGGAAGCGTGCGACGAAGACGAGCCAAGAAGGATGTCGCCAGTGAAGTGAACCTGACGCCGATGCTCGACGTCGTGTTCATCATGTTGATCTTCTTCATCGTGACTGCCTCATTCGTGAAGGAGGCGGGTATCGACGTGACCCGTCCAAAGGCCAGTACCGCAACTCGCAAGGAGCGCGGCAACATCCTGATCGCGATCACGGCGAACGACCAGATCTGGATGGACCGGCGTCAGGTCGACCCGCGCGCGCTGCGCGCCAATATCGAGCGGATGCATGCCGAGAACCCTCAGGGCAGTGTGGTGATCCAGGCCGACAAGGACTCGAAGAACGGTCTGCTCGTCCTGGTGATGGACGCCGCTCGCGCTTCAGGCGTGTCGAATGTCTCGCTTGCAGCCGAGGTGGTGGATTAAGTGGGATTGAGGTTCCCGGCTGCGGTCGCGATCGCGCTACTGGTCACCTTTGGCCTGTTCTGGACCATGCAAGCTCTGATCGGTGTGGGCGGAGAGCTCAAGGAGGGTAGAGCTTCTCCTTCGATCGAATTCGTGCGACTCAAACGTGACAGCCGCCCGGTGGAGAAGAAGCGCGAGCCTCCCAAGCGCGAAAAGCCCGATGCGGCACCGCCGCCGCCCGAGATGAACCTCGCGAAGAACATGAATCCCAGCGAAGCCGTCGGCGAGATCATTCCGATGGCGGATACCGAGGTCGAACTCGGCAAGGCCACGGCCCTCGGCGCAGGCGGCGGTGACAGCGACGTCGTGCCGCTCGTTCGGGTCGACCCCCAGTACCCGCCCAAGGCGAGGCAACGCCGGATCGAGGGCTACGTGGACATCGAGTTCACGATCAGCCCGGCGGGGACGGTCCAGAATGCGAAGGTCATCGGTGCGAGCCCGCCCTCCGTGTTCGATCAGTCGGCGCTGCGCGCGGTTCGCCGCTGGCGCTACAACCCGAAGGTCGTGGACGGGTCCGCGGTGGTGCGGCACGGCGTGAAGGTGCGCCTTCGCTTCAAGCTGAGTGGAGGCTGAGGCCATGCACGTCCGAACGCCGCGACTCGTACTGCTCGCCGTGCTCACTCCAATGTTGCTGCTTGCTCCGCTTGCGGAAGTCGGCGCGGCGGAGGCCGTGAAGCAGGAGATCGATCGGGAAGCGCTGACGAAGGACCGCGCGCAGAAGGCTGCGCGCAATCCCGTGTCGCCTCGCATCTCGCGCTATCTCGCCGCCGCCGCCGATGCCGTTGACGAGGACGATCCACAGGAGGCGAAGAGACTCCTCAACAAGCTCAGCATGAACCGACTCAATCGCTACGAGCGGGTGCTCGTCTACCGCATGCTCGCGTATGTCTCCTACGGTGCGAACGAGTCCGAAGAAGCGATCGCGAACTTCAAGAAGGTTCTCGAGCTGGAGATGTTGCCGGTCAAGGACGAAACCAAAGTGCGCTTCTACATCGCGCAGCTCTATGCGTCGATCCAGCAATGGGAGAAGGCGATCGAGTGGCTGAAGGTCTGGCTGACCTACGCCGAGGAACCGGACCCGCTCGGTTTCTATTTGATGGGAATTGCGTACTACCAGCTCGAGGATTTCGACCAGGCCATTGCCCAGGCGAAGAAAGCGAACGAACTCAGCCCCGAACCACGTGAATCCTGGTTGCGGCTGCTCGCCGCGCTGTATTCCCGCGAGCAGGATCACGCGAATGCCGCGCTGGTTCTCGAAGAGCTCCTGTTGCGTTTCCCCAAGAAGCCGTACTGGGTGCAGCTCTCGCTGATCTACGGTGCCAAGGAAGACTATCGAAGGTCGCTGGCGGTGCAGCAGGTCGCCTACACGCAGGGCTTCCTCACGGAAGACAAGGAGCTGCGGCGACTGGCGCGCTCCTACCTCTATCACGACCTCCCCTATCCAGCGGCCAAGGTCATCGAGAAGGCGATCGAAGCGGGTGCGATGGCGCGAGACAGCGAGTCGTTCGAACTCCTCGCGAACAGTTGGATCGCCGCCCGCGAGTACGAACGGTCGATCACTCCGCTTCGAACGGCAGCGGATCTGTCGGACAACGGCAACCTGTATGTGCGCCTGGGGCAGGTCTACATGCAACGCGAAATCTGGGACGAGGCCTGGGTGCTGCTCGAGAAGGCTACAACGACACCCACGTCGACCGCGCGCGCACGTCGTTCATGCGCGCAATGCAGCACGATTCGACGCGAGACGCCGCGAAGAATTGGATCAGCCACCTCGATACCGAGAGCGAGACTCCGGCGAGCTGACGCGGCGAGGTCCTGGTCAGTGCGTGGGCGGGCGGCCGGAGGCTTGGTCGGCTTTCAGCCGGTCACGCACGTCCTGCGCGGCCTCGTCGGGCAACGAATCCACGAGTGCGAGCGCCGTTGCGATCAGGGCCTGTGCTTGCTGGCTTTCCCGCGGCAGCTTTGCGATCTGGCTCAGCGATCCCCAGGCAGCATCGGGGTCGCCCGCAGCGATCGCCGCACGGACGCGCAGCAGTGAATCCTGTGGGTCCCAACGCCTTACCAGCAGCGTCTCCGCGATGGACTGCGCTTGCGCGGCAGCCACCGAGTCGCCGATCGCGAGCCGCCAACCGACCCGCAGACGAGATGCCTCCTCGAAGAGCGCCTCTCCGGGCCCGAACCGCCCGAGCTCCGTGTCGAGAGCAGCGACCGCGCCCCAATCCCCCGCCATGGCGTGTCGCCAGCCGGCGATCAAGGCCACGAGCGGCTCATCGAGGTCCGTCTCGGAAATCCCTGCGACCGGTTTCCGGTTCTGAAATGCCAAAGGGCGACTCGCCACCAGTCCCGCCATGGCATCGCTCGAATCGGGTGTCAGTTCCAGGGCTCGTTCGAAGTGCCGGAACGCCCGACCCGGCCGCGCAAGCCCCAGTTCCACCCAGCCGAGCCCTGTCTCCTCCAGGGCCCCGTCTTCTGCGAGTGCCACGGAGGTCGCGCGCTCCTTGAAGTTCGAGGCGACGAGCTTTCGAATCAGCGCGGAGCGGTCGAGACCATCGATCCCCGCAAGCAGGGGATCGTGGTTCTTCCACAGCAAGCGAGCCGAGTGGGTGTCCAGCGCAGCTTCACCAAGGCGCGAGGCGCGCGAAGCAAGCAGGTTGTGATCGTCCGTGTTCAGTTCGCCCCCTTCAGCCAGCGCGCGGGTGCCGGCGCTGTCGAGCACCCGTGTGGCGGCGACGTCCTCGACGCGGTGGATTCCGAATCGGGCGAAATCTGCCGGGGTGGTCTGCAAGGCCCGTCTCGCGCTGTCGAGGGCATCCAGGGGCTCTGCAGATGCCGCGAACAACACCCCCGTGCTGCCGCTGGGCTGGTAGACCTCGACGAACCCGAAGGCTTCGACGAGGGTCGCTGTGAGTGATCGCAGCAACGCCTCGTCGAGGTACGGGAGACCGATCCATTGCACGAACACGCCGTCGGGCGCCAGACGGGAACGCACCAATGAGAAGAATTCCCGCGTGTAGAGATGGGAGGCGCCCGCGGTCCACGGGTGCGAGGGCTGGGAGACGATGGCGCCGTAACGCTTCTCCGTCAGCTGCAATACGCCGCGCGCGTCACCGAGGTGCACCCGGACGCGCGGGTCCGCCAGCGGATCGATGCTGCGCTCGGCAGCCACCAGCCGGTTCGCCGTCAGCACCTCGGGCTCGAGCTCGATCACGTCGATCGATTCGATGCTCGACGGGATGGGCTCGAGTGCTACGCCGCCTCCGAGTCCGACGACGAGCAGATCTCGGGCTTCGGGACGCAACAATGCAGGCAACAGGCCGAGCCAGCGCTGGACCGACGCCCGGGGCAGGATTCCCGCCCGCTCGATCGTCGCCTCGGGCAGTCCGTTCGACGTGAGGCGGAATGCAGTGCCCCAATCGAAGAGCAGGACTGTGCTCGATCGCCCGACGGCGGCATACAGGATCTCCGCGCGTTTCGGTCGACTGTTCAGCGGGGACGAGCTCAACAGGTTCCACGGCGATCGGGCCGGCAGCAGGAGCAGCGCGACAGCCGCTGCGACAGCGACGGTGGCGAGCCACCTGCGTCTCGGGCGAGCCGCAATCGCGCTGAACGCCGCGAGTGCGAGGTTCGCTGCGATTCCTACGCTCACGGTCCCTGCAAAGCCCAGGCCCGGCAACAGCACGAAGCCCGCGCCCAGCGCGCCGGCGATGGCGCCCACGGTGTTCCACGCGTAGGTGCGTGCCGTCGCCCTCGCAGCCTGCTCCGGCGACACTGCGAGCAATCGCACGGCGAACGGAAAGGTGGCGCCGATGCACAGCGTGATGGGAAGGAGCGTGGCGGCGGCGACCGCCGCGCTCGCGAGTGGTGCGCCCGGTCCGGCCCCGAGCAGGAGGGAGAACTCCGGCAGTCGGTCGGCGAGTGCGAAAGCCGCGTACGAGGTGAGAGCGATTCCGAGTTGGGCCAGACCGAATCCCACCGCGGCGCGCTCCCGGCTCGTCGCGAGGCGCGCTGCAAATGCGCTCCCGAGCGCGATGCCGAGCAGGAAGCTCGCGAGCATGGTCGCGAAGGCGTCGAGACTCG
>JAFDEI010000038.1 GCA_019310425.1 Deltaproteobacteria bacterium | reverse complement strand
CTGGAACTACTGGTTCGGAGACACGCATGACGGATGCCCAGTCGACAGAAATACTCTCGGCACCCCACGCCCTCGAGTACGACTACAAACGTTCGGTCGGCCCCGTGCTCGGGCGCTTCTTCACCGAGCTGCGCGACCGGCAACTCGTCGGGAGCAAGACACCCGATGGCCGCGTGCACGTGCCCCCGATGGAGTACGACCCGTCGACCGGCGCCGCCGTCGACGAGATCGTCGCCGTCGGGCCTGCGGGCAGTGTGACGAGTTGGTGCTGGGTAGCCGACCCGCTTCGCAATCACCCTCTCGACCGACCGTTCGCGTTCGCGTTGATTCGCCTCGACGGCGCCGACACCGCGATGCTGCACGCGGTCGATAGCGGCGACGAGTCGAAGATGTCGACCGGCATGCGAGTCGTGCCACGCTGGTCCGACACGCCCACGGGCTCGATCCTCGACCTCGCCTGCTTCGAACCCGAGGAAGGATGATGAGCGAAGCGAAGCAGCCCATCAAATCGATCGTCACTCCGTCACGTCTCGAATATGACTTCACACCCGGAATCGCTACCACTCGCTTCCTCCGCCACATGGAAGAAGGACGCATCGTCGGCCAGCGCTGTGCCGAGTGCACCAAAGTCTACGTTCCCGCTCGTGGAAGTTGCCCGCGCTGCGGCGTCGCGACGAAAGAGGAGGTCGAGGTCGGACCCAACGGAACGGTCACCACATTCTGCGTGGTGCGCGTTCCCTCCGAGAACATCGACTTGACCCTGCCCTACACGGCGGCCCACATCCTGCTCGACGGTGCCGACATCCCGTTCTTCGCACTGATCCAGGAGTGCGACGCCGCGGACGTGCGCATGGGCATGCGCGTCGAAGCCGTCTGGGCAGCCAAGGAGGAATGGGGGCCGACCTTCGAGAACATCCGCTACTTCCGCCCGATCGACGAGCCGGACGTGCCGTTCGATGATTTCAAGGAGCACCTCTGATGCGCGACGTAGCCGTCGTTTCGTTTGCCCAAACGAAAAATGTCCGAAGAGAGAACCGTCGCAACGAAGTCGAGATGTTGATCCCGGTGGTCCAGGAGGCCGTCGAGAAATCTGGCGTCCCGAAGCAGGAGATCGGATTCTACTGCTCGGGCAGCAGCGACTATCTCGCAGGCCAGTCGTTCTCGTTCGTCATGGCGGTAGACTGCCTCGGCGCATGGCCGCCCATCGCGGAATCGCACGTCGAAATGGACGGCGCCTGGGCACTGTACGAGGCGTGGATCAAGATCCAGTGCGGCGAGGCCGACTCGGCGCTGATCTTCTCGTTCGGCCGCTCGTCGCCGGGCGTGATCCGCGAGACGCTGGTGCTGCAGCTCGACCCCTACACGCTCGCTCCCCTCGGTGCGGACCCCGTCAGTCTGGCCGCACTACAGGCGCGCGCGCTGCTCGAGTCGACCGACCACAGCGAGCGCGAGATGGCCGAGGTCGCCGCGCGCAACCGCTCCAACGCCAAGAACAACCCGTACGCGCAGCTCACCGGCGACTTCGATGTCGATGAATTGCTCGCCGAGCCGTATTTCGTCTCGCCGTTGCGAAAGCACGACTGCGCTCCGATCTCCGACGGCGCAACCGCGATCGTGATCGCAGCCGACGACGTCGCGCGCAAGGCGAGCAAGAAACCCGCCTGGATCCGCGGCATCGATCACCGCATCGAATCCCACCAACTCGGCCTGCGCGACCTCTCGCAGTCGACATCGACGTCGCTCGCCGGAGAGAAGGCGGGCGCAATCGACATCGACGTCGCGGAACTCCATGCGCCGTTCAGCCACCAGGAACTGATCCTGCGCGACGCACTGAGCCTCGGGGACGACGTGAAGATCAACCCGTCCGGCGGCGCTCTTGCGGCCAATTCGGTGATGGTCGCCGGACTGACACGGATCGGCGAGGCTGCGAACGCGATCTGGGACGGAACTGCGCGCCGCGCGCTGGGCCACGCGACATCGGGCCCGTGCCTGCAACAGAACCTCGTGTGCGTCTTGGAGGGTGAGTAATGGCCGAACACTGCGCCGTCATCGGAGTCGGTCAAACCCAGCACGATGCCAAGCGCATCGACGTCTCACAGTACGGCCTCGTCCGTGAGGCCGCCGAGCGCGCACTCGAAGACGCCGGAATGACCTATGCGGACATCGATGCCGTGGTGGTCGGCAAAGCCCCCGACATGTTCGAGGGCGTAATGATGCCCGAGCTCATGCTCGCCGATTCACTCGGCGCTGTCGGCAAGCCGATGCTCCGGGTCCACACGGCCGGCAGCGTCGGTGGTTCGACCGCAATCGTGGCGGCGAGCTTGATCCAGGCCGGCGTGCACGACCGTGTCTTGACGGTCTCCTACGAAAAGCAGAGCGAGAGCAACGCCATGTGGGCGCTGTCGGTCAAGGTCCCGTTCCAACAGGGAATGGTCGCGGGCGCCGGCGGTTACTTCGCCCCGCTGATCCGCGCCTACATGAAGCGCTCCGGGGCCCCCGAAGACACCGGCATCCGAGTCGCGTTGAAGGACCGCCAGAACGCACTCAAGAATCCCTACGCCCATCTGAAGCTCGAAGGCATCGACTTCGACCAGATTGCGAACTCACCGATGTTGTGGGATCCGATCCGCTATCTCGAAACCTGCCCCTCGTCGGACGGCGCGTGCGCGATGGTGCTCGGCAATGCAGCAGTCGCAAAGAAAGCGCCGAAGAAACCGGCCTGGGTCCACGCAACAGCGATGCGCACCGAGCCCACCATGTTCTCCGGTCGCGACCAGGTGAACCCGCAGGCCGGGCAGGACTGTGCGCGCGTGCTCTACAAGAAGGCCGGCATCAGCGACCCCCGCAAGGAGATCGACTGCTGCGAGATCTACGTCCCGTTCAGCTGGTTCGAACCGATGTGGATGGAGAATCTCCACTTCGCGCCCGAGTCCGAGGGCTGGAAGATGACGTACGAGGGCGCGACCGCGCTCGACGGCGACCTCCCGGTGAACATGTCGGGCGGTGTGCTGTCCTCGAACCCGATCGGTGCGTCGGGCATGCTGCGCTTCGCCGAGATCGCCAACCAGATCCGCGGCGAGGCCGGTGAGCACCAGGTCGACGGCGCGAAGAAGGGGCTCGGCCACGCCTACGGTGGCGGCTCGCAGTTCTTCTCGATGTGGATCGTCGGAGACCAGCCGCTCTAGGCCGAGTTCCTCGCTCCATGGCGATGACGTCGGCTTCTGGGCTTCTGCCGTCTCCCCGGCACCCCTTGACATATCACGCACCGCTTGGAATACTACGCATACAGGTGCTTGGGATCCCACGCGTAGCGCAATGCCCAGACATCGGGACCGCGACCACGAACGGGATTCCGAACACCCACTCGCCCCCCATCGAATAGAGGAGGTCGAAATGACCACTCAGAACTCAGCGAAGACCAGCAGCAGCGTCCTCGAGCCCGAGAACAACATCCTGGACGCAATACACGCGAATCAGACGGCCGTCGTCGATGTCGCGAAGCAGTGGGTCGACAGTGTGGGCGAAGCCCTGCCTGACCTCTGGGAGAAGCCCATCGCCTCGGGAGCTCCTGCGATCCACCAGATCACGGATGCCGCATTCGACCTGACCCGGAGCATCCTGGACGCCCAGCGCGACTTCGCCAGGCGAATCGTCGATTCGGTCGTGGACGAGGCCAGAAAGCTCGACTGAGCCGCAAACCTCTCATGGCCGGCGCGGCGGTTCGCCGAGCCGGCCATGAACCCGGAGGCCGCCATCGAACCGACCCCCCCGAAGCCGAAGAACCGACCCCGCAAGGGGACTGCGGATCCGAAGGGCGCCGAGGCGAAGTCGGCGCGGAGTACACGCGAAACACTCGGCGAGTTCCTGCGCACCCAGCGCCGGATCGCCGGGCTGTCGCTGCGGCAGCTCGCGGACATTACGAGTGTGTCGAACGCGTACCTGAGTCAGATCGAGCGCGGCAAGCACAAGCCGTCGATCGAGGTGCTGCGAGCCGTGGCAACCGGGCTCAACGTCTCGGCCGAAACACTGCTCGACCAGGTCGGGCTGTTCGAAGACCCCGCACCCACGACGCAGGAAACAGCGAGCGATGCCAGGGCTACGGAAGCCGCCATCTTATCGGACCCGCAGCTCACCCCGCCGCAGCGTGAAGCGCTGATCGCGGTTTACCGAAGCTACGCGTCCGACAATCAAGCCGACGACTGACGGCGGTACGCGGCGATCAACCTTCGACCGAGATGGCCTGCCGCGGGCAGAGACGCGCCGCTTCCTCGACCTTCCCACGGAGATCCTCGGGGGGGCTCTCGAGGAGCACGGTCAATGTATCGTCGTCCTCGACGCGAAAACACTCCGGGCATGCCCCCATGCACAACGCGTTGGCTTCGCACAGGTCGTAGTCGACAACGATCTTCATCTCTCGTCCCCTTCGGTTGATCCGATCCGACGCGAGCCTCACGACTCGCGCCTTGTTCTTGGTTTCATTCGACGACCGCGCGAATCACCTCGCCGTTCAGCATGGAAGTGAAGGCGTCGTTGATCTCGTCGAGATCGCTGGCAGCGCTACGCCGACGGTTCTTCAGGCTCCGTCGACCCGGGGATTAGAACACGTTACAACCACCCGGGCAAGGGAGGGAAAGCACCGAATTCCGGGATGATCCGAACCACAGCGGCCGCTGAAACAGACTTACTCGTCGGAGTCGCGCAGCATCAACTCCGCAGCTGTGCGGGTCTGCTCGATGATTCCCGATTGGCCATGCACACCGCCCGACCAACCCACGAGCGACGCAAACCAGACCATCTGAAGCGAACGCGCGAGCGCCTGTTCCTCACTGCTCGTCGGCACTCCCTCGCCGGGCGCCGATGCTCCGCGCAGCGACATCGTGACGAGATCATTCACCCGGTTGTGAAAGGCCGCCATCTTCTGCGTGAGTTCGGGATCCCCGGTCGCGACCGCGCGAATCATCGCGCGAGCGAGATTCGGGCGCCGGCACAGCGAGCGGGTCGCGCCCTGGAAGAAACTCGTCACTCGGTCGAGACGGGTCGCGCCGTTCGGTGGGCGCTGCAGCAAGTGCTGCTGGTGATCCGCAATCTGTTGATCGAGAGCGGCGATGAGCAGATCCTCCTTGCTGCGAAAACGCCGATAGACGGTTCCAAGCGCGACGTCCGCGTGTGCGGCGACGTCGCGCAGCCGCACTGCCTCGAAGCCACCCTTTTCCGCCAATTCGACCGCAGATTCGACGATCCGTCGCGCGCGCTCTTCCATCACGCCTATTAGAACACGTTTCAGTCACCACTGCGAGCTGCAAGTCCGTCGACGAAGCGGCCGGTGATGCGGACGAAATCGCTGGCCGGCAAGCCGAAGTTCTGCAGTGTGCCCGATACCGTTCGGCAGCGAATCAAGCCAGTCATTCCGGCTGGGCTGCATTGCTACGAGCCGAAGCGACCGGGGCGGCAGCCAATCAGCAGGTAATCGGCAATTCGACCGCGAGAATTGCCCATGAAGGAATACGAGTTCCACTCGCAGCCGGACGGCCATCGAAGGAGCTGCGCGGACGCTTCCGCACGACATCAGCGCACTCCTCGCCCGCGTTGGGTGGCATGTCGTTTGCGGATACTTCCAGGCAAGGGACAAGGTGGTGATGCACTCCGGAGGGGTTGGGACCGGGCGATGACGCACCAGAGCCTCAAGAGGATCACACGAGCGGCTCTCACGGTAACCGCACTGTGGAGTTTCATGGCCGCGCCCGCGGCTGCGATCGACCCGGTAGAGACGGAGCAGCTTCCCCCCGAAGACGATCGCGAGTTCCTGCTCGCCCCACCGGCCGAACTCGACGAGCGTACGAGATGGCTCGCAGGCGACAACTTCCACATCGCGAAGAAAGCGGGAATCGGATACACACGCCGTTCGAAGTTCGGGGAGCGGGCGCTCACGTTCAGTGTCCGCGGCCCGGTGATGCGAAAGCAGAAAGCGCTCGGCCTCGCGTTCCGATTTCGCTTCTAGGGATCGCAATACGAAGCGTTTCGCAGAAGCCTGGCGAACAGCGGCCAACGCGAGAGCGAACTCCGATCCGGCATCCGGTCTGCTTGTCGCGAATTCGAAAAGCCCGTACGCTGCGGCCGTTCACCCTCATGCCGGCCGCCTCAAAGCTGAAATCTCGACTCGAAGCACTGATCCGCCGGATTCCAATTCCTGCGATTCGCGATGTCGTCAGCAAGCAACCGAGCACCGGTCGCAACCTCGACGCACTCGACGGAATTCGCGGTCTCGCGGTATTGCTCGTGATCGCCGCTCACACGGACGGTTTCCGGATGAAGGGCCACGGTGCCGTTGGGGTGTGGCTATTCTTCGCACTGAGCGCGTTCCTCCTCACCCTGCCCTACGCCGCCGACGCGGGTCGCATCGCGAACCTGAGGGAGCTTCGCCGATACTTCGCGCGACGTGTGCGCCGAATCCTGCCCGCCTACTACTTCGCAATCGTGGTGATGGCCCTGCTCACAGACGCGAGCAGCAGGTTCCTGTGGCAGCACTTCAGCTTCCAGCGCGCAGCCGGAATCTTCTGGACGATCCCGCAAGAGCTGCTGTTCTACCTGTTGCTCCCGCCGCTCGTCGCCTTGCATCCGTTCGTGTTCCAACGCCGATTCGCGGCCACGATTGCGGGGCTGGCGGCAATCGCGTTGTGCGCCAACATCTGGCTTACCGGCGACGTCATCGCGCTCCACGGCAATGGCAAACGCCTCGCGTTCCACCTCGGCATCTTCGTGACCGGCATGGCGTTCGCATACGCGAGCCAGGCGCCGACCCTCGCACGCGCAGTCGCGCGGCCGTGGCTGAACCGAACGCTCGACGTGACGGGATTGCTGATCCTGCTCTTCCTGGTGTTCTCGGCGCCCTACTACTTCGAGCGTGCCGTCGCCGCGCTCCCCGTACTGGGCCTTCTCGGCGATCACCTCGGCCTCCGCAGCAAGAATGCGTTCGGCGTGCTGTCCGGGGCTCTGATCTATGTCGTCTACGTCTGCGAGCGTGGCTGGACGCGCCGCATCCTCGCCTCCGTGCCCTTGCGCGCGCTCGGGGTGGTCTCGTTCAGCCTGTACCTGTTTCACGTGATGGTCGAGAGCCGCCTCGGCTTCCGCATGCTCGGCCTCGAACACGGCAACGAACTCTTCGCCGTCACGCTCGGAGTGACCTACCTCGTTGCGTGTTGCATCTATTCGCTCATAGAGCGCCCGTTCATGCAGATGCGTCCACGTCAGGGCTCGACGTAACCGAGCGCTTCGAGCTGCTCGCGTTCCTCGGCGCTCGCGTCTCCGAGTAACACGGGCTCGAGACGTCCGCGATCTCGCTTCCGACGCTGGAACTCATCCCGAGCGGACAGCCACAGCGCACGGTTCCGCTCCGCGTCGAGCTTCGCGCCGGCAAGGTCGACCTGTTCGTCGGGGTCCGCACGCCAATCGAAGAAACGTGCTTTCCCACGGATGTCGTCGACGATGATCTGGCGGTCCCCCACGACGGCGCTGTATAGCCGCAAGCCCCAGTCGTTCTGGCTGAATACGAGCCGCTGCGGATCCGAAGCCCGCTCACCACGCAAGAGCGACCGCTTCGACGCGCCTCGCATCGGTGGTGCCGGCACACCGAGCAACTCGAGCAATGTCGGCATCACGTCCGCGAGACCGACCGGCTCGTCGATAACGACCTCCGGCACGCCGGGCCCGCCATCAACCACGGAACCCGCAGACTCTGCATGTAGAGGGTACCGCGGTGGCCGACCTTGCCGTGCTCCATGAACTCCTCACCGTGGTCGGATACGACGACGACGAGAGTGTCGTCGAGCCGCCCACGACGACCGAGATCTGCGAGGAATTGTGCGAGCAGGTCGTCGGCATGGCGGATTCCGGCGTCGTAACGGTCGGAGAGAAAACGCGCCTGGCCCGGCGTCAGCGCCATCCGGTTGAAGTGCGGGTTGCCGCAGCGTCCCCGCGTCGGCACGTGATCGGCCTTCGGACGCGTCTGGAAACGGCGCGCATACGCCTTCGGCGGGTCGTAGGGGCAATGCACATCGTAGCTGTGAATAAACACGAAGAATCGATCATCGGCATCGAACTCAACCAGCCGTTTCCGCGCAATCGCGAGTGCCTTGGCGAATGAGAGCTCGGCATCGTCGAATTCCTCGAAGCCGCGATCGAAGCCATAGCGCCGCGTGAGGAAGCGGCCCGCGGTCAACCCAAGGGTTCGGAAGCCCCGAGCGCGCAACACCTCCGCGAGCAACGGAACGTCGGCGGACGGTGCCTGGTTGGGAATGACGACCCCATGGATCTGCGGCGGAAGGCCGCTCATGAGCGTCACGTGCGACGGAAGAGTCCAGTTCGACTCCGCGATGACGGTTTCGAAGCGGGCTCCGCGCGCCGCCAGCGCGTCGAGCGCGGGGCTGGTGTCGCGTTCGTAGCCATAGGCGCCGAGGCGATCCGCCCGGAGCGTATCGAGCGAAATCAGGATCAGATTTCGGGGCGCTGCCTCGCGCCCCACATCGCCGGCTGAGCAAGCTGCCAGCGCGAAGAGGGCCGTCCACGCGAACCAGCCACGCGCCAACGGGATCCGGAGACGATCGTTCCCCCTGATTCCGCCCCGACCCCCGCCAGCCATCACGTCGCCGTCGCCCCCTCGCGATAAAGTATGCCATCATCGGGTGATGGCCAGCCTGCTGCTGCTCTTCATCGTCGTGCCCGCGGTCGAACTCGCGCTGCTGATCGAAGTCGGCACGCGTATCGGAACCCCGGCCACGATCGCCATCATCGTGGGCACCGGGATCGCCGGAGCCGCGCTCGCGAAACAGCAGGGGCTGCGAACGATCCAGAAGATCCAGGGCGAACTCGAGACCGGAGCACTACCGACCGGCGCGCTCATCGACGGAGTGATCATCCTGATTGCCGGCGCGCTGCTCATCACACCCGGCCTGCTGACCGATGTCGCGGGTTTCCTGTGCCTGGTTCCCGTCACCCGCGCACTCGTGAAGCGTGCGCTCCAGCGCCGCTTCGAACGCGCGGTGCAGGCGCAGCACATCGATGTGAGCGCTGAGTTCTATCGCGCGGGCCCGAGCGCGCGCCCCCCGATCCACGACGTCACACCCGACGGGCCACCAGGTGGAGAGCCGCGCAGACCCCTGCGCTAGCGAACCTCGCGCACCGCAAGCACGCTGGACCAGGTCGAGACGACGTACGGCACCAACAACGTCAGCCCCATCTTGAGCCAGCGTGTGCCGCCGAGTTCACCCGCGAGTAGCGCATCTCCGTGGTTGATTGCGATCAGCACGCTGCCAACGACGACTGCGAATGCAAGGGCGCGCCGCACGATCCGCGCCTCGAACGCGACCGAGAGCACACGCGGATCCCCCTCCTGCGTCACGTGGGAACGTTGTCGGCGTAGAAGACCTGGCTGTCGAGCTGGCCTTCACTCTTCGCAACGATGCAGGTTACAGTGGCGTCGCCGGTCACGTTCACCGCGGTCCGCGCCATATCGAGCAGACGGTCGACACCGATGATCAGGCCAATTCCCTCGACCGGCAGATTCACCTGGCGCAGCACCATCGCGAGCATGATCAGCCCGACCCCCGGCACGCCGGCGGTCCCGATCGACGCCAGCGTCGCGGTCACGACCACGGTGACGAGATCGCCCATGCCGAGTTCGATGCCGTAGGCCTGCGCGATGAATGCGGTCGCGACGCCCTGCATGATCGCAGTGCCATCCATGTTGATCGTCGCACCCAGCGGCACGGTGAACGAGGCGATGGAGTTGTCGACGCCGAGTCGATGCTCGGCAGTCTCGAGCGTCACTGGGATCGTCGCGTTGCTGCTCGCAGTGCTGAACGCGAGCGTCAAGGGCGCGCGCATGTTGCGCAGGAATACTCGCGGCGAGAGTCCCGCCAGGCCACGCAGCATCAGCGGGTAGCTGACGAGCGCGTGCACGAGTAGCACGCCGAGCACGACCGAGAAATACGCCACCAGAGGGCCGATGGCGCCGAATCCCTGGAGCGCGAAGACTTTTGCGATCAGGCAGAAGACGCCGTAGGGCGCAAATTCCATCAACACCATCACGAGCTTCAGCACGACCTCATTCAGGTCGCTGAACAAGCCGAGCACGCGCTTGCCCGGGTCTCCCGCAAGCGTCAGAGCGAGCCCAAAGAGCCCTGAGAAGACGATGATCTGGAGCATGTTCCCTTCCGCCATCGCCTGAATGGGGTTGGTCGGGAACAGATGAATGAAAGTATCCGCCAGCGACGGGGGGTCCTTTACGCTGAAGCTGGCGTCGCTCACGAGGTCGAAGCCCGCACCCGGGCTCACCGCGATCGCGGCGAGCAGCGCGAGCGAGATCGCGATCGCCGTGGTGACGAGGTAGAGGCCGACGGTCTTGCCACCGATCCGACTCAGCTTCGTGATGTCTTCGAGCGCCGCGGTACCGCACACCAGCGACACGAAAACGAGCGGCACGACGAGCAGCTTGAGGCTCGCAAGGAATATGGCGCCCCCGACGTGGAGCAAGCCACCGACGATGAACTCGTCGATGAAGCCTTGAACGCCGACCGCGTTCAGCAGCAAACCAATCGCCGCGCCCGCGACCATGCCGATCACGATTCGGAGCGTGAGCGTTTTGCGGTTCTTCGAAGTGCCCGACATCCAGCCCCCGGCACCCACTATACCCCGGAGCGAGCCTCATGACTGCCACACCGCCGCCTCGACCACGGGCGTCGCGCGGCGGAACACGATACCCACTCTGGAACGATGGAGACCCTCACCAGGAATTTCGTATCCGGCCTCGAACGCGGCACGCCGGATCGCGCGCTGCTCGCGGCCGTCGGTGACGAACACCCCGAAGAAGGCGCCGCGGCTTTTCTGGCCGCATTCCGGCACGCCGACCTCGCCCCCACGGCTGCACACTGGTGCGAGGCGCTACTGAGCTCGGCCCGGCCCGGCTTCGGCGCCGGCTGCCTGCTCGAACTCGCCGAGAAGTCCCGCGCCATCGGCGCGCCGCTCGATCTCACGCTCACGCCCGCGTTGCCGCGGGTAATCGGGAACTGCAACTTCCTCGCGCGGCGGCTCCTGCGCCACCCCGACTGGGTCGCCGAACTGATCGGAGATCCGCCTGCCGCACCGGACGATGGCCCGCTCGCACCCGACTGGGCGACCCTCCGAGTCGCGAAGTATCGCGGACTGCTGCGGATCACCGCACGCGACCTTGCCGAGCGCCCGTTCGCCGCCAGCCTCAGCGAGCTTTCGGAACTCGCCGATCGCTGCCTCACAGCGGGCCTCGAGTGCGCGTCGAACGAGATCGGCGCCGATGCCCCGGCGTTGCTGGCGCTCGGAAAACTCGGCGGCAGTGAACTCAATTTCTCCTCGGACGTCGATCTGTTGTTCCTCTACGAGCGGGACCAGGCCGACGAGTTGCAACAGAATCAACGCGCCGCGGAGTTGATCCGGCACTTCAAGACCCATATGGAAGCCCCGAGCGTCGACGGCTTCGGTTACCGCGTGGATCTGGATCTGCGCCCGGAGGGCAAGACCGGCGTCCTCGCAAACTCCGTCGAGGCCGCACTCGGTTACTACGAATCGTTCGGCGCGGAGTGGGAGCGCCAGATGCTGATCCGATTGCGTGCCGTGGCGGGCCCAACGTCACCCGCCGATGCCTTTACGCACGGGATCGCGCCCTTCGTCTACCGGCGCCTGATCGACCCGGGCGTAATGCACGCGGTGCGCGGGATGAAGGAACGCATCGAGCGCGAACGTCGCGAAGCCGGCCGAGACCTCGAGGCCGACCTCAAGGAGGGCCCCGGTGGAATTCGCGACATCGAGTTCATCGTTCAATCGTTCCAGCTATTCTTCGGCGGCCGTCACCCCGAGCTGCGCACGGGCAACGTGCTCGCTTCGCTGGCACTCCTGGAACGCCTCGAACTCCTGCCCGCCGCGGTGACGACCTCCCTTGCCGACTCGTACCTGTGGCTGCGGCGCGCCGAGCACGCCGTGCAGTTGCCCGAAGAGCGACAGACCCAGCAGTTCCCGCGCGACCCGCACGCCCAGCTCGGACTCGCACGGCGTATGGGTTACTCCGACGTTGCGAGCACGAGCGCGCGGAATCGCCTGCTCGAAGACTGGACCGCGGTGCGAAACGAGACCCGCTGCCATTTCGACGCCCTCGTCCTGCGCGAAGACGAATGAGTCCCTCCCTCGAAAGTCGCCTGCACGACGCCTTGGCGCATACCGTGCTCGCCGAGCGCCTCGCAACCTGCGGGGCGCCGTTCCTCGAGAACCGCTCCCGCGATACTGCCGCGGCGGCCATCGACGGCCCGATGCTGGTCGGCCTGGCGCGCGTGCTCGCTTCGCAGCCTAAGGCCGCGGGCTTCCTGAGTCACCGGCCCGAATTCTTCGAGCGTCTCGCGGCGAGCGGCGCCGGGAGCTTGACAGAGCGAGGCGACGAACTCGCGGGCCGCGAACTCGCGACCGACCCGGAAGACCTCGAGGGCTGCCTCGACGAATTGCGCCTGCTGCGGCGCGAAGAAACCTGCTTTGCCGCCTGCATCGACTTCGGCGGTGGCGGGAATTTCGGCGAGGTCTCCGACTTCCTGTCGAGCCTGGCCGAGGGCATCACCCGTCAGGCACTCGGGCTCGCGCACCCGGGCGGGTCGCGCGACGGCAGCGAACCCGAATTCGCGGTGATCGGGATGGGGAAGATCGCGGGCCGGGAATTCACCTACCACTCCGACCTCGACCTGATCTTCCTCTATCAGGGCGGGCCCGAGCAGATCGTCGAAGTGTCGCGAATCGGGCAACGCCTGATCGCCTACCTGAGCACGATGACGGGCGCCGGCGTCGCGTATGCGGTCGACACCCGGCTGCGCCCGTCCGGGCAACAGGGAATGCTCGTCACCTCCTTCGACGGCTTCGAACGCTACCAGTGCGAGACCGCCGAGACCTGGGAACACCTCGCGCTGCTGCGATCGCGCGCGATCGCGGGCGCGGTCGCGCCTGCCCAGGCGCTGCTCAATCGCGTGCGGGCACGTGTGGTGGGAGACGGTTTCGATCCTTGGCCCGCGCTCGCCGCCATGCGCGACCGCGTTGCACTCGAACGCGCCGACGAGGACGACGCCACCATCCCGATCAAGACCGGGCTCGGCGGATCGATGGACCTCGACTTCCTGGCGGGTGGCGGCTTGATCGAGCGCGGCGCAGCCGCGCTGCCCGAACTCCCGAGCACACCCGCAATGCTCGCGGCCAGCTGCAGCAGCCAAAGGCTCGAAACCCTGCTCGAGGGCTATCGCACACTACGGGTCGTCGAGGCGCGCAATCGCTGGGTCCAGTCTCGCGCCGCCGAGAGCCTCGCTACCACGGGCGACGCGCTGCCGGTGATCGCCGAGTTGGTCGAGACCGGTACGACCGGGCCCGAGTTGCTGACGCGCCTCGCTGCCGTGCGGCGGCATATCCGCATCAGCTACGAGCGAGTGATCGACCAAGGCACGATCACGGCCGTCTAACCCGCATTATTCACCAATGACACCTCAGTCATCAGCCTTGACGGTCAGTACGGGGCACGGCGCGATCCGCAGAGTCCTTTCGGCCACACTGCCGAGCAGGATGTGTTGGAGGCCGGTCGCGCCGCGCGTACCCATCACGATCACCTCCGCGCCGAGCTCACCCGCGAGGCCGGAAATCGCCTCGGAGGGGTAACGTGGAGTCAGATGGGACTCGACCGCGATTCCGTCCGCCGCAACCGCCTGCTCGAGTGCCGTCAGCTGCTCCTCGGCGGCGTCCCGAATCCGCTGGTTGAAGTCGTCGGGGATCGTCACCCCGTACGGCGAAACCCCGCCGACGTTGAGCTGGTAGCAGTGCAGCAGGTGGATCTTGCCGCCCGCGAGCCGCGCGATCTGCTTGGCCACGTCGAGCGCTCGCGTGGAATGTTCCGAAAAGTCGATCGGGACGAGCAGGGTCTTCATCGGGATCTCCTGGCTTCACTGGGCGGCGGTTCGCCGGCACCCGCCGGGGAATCCGCCGCACCTTCGAGGGAGGAGAGCAGCGTTTCCTCGCGCTGCTCGTGGTCGTCGACGGCCGCCGAAAAGGCGCGGTAGGCGCCGGCGAACGTCGCAAGTGCCGTGGTGCCGAGCTGCGCGCGCAAGCGTTCGAATTCCAGCAGATAGCGCCGATGCTCGCGGGCAAGGGCATTCAGGTCTTGGGCGCTGCGCTGCGCGAGCCCGTGGAAGGCGGGGAAGATCACGGCGTCTTCGAGCTCGAAGTGAGCCTTTAGCGCCTGGTGCAGGCGATCGGCAGCCGCGCACGCGGCGTCGACCGCTCCGCGCTCGAGCGCCTCGTCGAGGCGGCGGCGCAGCGCTCGCAGGTGCTCGTGTTGATGGGCCATCTGCCGCAGTGCGCGTCGCAAGCGGTGGCGCAGCCCGGTTTCGAACTCATTCATGCACGGCTCTCGGCGACTCCGGCTGCAAAAGCGGCCTCCGCGCAGATTATACGCACTCCGGCCGGATCCTCCGCGCACGCTCACTCACAAAGGGCCGAATTTGGAGGGGAAATCCAGGCGTCCAACGGATCGGCACGCGGTCAAGTCACGCCCAGGTCCTCCCGATGAGGACAGCGGCGCGAGTCACGCGCCGCCACCGGAGGATCGACCCCCAGTGCGCCTCGTAGCTTGCGCCAGCTGCCACGCCCAATACGACGTCTCCGGCATCGAAGCCAAGACCTTCCCGTGCCGCTGCGGCGAGACGGTCGAGAACCGACCGCCCGCTCCGCGCGATGCCGAGATCCACCGCTGCGCGGCCTGCGGCGCGCTGGCCGCAGACGGCGCCGCAGAGTGCAGCTACTGCAGCGCCGTGATCGTGCGCGACCCGTCGCAATCGTGGAGCCTGATCTGCCCCGAATGCTACGCACGCAACGCCGAGGACGGTCGTTTCTGCACTGCGTGCGGCGTAACCTTCAGCCCCTATCCGGTCCAGGTGCTGGGGCACGAAATGCCCTGCCCGGTCTGCGCGGCGCTCATGCCCACTCGTGAGGTGGCGGGCGTCAACCTCAACGAATGTGGCAGCTGCAACGGCCTCTGGGTGCCGGGCGACGAAATCGACACGCTGGTCCGCCGCGCATCCGAAGCCCGTCGGAACGCCAGCGCTGAAACACTCGCCAGCCTCGAGCCCCGCACCCGCGGCGCGAACCCAGCCGCGCAGAAGGTGCAGTACCGGCGCTGCCCCGAGTGCGAGCAGCTCATGCAACGCCGGAATTTCCGCAAGGCCTCGGGAGTGATCATCGACCGCTGCCACGCGCACGGCACCTGGCTCGACGCCGACGAGCTCGAGCAGATTGCGGGCTTCATCTTGAGCGGCCGGCAGCCCGCCGCAGTGCTGACCGCGAAACCCGAGCCGCTCGCGTCGAAGACGCTCGAACCCAACGCCTTCAGCGTCCGGGGTTTCGGCAGCACCTCATCCGACCGCGGGATTGGCGCGCTGGAATCTCTGGTCGACACCTTCTTCGCATTACTCAAATAGGAGACGACATGGCTTTCTTCGACAAGCTGCGCGGCGAATTGATCGACATCATCGAATGGGTCGATGACAGCCGCCACTCGCTGCTATGGCGCTTTCCGCGCTTCCGCAACCAGATCAAGTACGGTGCTCAGCTGATCGTGCGCCCCGGGCAGAACGCGATCTTCGTGCGTGAGGGCCGCATCGCCGATGTGTTCGGACCGGGTCAGTACCGGCTCGAGACCCGCAATCTGCCAATTCTGAGCACCCTCGCCGGCTGGGTGCATGGCTTCGACAGCCCGTTCAAAGCCGAAGTCTACTTTGCGAGCACGCGCCAGATCACCGACCTCAAATGGGGAACACCGAACCCGGTGCTGATGCGCGACCCTGACTTCGGTTCGGTCCGGGTGCGCGCTTTCGGGACCTACACCCTCAAGGCATCCGATCCGAAGACACTGCTCCGGGAGCTCGTCGGCGCCGATTCGAACTTCGAGGCCGACGAAATCAGTGAGCTGCTGCGGTCGATCATCAGCACGGCTTTCGCCGACGTGGTCGCGAAATCCGAGATCGGCCTGCTCGACCTCGCCTCGAGCTATCAGGAACTCTCCGAAGAAGTCCGCCGGGTGGTGCTCGAGCGGATCGAGGACGAGTACGGACTCGACCTGCCGCAACTCTATATCGTCAACATCTCGGTGCCCGCCGAGGTCGAGCAGGCGCTCGACGTGCGCTCGAGCATGAGCGTGATCGGCGATATGGCCGCCTACCAGGGCTACCAGCTCGGCCTGTCGATGCCGACCGCAGCCGCGAATCCGGCCGGCGGGCTCGCGGGTGCGGGCGTCGGCCTCGGCATGGGCATGGCGATGGCGGAGGGCATGCGGGTCGAAGGCACGGGCTCGCAGGCGGGATCGCCGCCGCCCACTGGTCCGACGCCGCCGCCTGTCCCGGCAGTGGTCGCGTGGCACATCGCGGAGAACGGTCGGTCGTCCGGCCCGTACGCCGCGGATCAGATCGCAGGCTGGATCGCGAGTGGCCGAATCGGGCGCGAAACTATGCTGTGGTCGCCGGGGCTGACGGAATGGGTCGGGGCGGCGCGGACGCCGCAGTTTGCAGCGATGTTTCCGCCGGCGCCGCCGAGCTAGACCCGCCCGGGTTCCGCCACTGCGGCAAGGTGGGCTGGGTGGGCGTCGGCGCGGCTGCAGCTGCCCCGTTTGTCGCATCGAACCGGGCCACCTCGGCGGAGGGTCCGGCGATGCTGCTGACCGCCAGCGTTCGCACGACTGTGCGCAGTCCGCGAGACCGCACCAGGAAGGCGCTTAGCCGCTCAAGCTGCTCACGAATCGCTCCACGTAGCGCGAACAGGCTGGCAAACAGCACCGCCCCCACTGCTTGTGCGATCAGTCCAATGGTCGGGGATCCGAACAGCGCGTGCGCGGGCTGCGCGAGCACGAGGAACCCCAGGGCTGCAACCCACACGGTCGTGAAGGTTCGACCGGCGACGATTCGAAGCTGGCTCATACCCCAACAGATCGGACGAATGTGCGTTTGCTTGAGCGAAATCTTCGAAAACGTTGAGCTTCTTGGAACTCAGCGTTGGTTTCGCCCCACATCCGCGGGCCTGCGCTGCGGGGGGGGAACCCGCGCGCGGGCCGAACACAGCCCGTCCCGCGTGGCCGTCACGCGGCGGACCAGCAGGCCGTCCTGGTCTTCGGACTCGACCGCGTAGTGCTGGGCGAGAAATGTGAATGCAGCCCGATGCTCGGGGATGTCGCGCGCGATCCAGGTGAACGGCGGCGGCTGCGCGCAGGAGAGTTTGCGCACCACACGCAACGGCTGCTTGCGAAACGGTTCGATGGCGCGCTCGGGCCAGTCGCGTGAGGCTTCCCCAGCATCGAGGTAATTCTCGAGACCGCGATACATGGCGGGTGAAAGCACCATCTCGTCGTTCGGCCGCGTCTTCAGCAACTTCACGTAATGGAGCAGCTCGCCCCCTCCGCCCGGCAGGCCGCCCTGCTGCTCCCAGGTCCGGAAGTAGAGATGGCTGCCACTCGCGATCGCCGCTGCGCCGAGCGCGAGCGCGAGCGCCGCACCCGCGATGCGCACGGGTGCGGAATGTCGTGCGAGCCGCGCCCCCAGGTCGACGAGCGGCAACGCCATCACCGCGAATATGAACGGCAGCATCAGCGACGTTCGGCGCGGTGCAGGCCCGCCGAATACTGCCGGCAGCAGCGCACCGCCGATCACCCAGATGAGCAGAAGGCGCATCACCGGCTCGCGTCGCCGGCGCCACGCCAGCGCAACCCCGACCACGAGCAGCGGCGCAAGCGCGGGATTGAGCAGCGGGCCATCGACCCAGCGCCCCGAAGACTCCCAACTCGCCTGGTAGAAGAGCTGGCTCAACATGCGTCGGAAGCGGTCTAGCGGATCCTTGTTGATCCAGTCGAAGTCGAGCAGTAGCCAATCCGGGTGGTCCGCGCGGATCTCCGCAGCCGCCGCTTCGACCACCGGGCGCAATCCGCCGATCCAGACGATGCGATTGCCCCGGTTGCTGCGATCGACCGTCGGCGAGAGCCCGCGCTCGACAACCGCGCCGACGAACGCGTCGAACTCGGCTTCGTCGAACGATTTCGGGGCGACGGCCAGCACGCCCGTCCAGGTCGCGTGCGGGGACTGCGGCGCACCGGGCGCGGGCGTGGTCCATACCGCGCGATCGAACGTCTGCGCGTTGACGGCATCGATCCCCGTGTCGAGCCAGGCGAGTGCGGGCAGCACGGTGAGGAAACCCGTGAGCACGACGGTGCCGACGACCCGCATGACACCGGACCGCCGCCACAGCTCGGGCATGCCGACGAAGCCCGCCAGAGCAAAGACCGGAACGAACCAGCTCAATTGGTACTGATACAGCGAAGCCCCCAGCAAGACACCGACCAACGCCGCGGCCGGAACGTCCCATCGCCGCAGCAGCCACAAGAGCGCGGCGAAGGACACCACGGCGTGCAGGATCGACACGCTGATATAGAAGCCCGAGCGGCTGTAGACGACGAGCAGCGGCGATGCCACGCCGAGTGCCAGCATCCACACGACGTTGCGATCGCCAAGCGGGCGTCGCAGCGCGAGCGCCGCGAGCACGAGCGAGAACCCGACCGCAACCACGGACAGCAGCCGTGTCGCGATCACCTCCGACGGCAGCAGACTGATTGCGGCGGCCTGGAGCAGGATCGGCAGGCTCTGCGCGGCGAACTGGTCGTAGACATAGAGCTGGAACGGTCCGCGGCCGAGCATCCGGCCGACCTCGACCTGACCTGCGAACATCCGCGCGGCCCGTAGGTAGGCCATCTCGTCGACGTAGAGATTCGGAAATACTTCGAGGCGATAGAGACCGACGACCGCGAACACCACCAGCAGCGCGACGATCCACAGAGCCGTGAGACGCGATGAGCCGGACTCCGCTTCCCCGTGTGCCGCGGCGGGAGTCGAGAGCCAGACCGCGGCCGCCGCGGCCGCATAGATTGCTGCACCGATCACGACGAGGCCCGACAGCAGGAAGGACTGCGCGATCCAGCCCAGCGCGATTGCCGCAAGCAGCGGCTGCGCGCCGCGCCGATCGGCCGGCCGCCGCACCAGCCACGACAACCACAGCACACAGGCCGCCAGGCCGAAGCCGCGCAGCATGGAAACCGCGGCGAGCGCGGCTCCGAGCAACGCCCCGCCCACCGCAATCACCGCTTCGATCGCCGCTGCGCCACCGCCCAGGATCGTCTGACCCGCATCACCCACGCGGGCCGCGTAAATCGTCGCGACCGCGAAGACCAGCATCGCAATCGCGATGAGGACGGCGGCGAAACGACCTGCCGGACGTTCTGCCTCCACTGCCCTAATCTACCACCGTCGTCGGGCACGGCCGCCCTTCCCTTCACCCGCCAATCGAGAGCGGACGTCGATGACCGCGAGCGTACGAAGCCCAGAGTCCCCGACCAACGTCCGAACGGTGCGTGCGCGAGGCCTGTGGACCGCCCTGCTGCTGTTCGCGGTCCCCGGCCTGGTGCTCGTAGCCCTCTACGCCCCCGCGCTCGATTACGACTTCAGCTGGACCGATACCAGTGCGATCGCTGGGCGCAGCATGTTGCGGCCGCCCGGCGAAATCAACCAGGCCTGGAGCGAGCCGCTGCACCGCATCGCTCACCGCGCCGATGCCGCCCGGCAGAGTTACTACCGACCGCTCCAGGTCGTGCTGCTGTCATGGGTGGACGCGCGCCTAGGCTCACAGCCGCGGCATTTCCGCACCGCCGGACTCGCGGTCGGTGCGCTGTGCCTCGGCGTGTTCGCGCTGTTCGCGTGGCGGTTGCTGGGCCGGCCCGCCGCCGCGGCGCTCGCGGCGCTCATCGTCGCATGCCATCCCGTCGGGATCGAATGCTACGTCTGGATTGCAGGCGTCTCGGGTGCGCTGTGCAGCGGCTTCGTGATAGCCGCGATCGGCCTCGCGCTCGCAGCCGCGCAGGCAGGTTCCTCGACCGCCTTCGCGGGGCTGGGCGCGGCTTCCCTCATGGCGCTGACCGCCGGTCTGTTGTCGAAGGAACGCGCACTCGTCGCCCCGGCGCTGCTGCGATCCGCCACGAGTCCGGCGGCACCCGCGCGAGAATGCGCGCCACGGGGCTCGTGGCTGCGCATCTCGGCATCGCCCTCACGTACTGGTTCGCCTGGCGCCCCAGGGTCCTCGGCGAGGCGGCGCCTCGCCTGCTCCCGCTCGGCGACAGTACCGCCACGCAGCTGCTGAGCGCGGTTGCGAACTGGCCCGAAAAACTCGCATGGCTGTTCGTGCCGCTGCATTCCTCTACCAGCGACGTCATTCGCGTGGTCGACAGCCCGGGTGATGCCGGCTTCTTGCTCGGCCTGGGTCTGGTGGCCGCGACGGCCATCGCCGGAGTGCTGTGCCTGCGCGGGGGACGGCCGGTCGCGGCACTCGGGATCGCCTGGATCTGGATCGCCTACCTCCCGACCGCAGGGCTGCTGCCGATGCTGCACGCCAACGGCGAACGCTACTGGTTCTTGTCCGCCTTCGGCATGGCACTCCTCATCGCCGATCTCGCCTCGGCGTTCGCGCGACGCGCAGGTCGCGTCCCGGCGACCGTCGTCGCACTCGCACTGCTCGCGTTCCTCTCGGAACGCACGCTTGCACGCCTGCCCACCTGGGAGTCGAACCTCGGCCTGTTCGAGTACGAGATCGCGCGCGACCCGGCCTACCGCGAAGGCTGGTTTCTGGTGGCGGTCGAACAGCACGAACGTGGCCGTCTGCGGGAAGCCGACCTGGCACTCTCGACGCTGCTCGCAGACGGACCCGAGTTCGCCGGCACCGCAAGCTACTGGAATCCGCTTTCAGTGAGCGAGCTGGCGTGCACGCTCCACTTCGCGCTCCACGAGTACAACGAAATCCTCGAACTCGAACGCGAACTCGAGCGCCGCCACCCGACGGTACTGCGCGCCGCGCCGCTCAAGACCTGCATCGGTCAGGCCCACATCGCTCTCGGCAACACCACGACCGCGCTCGCGACATTCGAAGCCGTCGAACGCGAACTCGGCCCCGACACACCACCCGGTCTCTACCTGAAGATTGCGCGCGCCCACCTGTTGCTCGGCCAGACCAAAGCATCGCGTGCCTGGGTCGCCCGCGCGCGTGCCAGCGCCGGACCCAACCACGCCATCCGCGCGGAGATCATGCAGTTCGAGAAGAGCTTGGCGCCCCGGCCGGGCGCTCCCACGAATCGGCCATGACACCGTCCCACGAGTCCGAGCGCGAGCGCGTCATCGAGGTCGCCGCCAGCGATCTGAGCCCGGAGGCGCTCCGCGGCCTGGCAGAGGAGTTCGTCACTCGCGAGAGCACCGACTACGGGGCCTGCGAGAAGAGCTTCGAGGAGAAGGTCGACGAGGTGATGCGGCAGCTGCGAGACGGCAGCGCGAAGATCGTCTTCGACCCCGAGAATTCGACGATCCAACTGCGGCTGGCCGACTCCGACTGACCCTCGGCCCGGTTGCTACGTGTATCATCCCTCCGGATGATCGGGAGGAACACAGCACTCGCGTTGTTCGCCGCCGCCCTGCTGCCGCGGCTCGTCTTCGTGCTGTGGGCGCCCGGCGAACCGGC
>JAFDEI010000363.1 GCA_019310425.1 Deltaproteobacteria bacterium | reverse complement strand
GAGTGACCCGGGCGTTGATGAGGCCCTTCGCCTCATCGAGCAGGGGAACCTCGCGCTCGATGTCACGCTGAAAGGCACGTAATCGCTCGAGGAAGGGGAAGCGAAAGATCTCGTCGGAGTGGACCAGGATGACGACGTTGTCATCGTTCGCGAATTGGTGCCGGAAGTCGTCGTAGGTGACGCGCGCCGGATCATTGGCGTCGAGATAGCGGTCTGTGGACATCTCGAGGCGCAGTCGGGCCACGCCACCGGCCAGGATCAGCGTGAAGGCCGCCATCAGCCCGATCACGAGCCAGGGATGCCGGCAGACCCTTCCGCCCCAGAGACCGAACTCGGTCTCGATGCGACCGCGGAATCCCAGGGCTTCACGGTTCGGAATGGAAGCGTTCATGTGCGAGGGACTCCGATGTAGCGGTAGCGCGGGCGTGTTGGGGTCTCTCGAGAGCTGCCCGCGAGAACCGTCGAGCAGATGAATGGTTCCTGGGCTCTCGAGCTGAGTTTTCGGCAGGACCGATAACCGATTCCGTTCATTGTCGCATCCAGGATTCCTGGATTAGCTTGTGCGTCACCATGCTCGGGCGAATATTCCATTCCCTGGCGCTTCTGGCCCTGCTCTGCAGCTACCCCTTCCTCTCGTTTTGGACCAACAACCTCGACGAAGCGGTCCCCTCCGACCTGGCGCGCTACTTCGCGCTGACCTTCGCCGGAGTGGCGATCGGATTCCTGGCCCTCGTCGCGCTGCTTCGCGCCCACACGCGGCGCATCGCGGCCATCTGCGCGACTTCCGTAGTTGCGGGGTTCTCGTTTCACGACGTGTCGGCCGCGCTCGGAAGCGCGCGAGCCGAGGTCACGGGCGTAGCGTGGCTCGTGGTCGCAGCAATGCTGCTCGTCTTCGCGTTCGCGTTCGGTGAGCGCCGAGCCTTCCAGCGCTTCCTCCTCGTATTCGCGCTCGCACGCCTCGCATTGCCGTTCGCTTCGCTGATCGACTCGCCCCATCAGAAGTCCTATGCGAGAGCCACAGCGCCGGACGCCTACCCTCTGCCCGAAAACCGGATCTGGTCGGGCGTACCAGTCCGCCGGCCGGACATCTACTGGTTCGTGTTCGACTCGTATCCGAACGACCGCGTACTGCACGAGGTCTACGAATTCGACAACCGTGCGCTGCTGCGTTTCCTCGAGCAGCGCGGGTTCTACATCGCACGGTCGAGCTATGCGAACTTCAACAAGACGAAGGTCTCGATGGCAACCGCGCTCAACATGGAGCACGCCTTCGAGGCAGGCGACGTCTACGCGGAGCTGCACGCGGGCGTGCGCCGCTGGCTGCCCGGAAACACGCGCAGTGGGCTTTCCGCGGCCGTCTCAGGCGACAACCGCAGCGTTTCGTTCCTACGGCAGGCCGGCTACGCCTACGTGCATTTCGACAACCGCTACTGGCCCGTCTTCCGCTGCCGTGGGTTCGAAGACCGTTGCATTCGCGGGGCACGCGACGGTCCCTCCGAGCTGGGGAACGCCCTGCTCGAGATGACTCCGGTTCCCACGATCAGGCGCTTCTTCGAAACGACCGGGCCGACGGCAGCTGTCGCGCAACCCGCCGGCTGGGCGACTTCGGGGACCGGCGTGCCGGAATTCCGAGACGCCCTCGCGGGCCTCGAACTCACTCGACCGACCTTCGTCTATGCGCATTTCACGGCGCCACACCCACCGTTTCTCAATGCGGCCGACTGCCGGCGTCTCCCCGAGGTCTCCCTCGATCCACTCGACTTCGCCAACGAGGTTCGCTGCGTCAACCGGCACCTGCGCGAGCTCGTCGAGCAGGTCCTGCGCAATGACCCCGAGGCCATCGTGATCGTGAGCGGCGACCACGGCCCCCGGCTCCTCGACGTCTCGGCCGACATGTCTCGGCTCAGCGCGATCCACGTGCGCGAGCGGCTCGGCATCTTGAGCGCGCTGCATCTGCCCCGCGAGTGCCGTGCCGGCCTCCGGCCGACGCTCGCCCCGGCTCGGCATCTTGAGCGCGCTGCATCTGCCCCGCGAGTGCCGTGCCGGCCTCCGGCCGACGCTCGCCCCGGTGAACTTCATGCGGATCGTCTTCGCCTGCCTCGGCGGGCACGCGCCCCGCTTGACACGCGAACGCCACTTCCTCGTCTCAGAGAACCTCGCAGACGGTGTATTCGAGAGCGTGCGCAGCGTCGACCCGCATGCCGAATGACGAGTTCCGGGCCTCCGGGCAATTCCCGAACCCGACCCGCCCCGAGCCGGGCGCGGCCCTCTGCTTCGCGGTTGGAGTCGTCGTCGTGAGTGCGGCGCAGCGCACAGGTCGACGTGCGACTCAGGGATCCAGGAAGTCGGTGTAGATCTCGGTCACCCCGTTCTCGGTCTGGAAACGGGCCGCCTCCTCCGGATCATTCACCGTGTGCACGTAGCTGTGGGTTCCGAGCAGCGCGAGCTTCATCGGGAGCTGGGTGCGAGCCCTGCGCTTGTCCATCGTGATCGCGAACGGGGGCTCGAACTCCTGTACGTGGGCAAGGACCTCCCGCGTGCTGCCGCGGTAGCGGTAGAGGGTCCAGATCATCGATTCGAAACCGAGCGCCTTGACGGTGCCGAAGTTCACCG
>JAFDEI010000206.1 GCA_019310425.1 Deltaproteobacteria bacterium | reverse complement strand
GCTTCGCCAGCTCCGAGCTGGGTGTCTCCCGAAGGCTCCGGTCGCGGCGGCTCGACGGTTGCCGCTCGGCTCGCGGCGGTCCCGGCCTCGAGCTCACGCACGCGCTCGCCGAGCTGCTCGACCTGGCTCGCCAGCGCCTCGACGCTCGACCGAAGCGCCGCGAACTCCCGCCGCTCCTCGTCCGTCACGAAACCCCCCGAAACCCAGGATAGGGACCCGAGCCACGGGTCACACGCCTGGCCCAGGCTTGATTCGGCCGCGCAGCGGGCTCACTTGATGGGCCGGGGAATCGGGCACCTCGGCTACGTTTCGGGCTCACCTGCGAGCGCGCGCGCCATCCGGAGATCCCTCCGTGGTCTTCGTGGCGGAATGGGAGACCGGCAATGATCGAGATGGACGGAAAGAAGGTTCTGGTGACGGGCGCCGCCCGGGGAATCGGCTTTGGAATCGCCGAGGCGTTTGCTGAGGCGGGCGCCAACATCGCCATCTGCGATCGAGACGAAGCAGGCCTCGCGACGGCCGCTCGCGACCTCCGCGAGCGTCATCCGCAGGTCGAATGCCTGGATCTGGTTGCCGATGTGAGCGATCCCGATCAAGTCACCCGCCTGGTCGACGCCGTGGATCAGCGCCTCGACGGTATCGACGTGCTGATCAACAATGCGGGCTTCGGCGGCATGCGGCGTTTCTGGGAGATGAGCTTCGAAGAGTGGAACAGCGTCATCGCAACCACGCTCACGGGGACTTTCCTCTGCTCCCGCGACGTCGTACGCCACATGCTCGAGCGTGAGATCCGGGGCAAGATCATCAACATCGCATCCACCAATGCGACGATTCCCACCACCGGGATCTCGGCGTATTGCGCGGCCAAGGGCGGCGTGTCGATGTTCACCAAGGTCGCCGCGCTGGAACTGGCCCCGCATGGAATCACCGTGAATGCGATCGGGCCCGGAACCACCCTCACGCCCGGCACCGAGGGCTTCTACCGGCTACCGGGGTTGCACGAGGCCTTCTTGGAGCGCTCCCCGATGGGCCGCTTCGGCGAACTCTCGGACATCGCGAAGGTGGCGGTGATGCTGGCTTCCGACTACGCGAGCTGGATCACGGGGCAACTCATCATGGCCGACGGCGGCCAGTCATTGCTGGGACTTCCGAGGTACCTGGAGGGCTTGGAGCAGGCCGCGCAGGGCAGTGACTGAGCCCGAGGGGATCACTCCGCGGTGTCGCTCGGGCGATACGGCGAGATTTCGCAAGGAGGAGATCGGGCCGAAGGCGGGTGCCTGGCGACCGAAGGGTTTATGAGATGGCTTCTAGTCTTCACCTTCGGGGTAGAAATTCCCCTGCAGGCACCACACCGCCTCGGCATCGAATGCGTCGGGTTTCACGACGAGGTCCACCATCAGGTACCAGCGCCACGGCGGGTCGCCCGACTCGATGTACTCGCCGGTGAGCGTTCCCTTGAACTCCTGGCGGCCCGCCAGGCGGGTCCCGGGAATCGGGCCGCCGCCGTCACACTCGGCCAGCTTGCCCGCAAGCGCGGGGTCGACTCCGCGCTTCTCGCCCTTCACTCGCCATCCGTCTTGAAGATCTCGCCGGCCATCACGCCCCCATCCGCGGTAAAGCTGCTGCCGGTGCAGAAGCCGCTCTCGTCCGAGGCCAGGAACAGCGCCAGGAAGGCAATGTCCTTCGGCGTACCCATCCGGCCTACCAGGAGCGCTGCCGCGGCATCGTCGGCGGCCGAATCATCCATCCCCAGATTTCGCACCATGTCGGTGTCGATGATGCCGGGATGGATCGAGTTGACCCGCACCCCCGACGCACCGAACTCGATGGCCGCGGTCTTCGTCATGCCCGTCACCGCGAACTTGCTGGCCGAGTAGGCCGCGCCGCCCGGAATGCCCCAGAGGCCGCCGATCGACGAGGTGTTGACGATGGACCCGCCGCCCGAGTCGATGATGGCGCGCCCACCGATCTTCAAGCCCAGGAAGCAGCCGACCTGATTGACGTTCACGACGGCCATGTAGTCGTCGAGCGGCATCTCGAGCAGTGAATTGAGCTTGAGGATGCCCGCGTTGTTGACCAGGATGTCGAGCTTGCCGAAGCGATCGAGTGTGACCGCGACGGCTTCGTGCCACGCCTCCTCGCTGCTCACGTCGAGCCGGACGAACAGCGCCCGCTCACCGAGCTCCTGCTCGAGCGCCTTGCCGGGCGCTTCGAGCACGTCGGCGATGACGACCTTCGCCCCTTCGCTGTGAAACAGCCGGACTTCGGCCTCGCCCTGCCCGCGCGCACCTCCGGTAATCAATGCCACTCGGTCGGAAAGACGTCCCATCTTGTCTCCTTTCTGAAAGGTCTCGAAAGCGCGGGCTCGAAGAGAATCGGCCGGGGGCTTACGCGACGACTTTGAATCAAGGCTTCTCGGGCGTGCTAGCGCCCGCTGAACTGCGCCTTGCGCTTCTCCATGTACGCGCGCGGGCCCTCCTGCGCGTCCTCGGAGTCGCGCACCTTCTGGAAGAGCGCGTTCTCCAGCACGAAAGCGCGCTCGTGCTCCCAGGCCCGCACACAGATCTCCTTGCAGGTCTGCACGGCCAGCGGGCCATTCTCGCACACCAGCTCGGCCAGCCGCATCGCCTCCGGCAGCGCATCGGCCGGCGCGTCGACCAGGCGATTGACCAGGCCAACCTCGTAGGCGCGTTGGGCGTCGAGGGGGCGGCCCGTCAGCAGCACCTCCATGGCGACGTTCCAGGGGATCGCGCGCGGCAGCCGCACGTGCGAGCCGCCGGCCGGGATCATGCCCCAGCGAACCTCCCCGAGTGCGAAGCTGGCGTTGCGCGAGGCCACGCACATGTCGGCACCCAGGATGAGTTCGAGGGTCGCGAAGCCGTTCACGGCGGTAATGATCGGCTTGTAGATGTCGCTGTAAACGCGCTTGGTCGGGTCGGTATTGATCTTGAACTCGCCGGACGTGATGGCGGGGATCATCGCGTCCAGATCGCCGCCCGAACACCACGCCTTCTCGCCGGTGCTGGCGAACACGGCGACGTAGAGATCCGGATCCTCTTTGAAGTCGTCGAAGCACTCATAGAGCGCATCGATCATTTCCGGCGTGAAGGAATTGCGCTTCTCCGCCCGGTTGAAGGTCATGATCGCGATGTGGTCTTTCTTCTCGTATAGAAATTCCGGTGTGCCCGGCATCGATCTTCCTTTCCTGCTTACCCATGCGTCCTGTTGGACTGGTTCGATTCACCCGCTGCTCGGCCGGCCGAAACGGCGACCTCGCCCGCAGGACTCAGCTGGTCACGCGACGAAACTTCGGCAGTGTCACTTCGCTGGTGACGTGGTCGAAGACGACTTCCACGGGCATCCCCGCGCAGAGGTCGTCCGCTGCGCAGTCGACGACCCAGCTCACCATGCGGACGCCGTCGTCGAGTTCGATGACGGCGGGCGCGTACGGGGCGTCGTCCGCGAAGTCCGGATGCATCGGCCGCCGCACCACCGTCCAGGTGACGAGCTTGCCGCGGCCGGTCGAGGCTGACCACTGCCAGTCCCAGGAACCACAGCGCGCGCAACGCAGAGTCGGCACGTGCCGCAGCTTCTCGCAGCCTGAACAGCGCTGGAAGCAGAGCTCGCCCCGGCTGCAGTTTTCGTAGAACTCCTTCGTCATGCCTTCCATGACGGGCAGAGGCTTGTGATAATCGGCCGCTTCTCGTGTCATGCCGTTCGATCTCCTGCTGCTGTGCTTTCCTTGGCGGTGATGGCTGACAAGTTCAGCGACCCAGGACGGCGATTGCACCGTCGCCGAAGTCGCCGAAGCCCGTCACGATGCCGATCTCCGCATTTTCGACCTGTCGCTCACCCGCCTCGCCGCGAAGCTGACGCACCGCCTCGATGTAGTGGTTCATGCCCAGCACGTGCGCCTCACTGAGCAGGCCGCCGTGCGTGTTCACCGGCAGCTCGCCGCCGAGCTCGATCCGCCCCCCCTCGACGAAGGGGCCGCCCTCGCCGCGTTTGCAGAAGCCCATCTCTTCGAGCTGCTGGATCACCTGGAAGGTGAAGGGGTCGTAGATCTCGGCGAAGTCGACATCTTGCGGCGTGATCCCCGCCATCTCGAACGCGCGCGGCGCAGCACTCGTCTGCCCGAGCTGGAAGACATCCTCCCGCCCCACCAGGTCGTCGGCGGGATAGGGCTGACCCTGCGCAACCCCGAGGAGTTTCACCGGCTTCTGGGGAAGATCCCGCGCGCGCTCCAGGCTCGTCACCACGAAGGCCGCGCCGCCATCGGCTTCGAGCGAACAATCGAAGAGCCGGTAGGGATCCGAGATCATCGGCGAGGCCAGGTAGTCCTGCATGCTGAGCGGCTTGCCGTTCATCAGCGCGTTGGGGTTCAACTGCGCGTGCTTGCGTTGCGCGACCGCGACCGCGCCCAGCTGCTCGGGCTTGGTTCCGAATTCGTTCATGTGCCAGCGGGCGACGAAGGAGAACCACTGCACCGGCGCCGTCAGGCCGAACGGGAAGTAGAAGTCGCGCGCGTTCATGCCGCCCGACATGGTGTGCGGATCCTGCACGATGATCTGGCGGACGCGCCGGCCCGAAAAACCGTACCAGCCGCCCGGGATCAGCACATGGCTCGCGAGCCCCGCTTCGACCGCCATGGCGGCGTTGGCGAGCGATGCCCCCGGCCCCGCGCCGCCCACGTGCGAGGTGGCCTGGTACTTCAGGTCTTCGACACCGAGGTTCACCGCCAACACTTCGGCGATGCTGAGGCCGTAAAAGGGCAGAATCCCGTCGATGTCGCTCGGGCGCAGCCCCGCATCGGCGATGGCGGCCTCGCAGGCTTCGAGCTCGATCCGCAGCGACGTGTCGACCGGGCCATCGGTGCCACGTCGGTAGGGGGTGTTCCCGATTCCGACGATGCATGCTTTCCCTTGCAGGGCGCTCATAATCGATCCTTCCTGGCGGAGCTGGCGGTCAGTAGATGATCTTCCGTTCGACGAGATCGCGATAGCGCGCTTCGGAAAAGCCGAGCAGATCGCGATAGACGTGCTCGTTGTCCTGGCCCATCGCCGGCCCGGGAATGTACCTGGGATCGGCCCGAGCCGTCTTGACGTAATTCCCGTAGACCGTCTCCGTGAAGCCCAGCGGATGTTCGATCTCGATGAAGGTCTTGCGCGCCTGGTAGTGCGGGTCGCCGAGCAGGTCCGCGATGTTCAGCACCGGCGCAGCCGACACGCCATGGCGTTGCAAGCGATCCGCCAGCTGGTAATCATCGAAGTCGCTGGTCCATTTCGCGAGCTCGGCGTGCAGGCTCTCGATATTGGCGACCCGCTCCTCGCGGGTCGCATACGACGCGCTCTCGGCCCAGCCGGGCTGCCCCATCGCGTCCACGAGTCCCCGCCAGCTGGCGTCATCGTGTACCGCCAGGCTGATCCAGCGATCCTCGCCCGCACACGGAAAGACGCCGTACGGGGCCGCCGCGCCGGTCGGATGGCGATTGCCGATGGGGCCGGCCACGCGACCGTTCATGAAGAAATCCATGAAGGCCGGACCGACGAGCTGCATCACACCTTCTTGCTGAGAGAAGTCGACATGCTGACCGGCGCCGGTGCGCTGTCGATAATGCAGGCCCAGCAAGGTCGCGAAGGCGCCGATCACGCCGCCGAGCGGGTCCGCGAAGGCGTTCTCCATGGGGACGGGGTTCTCGCCGAAATACCCCGTCGTGCTCTCCAGGCCGGTGATGGCGCCGAGACTCATGCCGTAGGTGCGAACGTCGCTCATGGCTCCGAAGAGCCCGGCGGCGGGCATCGAAACCAGGATCACGTCGGGCTTGACGGCGCGCAGCGCGTCATAGCCGAGACCCAACTTCTTCATCACGCCGGGGCCGAAGTTCTCGAGCACTACGTCACAGTGGGTGATCACCTCTCGGGCCAGCGCCTGGCCTTCGGGCTGCTTCAGATCGACGGTGATGCTGCCGTTGCCCGACCAGCCCGCGTGGTTCTGCAAGCTGCAATCGGGATCCCGCTCGCGGCCGGTGGCGAAGGGCGGGATGGTGCGATTGATGTCGACCCGCACGCGTGACTCGATCTTGTAGACCTCGGCGCCGAGCCGGCTGAGCGTCTGGCCCGCCACCGGTCCGAGCCAGCCCCAGCCGAAGTTCGCAACCCGCACGCCCGCGAGGGGCAGAGCGGGTGCCGGCACGGGTTTCGCGTTCGACGCCACGGCGAGCGGTGCGGAGCGCAGCGCCTCGCCCAGGATCTCATCGTTGTGCTCGCCCAGCAGCGGCGCGGCGCGGCGTGGGCCGGCGGGACTCTCCGGTAGCAATACCGGCGCCCCGAGCGTGCGCACCGAACCCATCAACGGGTGCTCGAGCTGCTTGAAGAAGCCGCGATCCGCCATATGGGGCAGCTGCGCGATGTCCTCCACGGTGTAGACCGCGGTGGAGGGGACTGCGTTGGCCTGGCAGAGATCCATGATCTCCTGCTTGGTGAGCTCTGCGGTCCACTCCTTGATCAGCGGATAGAGGAAGTCCGCATTCTGCGCCCGCACCATCATGTCGTCGAACATCTCGGGCGCCGCCCAATCCGGATTCCCCATGGCGCGGACGAGCCCCCGCCATTGGCCGACCTCGAGCGCGATCATCCAGACGTAGCCGTCCTTGCACGGCAGGATCGTCGCGGGCGCGGCCAGCGGCAATCCGATGCCGCTGCGCTTGTCGAAGATCCCGTCCTGCGCGTAGAGTCCGATGTTCTGCGAACCCACGAAGAGTGCCGCGATCGCTTCCGCGCACGAGACGTCGATGTGCTCGGCGCGGCTGTCGCC
>JAFDEI010000362.1 GCA_019310425.1 Deltaproteobacteria bacterium | reverse complement strand
CGAAGCTTGCAAATGCTGTCGGGGCAGGCCGGAATTCAACCTTCACTTGCAGCGGGTGCAATGGCGCCACCGCAGACGCAGCTCCAGGCACCCGCAGCACCCATCGCGCAGCCGACGCAGGCTCCGCTCGCGGCGCCGCTGGAGACTCAGGCCCCCATTGCGCCCATGCCGCCCGCTCCGGTGATCGCGGCGGATCCGATCGACGCGCCGGGGCGGCAATCCGTTGTTCCGGAGCCCGCGCAGCAGCCAGCCGGAATCGCTCCCGTCGCTTCGGTTACCGTCCCCGCCCTCGACCTGCACGCGATGCTGCTCGAGGTGGTTTCGGACAAGACCGGCTATCCGTCGGAGATGCTGACGATCGAGATGGATCTCGAGGGGGACCTCGGCATCGACTCGATCAAGCGCGTCGAGATCCTCTCGGCGATGGATGAACTGGCACCCGGACTTCCGGAACTCGACATCACGGTGATGGCGAAGCTCGCGACGCTGGGCCAGGTCGTCGACTATATGAATGAGCAGTTGGGCGGTGGGGCGAACGAGCCCGCGTCCGCCACTGCCACAGCGGACGAGACCGTTCCGGTCGTCGAAGAGCCTCCATCGGGCACTCCAACACCGGCCCAGGGGGCCTTGGGCCTCGGGCGCTACGTACTCGAGGCAGTCCAGCAGCCCGCGATCGGGATGGCGCAGAACGGCCTGTTCGGGGACGGGCGCATCCTCGTCACTGTCGTCGGTGATGACGCAACGGGCCTCGCCGAGCATGTAGCCACAGCGCTCGAGAGTCGTGGCGTCGCGGCGCAGGCGGTGACGGAGATTCCGTCGGGCGACATCCGGGGCGTGATCTTCCTGGGTGGCCTGCGCGAGGTCTCGGACGACCTCGATGCGACCCGTGTCAATCGCGAAGCCTTCGAGGTGGCGAGTGCGGTGGCCGCGCGGTTCGAGAAGAAGGAAGCCGGAGGCGGCGTGTTCGTTACCGTGCAGGATACCGGCGGCGCTTTCGGAACCAGCGACTTCGAGGCCCCGCGTGCGTGGCTTGCAGGCTGTGCGGGGCTGGCGCGTACGGTGGCGCAGGAGTGGCCGGGCGTTTCAGTCAAAGCAATCGATCTCGAGCGGGCAGGGCGAAGCGCCGAACAGATCGCTGCCGCGATCGCCGATGAGCTCCTCTCTGGTGGACCCGATCTCGAAGTCGGGCTCGGAGCAACGGGCAGGCGTGTCGTGTTGCGCAGCCGGCCGGTCGAAGTCGTGCGCGGAACCCCGGTGCTGAAGGACGGCAACGTCGTGGTGGCGTCGGGGGGAGCACGGGGTGTCACCGCAACGACACTGATCGAACTCGCTGGCGAAGCGGCGCTTCGCTTCGTGCTGCTCGGACGCACGGAGCTCCAGGTCGAACCGGACTGCTGCGATGGCATCGACGGGGATGCGGCCCTCAAGCGCGAGCTGCTCGCACGAGCGGTCTCGCTAGGCGAGAAGCCGACTCCCGCCGTCCTGGGCAGGCAGGTCAGCGGAATTCTCGCGGCTCGCGAGGTGCGGGCCACGCTGGCGGCGATCGAGAAAGCCGGTTCGCAGGCACGATATATGGCGGTGGATGTAACGAGCCTCGAATCGGTCTCGGCCGCCCTTGCGCAGGTGCGCGCCGAATGGGGCGACATCGCGGCGATCGTCCACGGTGCCGGCGTCATCGCGGACAAGCGCGTAGCGGAGAAGACCACCGAACAGTGGGATCGCGTCTTCGACACGAAGGTGGAGGGGCTGCGCACGCTGTTGGCCGCCACCGCGTCGGACCCACTGGTGCTGCTGTGCTTCTTCTCTTCGGTTGCGGCTCGCTGTGGCAATGTCGGGCAGGTCGACTACGCAATGGCGAACGAGGTGCTGAACAAGGTCGCGGTCGCGGAGTCGCGGCGCAGAGGCGGCGCGTGTCTCGTGAAGTCGCTCGGATGGGGCCCTTGGGAGGGCGGCATGGTGACCCCCCAGTTGAAGGCGCACTTCGAATCGCTGGGCGTGGCACTGATCCCCCTCGAAGTCGGCGCAAGAATGCTGGTCGATGAGGTC
>JAFDEI010000037.1 GCA_019310425.1 Deltaproteobacteria bacterium | reverse complement strand
GGCTACCAGCGCCGAAGCCAGCTCTTCGATCTCACGTGGCCCCTCGATCCCACCGTGCAGCCGCGGCAATATGACCAACGGCAGCGCGGTGCCCTCGGCGATCTCGCTCACGAAGCGCGCGTTCAGCTCGTGGCGCAATCGCAGCGTGCGCGCGCAGGCCGCGAGCTGGCCGGGCGGGGGCAACGCGCCGAGCGGAATTGCATCGGGCAGTCGCGCGAGCGCTTCATCGAGGTGTTCGAGGCCCGCCGGAAACGGGGCAGGCGCGACGGCGTTCACCACCACGCGATCGACCGCGATCGCGAGGTCGGACCGGACTCGCTCGATCAGCTCGTTGGTCTCGCGAACCGGCAGCTCCTCGGCGAGTGTCACCGGCAAGAGCAGCGTGCGCTCCGGATCCTCGATCAGCGCCTCGACGGCCTCGGTGTGCTGGTGAAGCGGACCCGCGCGAACCGCCGAGATGACGACGCGCGGCACGTCGAGAAAGGTCACACCGTGCCCGGTCGCGGGCGCATCCACGACGATGTAGTCGTAACACGGGCGCCCGTCTGGCTCCCGTAACTGCTCGAGATGCCAGATCTTTCCGAGTGTGATCAGCTCGCGCCAGCCCGGTGCGGCCGTCATCAACTGCTGGAACGCCTGGTTGCTGATGACCGTATCGACCAGCGGTTTCAGGCCGATCTGGAGCGTGAGATACTCGCTGAGTGCCTCGAATGGGTCGATTCGCATCGCCCGGATGCCCGGCATGAGCTCACGGCCGACATAGCCCACCGCGGGCGAGCCCGGGCACAGCAGCCGTGGAATCTGCTCATCTCGGCCCATTTCGGCCACCAGAACCCGCTTTCCGGCCTTTGCAGCCGCGACCGCGAGTGCGGCCGTGACCGTGGTCTTCCCGGTTCCGCCCTTGCCCGTCACGATCACGACCCTTCGCTCGAGTAGCGAGCGCGGAGCGTCAGGAGCCAAGGGATCCTCCGGGTCTGCGATGTGGGCGGGGGGGTGCTGGCCTCTCAAGCGAAACGCCGGCGACTCCGAAACAGTCGCATAGGGCCCGGAAACCGCCGCGAACCGTAGCACAGTGGGTCCGAGCGGCCGGACCTGCGCGAGGGGATTGAGCGACGTGATCGTCACCTGCCAAGAGTGCCAGACGCAGTTCAATTTGGACGATGCCAAGGTGCCTGAAACGGGCATCCGCGTCCGCTGCTCCCGTTGTAAATGTGCATTCTTCGTCGAATCTCCGCACCGCCCGGATCCCGAGCACGCCTCGCAGCTCGCGCGGGAAGCGCTCGCAGCCGGACAAGCCGGCTCCGACTCCGACTCCGACCAGACCTCGCTCGATTCGTCCGATTCCGAAGAGGAGAGCGACTGGCAGTTCAATGAAGACGTCGACCCGGTCGCCGGCGCCGAAGATCCGATCAGTGACCTCGACGCAGCTCGCAGTGCGGTGGACGACCTGTTGGGAGGCGTTTCGGCGGCTCCGGTCGACCCGGTCACTGGGGAGCCCGATTCTGCCGATTCGTCCGATTCGCCCTTCGGCGAATTCGCGGACGACCACGGCCAGGACATCCACGACACGGATTTCTCGGCCGAGTCCGAGCTGGAATCCGAACCGGAGGATGATCCGAACGCGGTCACGGTGGACCGCGGGAACTGGTTCGGGTCTTCAGCGGATCCGTCGTCTGACTCCGGCCTCGATATCGACGGGCCGGTCATGGCGGATGAGGCCGAGCCATCGCTCGAGGTGCACCCGGACGCAGCACCCGAGAGCGCAGAGGATTCCGCCGAACCGTTTGGCGAAGCGTCCGAGGATCTCGGGAATCCGGCCGGCTGGGATTTCTCCGAAGACAGCGATGCACCTCCATCTGCGGGCTTCGCACCCACGGCCGAATCGCAGGGCTCCACGGAATCGGATGCCGCTTCCGAAAGCGACGATTCGCAAGCCTTCGCGGCGAGTGACTACGCTTCGGAGTTCGAGGTCGAGGCCTCGCGGGGCGATGTCTGGTTCACTCGTCTGCGTGGCGTACTCGGCTGGGCGCTGGTGACCGCCCTGTGCGCATACGCGTCCACGATCATGTTCTTCCCGGGCCTGCTCACAGCAGCACCCGACCCCATGGCGATGCGTGTGGCGGGTTTCGAGGTGGTTCACGTCGAGGGGCACTGGGTCGAGAACGCGGTAGTGGGTCCGATCTATGTCGTGAGCGGCGCGTTCCACAACACCGGCGGTACCCGACCCGCTCCGGGTTCGGTGCTGCGGATTCGGCTGATCGACGCGCACGGAGCCGAAGTAGTCGCGGAATCCGCCACGGTCGGTCCGCCGATCCCGACCCTGCGACTACGCGAGTGGAATCCGCGCGATCTGCGCGCCGCACAGGAGCGGGCAGCTCCGGCGATTCTCCACGACCCGCTCGAGCGTCGGAAGCGGCGACCCTTCATGGCGGTGCTCGGAGACATTCCCGCCGGGGCGGTGGCATTCGATCTCGAAGTCGCGACGATGACCGCGCCGGCGCCGGATCCCGTCGCTGCGCTCGGCGCCGCATACGAGCTGGACGCCCGCAGCGTTGCGGGGCTCGGTGAAGAGGGCATGGTGGCGAAGGAGTCGGCAGCGGAAACGACTGCTCCTGCGGAGGCGCGCTGAACGTCAGGAGGAGTTCTCACCTTCCGTGGCGTCATCCTTCTTCGGCGTTACGTCGATTTCTTCCTTCGTCGACACGCCCTTCTTGAAGTTCTTGATCGCCTGGCCCAGGCCCGAGCCGAGTTCCGGCAGCCGGCGCGCACCGAAGATCACCACCACGATTCCCAAGATGATCAAGAGCTCCGTGGTTCCGATACCGAACATGCGAACGCTCCCAGGTGAGACGGAAAATACCGCCAGCTGCGGCCGAACGGTGGTTCGGGAGCACATCCAGCCCCGAAAATCACTGTAAACACCGCAGTTTCCGAGAATGTGCCGCTCCCCGACCCGACGGTCAAGCGCGGCCGTGGACGCGCGCTGGCGAGGCCCTAAACTGCCGGCCGTGGCGATCTTCAAGGCATACGACATCCGCGGAGTCTTCCCGGACGAATTGGATGCGGCGGCGGCGTATCGGATCGGCCGCGCGACCGCGCGCTTTCTCGGAAACGGCCCGATCGTGGTTGGCCGCGACACCCGCACGAGTTCCCCTGAGCTCTTCGGCGAGATCGTGCGAGGCGTTGGGGACGAGGGTGTCGACGTCATCGACCTCGGCCTGGTGGCGACGCCGATGCTCTACTTCGCGGTGGATCAGCTCGCCGGCGCGGGCGGGATCATGATCACCGCCTCGCACAATCCCGGTCGCTACAATGGATTCAAGATCTGTCGCGAGAACGCGATTCCGATCGGCGAGGCCAGCGGACTGAAGCAGATCGAGTCCATCGCGAGTGCGCTCGCCGACGGCGAAGCGGCGGCGTCGCAGCGCGGTGCTGTGCGCAGCGTGGACGTCACCGAGGGCTACGTCGATCACGCTCTCGCAGTTGGAAGTGGTCGGCCACGCCTGCGCGTCGCGATCGACGGTGGCAATGGCATGGCGGCGGCCGGCCTGGTGCCGCTGCTCGGGCGGCTCGACCTCGAGGTAGAGGCCCTCTACCTCGAACCCGATTGCACCTTCCCGAACCACGAGGCGGATCCACTCAAGGTCGAGAATCTTCGCGACGTCGTCGATGCAGTAAAGCGCACCGGTGCCGCCTTCGGCGTTGCGTTCGACGGTGACGCCGATCGAGCGGTCTTCGTCGACGACCAGGGCGAACCGATCTCGTCCGATCTGATTACCGGGTTGCTCGCGCGCTACCAGCTTCGCAAGCACGGCGGCGGTCGTGTCCTCTACGACCTGCGTTCGAGCCGTGCAACCGCCGAAGAGATCGAGTCTGCGGGTGGCGAGGCCGAGATGTGTCGCGTCGGCCATTCATTCGTGAAGGCCCGGATGCGCGAGGTCGGCGCGATCTTCGCAGGCGAATTGTCGGGGCATTTCTACTTCCGGTTTTCGCCGACGCTGGTTGCGGACGACGGTATCGCCGCGTTCGTGGCGTTGCTCGACGTGCTGGATTCGGAGGGCAGGCCGCTTTCGGAACTCGTGGCGCCGCTGCGGCGTTACAGCGCGAGCGGCGAAATCAACCGGCGCGTCGACAAGATCGAGCCCGTGCTCGCGGCCATCGAGGCCGAGCACGCCGACGCGCCCGAAATTTCGCACCTCGACGGGCTGTACGTGCGTTACGACAGCTGGTGGTTCAACCTGCGTCCGTCGAATACCGAGCCCGTGCTGCGTCTCAACCTCGAAGCGGACACGCAAGAGCAGATGGAGAAGGAACGTGACGCGCTGCTCGAACGGATCGGCGGCGAGAACCCGTAGCCGCTCCTCCGTCCGGGCGCGTGAATTGCGACGCAGCGGCAGCTCCGGCCTCAGAGCGGGCGAAGCGCAATCAGGACTCGTCGTCGCCAGCGGCGCCGCTCGCGAGTTCGGCGTCGATGATCTCTGCGAAGTGGTCGACGGGCTTTGCCCCGCCCACGAAGATGCCGTTCACGAGGAATGCGGGTGTGCTCGTGATTCCCGCGCCGGTCGCGGCGTCGACGTCCTCCTGGATCTTCTGCTTGAAGCGGCCCTCGGTGATGCACTGCTCGAAGGCAGCGACATCGAGTTCTACATCTTTCGCGAAGCGCGAGAGATCCTCGTCGGCGAGAGTCTTGGCGTTGGCGAACAGCAGGTCGTGGAATGGCCAGAACTTCCCCTGGTCGTCAGCGCAGAGAGAAGCCTCCGCGGCGGCCCGTGCGCGCGGGTGGATTCGGTCGAGCGGGAGGTGGCGGTAGATGATCCGCACGTCGTTCGGGTAGCGCTCGAGAATCAGGTTGATCTCCGGAAGCGCCCGAGAGCAGTACGGGCATTGGAAATCGCTGAACTCGATGATCGTGACCGCGGCGTCATCCGGCCCGCGGCTCGGCCCGACCGCCGCCATCTCGATTCGTGGCCGTTCGAGCAGGATGTTGAAGTTCGTTTCGGCACGCAGCTTCTTCACGTAATCCGCGCCGCGCTTCATCTTGAGGTAGGTGCGAATGCGCGGCACGAGCGCTTCGAACGGTTCCTGCATATCGCCCTTCCGCTCATCGTAGAACGCAGCGACTTCCTCGTCGCTGATCTCGCCCTGTGCAGCGACTTCGGCGAGGAGATAGTCTTCGATGCTCAAGTTCCGCGCCGCTGCTGTTCGGCCGAGGATCGTTTCGGTGGCCATGCGTTCAAGTGCTTTGGTGCGCAACTCGAAGAGTTCGCTCTCTGTATCCCAGGCGCCGTCGAACAGGTCATCGCGGATCCACGCGTCGAGTTCTTCGACGCTGATCGTCTCGTCTCCGAATCTGGCCGCCACGACGTCTGCCGCGTCAGCCCCGCCGCTCGCGGCAGGGTCACCTGAAGCGGCGGCGGGCATTTCGACACTGGTCGCCGGCGGCGTCTCCGATTCCTGGGCCCCGCAAGCGAGGGCAACGAAGGCGCAGCAAAGAAGAGGTGTCAGGACGCGAACTGCCATGCGGATCTCCTGGGTTGAGGGGACCAATCCAACCGGCCATCGGGGCGGGAGGGGTGCGGTCGGTTCGGGAACGTAGTACAGCGGCGCCTGCTTGCCTCGGTATCAGTTGATTCCAAGATGTCGACTCAGAAATCGCCACATCGTCTTCAGTGATTTCCCGGGCACGTCTGCGTGCGACCCCTCGAACCAGTGACGTTCCTTGGGATCGCGGGCGGCCGCGAAGAGCGCTTCGGCGGCCGCGAGCGGAATGACCTCGTCGGTTTTCGAGTTCACGAACAAGCTTGGCCGCGGTGCGAAGTTCCCGATCGACCGCGCGGGGTCTAGTTCGTCGGGGCCGATGCCACCGCCACCGATTGCGAATGCGGCCGCGCATGGACGCGGGTCGGAGGCGCAGAAGGTGGCGCCCACGATGCTGCCCAGGCTGAAAGATGCGTAGGCGATGCGGTCTCGGTCGATTTCGGGCAGCGCCTCCAGCGCGTCCAACGCGCGGCCCAGGTCGGCGATCGCCTGCCGGAAGAACTCTTGAACGAGGATTCGAGTCGGCTCATTGGCGCGCTGCGGTTGGGTGATACCGCTGCGCAGCAGTTCACAGAGCTTCGGATTTGCGCGTTCGCCGTGAAGCGGGAAGTCGATCGAAGCGACCGCGGCGCCCTTTTGTACCCACGGGCCGCCGGTGCTCTCGATGTAGCCCGCGTCCTTGGCGCCGTTCAGGCCGTGCTGGAGCAGCACCAGCGGAAAGGGTCCGTCGCCGGTTTCGGGCAGCAGCAGCCGGCCCGGAACGCGGTCGCCTCGGCTCGAAAATTCGAACCGCGAGACGCGCAGCGCTGGATGCTGGGAGAGGGGCGGATGGCTCCGGCGGTCGAAGCCGAGAGCGTCGTCGAGATCCGGAAGCAGGTGGTCGTTCGCGCCCATGCTGGCGCGGAGTCTACCGCGCCAGCAGCAGCTTGCGCGCGCGGTAGAGGTTGGACTTGATCGAATCCTCACTGCGGTCGAGGTCGGACGCCATCTGGCGGACCGAGTGGTTCTTCACGTGGTGGAGTTCGACGAGCTGCCACTGATCGAGCGTGAGCCGGGTTCTGGCCGTAGTCTCGAGCTCGCTGATGCGCTCTCGGCATTCGTAGTGCTCGAGCGGCGAGGGCTCACGCTGTTGGTCGGCAAAGGACATCTCGTTCTCGTCTTCGTGATGGGTGCCGTCGAGCGGCACCATCTTGTGCTGCTTCTTCTTGAATCGGCCCGCGATGGTGTAGCGCGAGATGCCGAGCACCCAGGCAGCGAAAGGGGCCTCGCCGCGGAACGAGTCGAGGGAGGTGAAGACGTTGATGAAGACGTCCTGGACGATTTCCTCGACGTCTGCGCGGTTGTCTACGCGGCGACGGACGTAGCCGGAGACTCTCGGGAAGTAGCGCTCGTAGAGGATGTCGAAGGCCGCGCGGTCGCTCTGCTGGACCCGCTCGATCAGCTCCTCGTCCAAGATCTCCGTTGCAACGATCGGTTCAGCAGCCGCCATGAATCCATCTCCCCAGGGCTCGGCTCTTCCATCCACAGAAGAAGAGGCCCCCGGTGAGGGAGTGGTCGCGTTGTGTCACCAGGTGTCAAAAATTGTCACTAATTCTCCAAGAATTCTGGAAAATTCTGTTCCCGTGGGGAAATCTCACTGTGCTGGGGCGGGATGGGGCAGCGCGCTCTTAGTCGAACTCGCTCCGTTCCTCGGGCGTGAGCCCGAGGTCGGCGTCGCTGAGGCCGGTGCGAAACGACGGCGGGTTGCTCGAGTCGGGGGTGGACGATTGCGTCGAGCCTACGGGCTCACCTGCGAGCTCGGGGTCCATCGCGAAGGGGTGCTCGAGGAGGACCTCGAAACCCACGCCGTTCTGGACGCAGCGATAGGTCACCGCGGTCATCACACTGCTCCCGAGCGCGCGCAGCGCCGCAGACGCTTCGGCACCGAATGCGGGGCAGGCCAGCACGACCCGTACCTCGGCGTCGGGCTCCAGGCCGAGATTCGGCGCCAGCTGCGTCCAGTCGCCGAGGCGCGCCGACACCCAGGCGCGCTGCGCGAGCCCGCGCCCGACGAGTTCGAGGTCGTCATTGCGATCACCGACGAGAATCAGCACCACGCGCCCGGTCGGTTCGAGCGCGACGAAGTCGATGGTCGAATCGGCGCCGAGCAGCCTCTCGGCGAGCACGCGCAGGCCCGGTACTGCATGGCCGAGGCGGCCGCGCAGCTGTGCGATCAACTCGTCGCGCGGCGGCGGAGCGATCAGCTGGAGATCAGGCATTGGCGAGCATCCGGGCGTCTTCCAACAGCATCCGGGCGACGTCGCGCAGGGCCTTGGCCGCGCGTGACTGGGGGTGCTCGAGGCCGATCGGTCGACGTGACACGATGGCGCGGTAGACGTGCAGGTCGTCGACGAGCAGGCCGTAGCTCGTGAGCGGGTACCCGAGGTGGCGCTGGGCTGCGCCCGAGAGCTTCTTGAACGCGCTTTCCGCTTCGCCGATCCGGCGCACACCGTGAACGGTGATGCCGACCCGGGCCTCCGGGTTGGTGCGGATGATTCGTTTGGCCAAGCCGTAAATTTCGCGCAAATCCCGGGCCTCCGCGGCGGCGAATAACAGCACCCAGCGCATCAGCGCGCGGCCCTCGTTGGCGTTCTCGAACCACGCGGGTGGCACGCTGACCAGCACCACGCCGCCGTCGCCGGAGTCTGCCGCACGACCCACGGCAATGTCCAGCGCCGCGCGATTCAATTCGCCGAAGTCGTTCACGTCGGCGAGCACGACTTCGGCACCCACGGGGCCGCGGCCGGGCTCGGGCCACAGTGGCGACGGTTCCGCACTTACGGGTGCGAGCAGCGTTGCGCTCGCACCGCGTCGTGCGACCTCGACGGCGAGGTTCCACGCATAGGCGGCGCGCACGACGTCGCGGTCGCCGATTGGCAGGGAAATGATCGGAAGCGCCGCCGGCCGTTCCAGTCGCGGCCCGCCGGTGACGGAGTCCGGACCCGTGCCGTTCCCGTCCTGGGGCAGGAAATGGTGAATTACGTCGCCGAGATCGCGGGGCAATTTCGCACGTCTTCCCTACCGGACGACGAGAATCGAATTGCGCCCTCCCGTGGATCCCGAATCGAACTCCGGATTCTGGGGGTCTTCGCGCCACTCACCATCGACGACGTACCGGTACTCGTAGGTTCCGGGCGGCAGCTGGAGGATTTTCGTCCAGACCCGCTCGCTTCCCTCTGATTCTATCAGTGATCGCACGCCCTTGTCTGGAATCCAGCCGTTGAAATCGCCCGCGATGCGGACATCGTTTGCGCTGGCGTCGCGGAATCGCACCACTACCTCGCGAACGGGATCTTCCGCGAGACCGGCATTCTCGCCGAGGGTTGCGTCGGCGAAGCTCGGGTCCGACGCCTCGACCTCCACGGCGAGCGCGTTGTAGTCGCGCGAACCGTTGGCGGACGGTGCGAAGAGGCAGATCGGCAGGCCGCGATTGGCCGCCTCGCGCAGCTTCACGTTGAGCCGGATCACGGTATCGAAGCAAAGGTCTTTGTACATTTCGCGGATTTCCGCGAGAGTCTGGCGCGCGTGTCGCGTGCGGCCGTCGTAGAGCGTCGGCAGGATCCGCACTTCGAGGTCGTGCGAGACGCGCTCGGACAGGAGTGCGATGGTTTCGATCAGCTTCTGGACGCCGTGGATCGCGAAGTAGCTCATCTCGAGCGGGACGATCACCTCGCTGGCGGCGCGCAGTGCGTTGAAGGTCAGCAGACCCACATTCGGCGGGCAGTCGATCAGGGCATAATCGAACATCCCCTGTACGGTTTCGAGCGCATTCGAGAGGCGGTCGGTCCGCGATTCGATCTCCGCGTTCGCGAGCCTCTGCTCGAGTGCGGAAAGCACGATTCCGGAGGGCGCGATCGCGACATCTCCTCCGCCCTGGACCAGAACTTCCTGCAGGCGATCGGCGCCGTCGGGGTCGGTCAAGACCTCGTAGAGATTCTCTTCGAGGTCTTCGGGGTCGATGCCCAATGCCAGCGTGGCATGGGCCTGGGGGTCCAGGTCGACCACCAACACCCTCGCTCCGTCAGCCGCCAGGCTACCGGCGAGATTGACCGTGGTGGTCGTCTTCCCGCAGCCACCCTTCTGGTTCACGATTCCGATGATACGCATGCGCTACCCCCCCCCACCCAGACGCCGGACCTGCTCGCCGGATTCTCACACGACCAGCCTCTGACGCTGATGCTGCCGAAGGCTGGTTATCGCTGCTGGTAGCTCGTTGCTCGCAGCCCGTTCAGGGTTGGCTGGCGGCTGGCGGCACCCGGTCAAGGGCCGCTGACGCCGGAGGAGGAGGGTGCCGCTTCACGCGCTCTGGTTTCGTACCCCCGATCGATCAACGGTTCGGGTCGCTTTCTTGGCGGTCGCCAGCGAGTCGACCGAACGTTTCCAGTCCTCGATCTCCCGTTGGAATTTCGCGACTTCGAAGACCCACTCCTGGCCCGAGAGTGCGTCGAACGCGGTGCCGTCACGGAAAGCCAGGACGACATCGCCGGTCGCCACCAGCACCAGTTCAGCGAGCGGGCGCTCGACGGAGGGCAGCATGCGGCGCAGCACACCGATCGATTTTCGGATGCGTTGTACCGAAACACCGGAGTCGATCAGGCGTTTGGCGGCCTTGAGGGCGACGAGATCTTCGAATGTGTACCGTCCGTGCCCGCCCTCGGTGTGCTCACTCGGTGCGATCAGATCGGTCAGAGCCCAGTATTGGAGTTGGCGGCGCGAGATTTTCAGGATCTCGACGACATCGCGAACGGGGTACAGATCACTGGGTGGTCTCGAACTCACGGGATGTCCACTGTTCTAGATCCGGTGAGCCTAGACGCGTTGCAGCTCAAAAGTCAACCCAAAATGCAGGTGATTTGTCATGATCTCTCAAAAACATCACAGATTCCACTGGTTTTCCGTTCTTCCGGTTTGCCTCGCACGCTGCTCGGGCGTGGGGTAGATTGCATCCAATGGGCTCATCGGACGACCGAAAACGGGCTTCCGGGCCTGCGCGAGTTTCTCTGTCCGAGCGTCAGAAAGGTCGTATTCAGGTCGAGGACGCTGGCAAACGCCGGCCGTTCATGCGCGGCATCATGATCCACTCGCTGATGGCTCGCGGGATCGCGTTCGACGAGGCCTTTCACGCAGCCAACGAGGTGCGTTCTCGGGTCGGGGATCGCGTGGTTCTCGAGAAGAGCGAACTCGCCAAGATGCTGCGCGAGATCCTCGGCCCGGAGCCTTTCGCCGAGGATCCGCGGGTTCCGTTGCCGGGTGCCGAGATCACGGTCACGGGCCGCGGGAAAGGTGTGCCGTTTTCGAAAGGTCACCTGTCGCAGTCGCTGCTCGCGGCTGCACTCGACCCCAACGACGCGTTCGATGTCGCACGCGAAATCGAACGCGAACTGGTCGCGAGCGGCACGCACGAGGTCGATCGCCGCGATCTGCGTCGGATGACGTTCGACGTGCTCACACGCGAGGTGAGTCCGCGGGCCGCCGAGCGCTACCTGGTCTGGCGCAAGTACCAGGAGCCGGAGCGCCCGGTGATCATCCTGCTCGGTGGTGCGACGGGCGTCGGCAAGACGTCGCTCGCGCTCGAGGTTGCCCACCGGCTCGGCATCGGCCGCGTACTGTCGACCGACTCGATTCGGCAGATCATGCGCATCATGTTGTCTCAGGATCTGGTCCCGGCGCTGCACGCGTCCTCGTACGACGCGCACAAGCTGTTGCCGCCCGAGTCGGTCGGCGACGATCCGGTCATCGACGGATTCATGAGCCAGGCCGCTTCGGTGTCGGTCGGGGTGCGGGCGTCGATGGACCGCGCGGTACTCGAAAACGCGAGCCTGGTCCTCGACGGCGTGGCGATCGTGCCTGGGTTGATCGATCTCGAGGTCTATGCCGATCTGGCCGACGTGTTCTTCGTGATGGTCTCGTTGCTCGACGAGGAAGGTTTCGAGACCCGCTTCGCCGAGCGCGCGACAAGCGCGAAGGCGCGTCCGCAGCACCGCTATCTGAAGAATCTCAACGCGATTCTCCGAGTCCAGAATCACCTGCTCGAGCTTGCGGATCGACACGGTGTTCCGATCGTCGACAACGTTTCGTTCGATTCATCGGTGCTTCAGATCGTTCGGCATGTGACGGAGAGTCTCCGGAAGAAGGGCGACTTCGATGCGGCCGAAATGTTGTGAGCCGATTTCGTTCACGAGATTTCTTGCGGCACTGCTGACGTCGCTGATCCTGGCCGGTTCGGTCATCGGCTGTGGCACCGTGACGGTTTCCGAGGAGAGGCAACTCGGGGCGGAGATCGCGCAGCAGGCGCGCGGCGAGCTGCTGTTCATCCGGGACGCGGTCGTGCTCGACTACGTCCGTTCGATCGGCGAGGAGATCGTTTCTGCGGCCGGTCCGCAACCGTTCGAGTACCGTTTCGAAGTCGTCGAGGACGATGAGATCAACGCCTTCGCGGCACCGGCGGGCTACATCTACATCCACAGCGGGACGATCCTGCAGGCCCGCAACGTGAGCGAAGTCGCTTCGGTCCTCGCTCACGAGATCGGTCACGTGGCGCTGCGCCACATCGCCGAGAACTACGATCGCCAGCGCAACGTTGGAACCGCCGCGCAGGCCGGAGTCCTGGCCGCATCGCTCTTCGGCTTTGGTGGCCTTGCCAACCTCGGCAGCGGGCTCGCGTCGATGGCCCTGCTGAACAGCTTCTCGCGGGCTGACGAACTCGAGGCCGACGTCTTCGCAATCGAGGTAATGCCCGCGGCGGGCTACGATCCGCACGGTATGCTGACATTCCTGCAGGTGGTGCGGCGGGAAAGCGGGAACGCCGGGCTCGCATTCTTCTCGAGCCACCCCGCGACCGAGGATCGGATCGAGGAGACGACCGCGCTGCTGGCCGAGATGCCCGAAGGTTTGGGCCTGAAAGTGAGCGATCGGGGTCGTTTCGAGATCATTCAACGTCGAATTCGGCTGTTGACACGCAAGATCCGGCCGACGGGCCGGACTCCGCTGTAGCCCGTACTCGAGGCCCGCCATGCAGACGCTCCCCCCGGAACTCGACTACTTGACCAGGCGGAGGGCGACGCGAAGGTGACATCGTCCGCCCCGATCGAGGTCCTGCAGCAGGCGGGAGCCGATGTCGCACGTGTCGTGCGACGCGTGCTCAGTCGCGTAGCCCTGCCGCGGCGCGATGGCTTCTGGCTGGTGGTGCAGCTGTCGGCTTCGCCGGAAGAGCTGCGCGCACCGTTCTCGCCGTTCGGGCAGCGGCCCGCGCCGAGCCTGGTCGAGCTGCTCGAGATCCTCGATGCCGCCCGGCGAGATCCGCAGGTCGATGGTGTGCTGCTTCGAATCAGCGGGCCGCTGCACGGGATCAGCCGGGTGCTGTCGCTGCGTCGGGCGGTGCAGGCCTTTCGAGCAGCGGGCAAGCCGGTCGCGGTCTACGCCGAGACGCTCGAGGCCGAGAGTCTGTTGCTCGCGAGTGCGGCGTCTGCGATCTGGCTGCCGGAGACGGGCAACGTCTTCCTCGTCGGCCTGCGGCTCGAATCGATGTTCCTGCGCGGCGTGCTCGAGCGGCTCGACTTGAAACCGGAGGTGGTCCGGATCGGTCGCTACAAGAGCGCCGCGGAGCGGCTCACCCGCGATGCCATGTCGCCCGAAAACCGCGAGCAACTCGAAGCTCTGGCCGATGACCTCTACGACGAACTCGTCGCGGGTATCGCCAACGGGCGTGGCTTGTCACACTCGAAGGTGCGTGAGTTGGTCGACAAGGGTCCTTACGGCGCGCGTGCGGCGGTCGCGGTCGGGCTGGCCGATGCCTGCCTCTACCCGGACGAGATCGATCGGGCGCTCGAGGCGCTGACCCCGGTGCCGCCGGCGGAGCGTCCGGGTCCGCGCCGAGTCCGCCGCGTCGACTCCTCGGTCTACGCCGCCATGCGGGTCGATGCTGCGGGCCCGCTGTTCGCGCGCGTGCCGCGCATCGCCTACGTGGTTGCGTCCGGCACAATCGGTCGCGGCGCTGGCCTGCGCGGGATTCGCTCCGACCGCTACCGCGAGCTGTTCGATGCGCTCGCGCGTGACCGCGGGGTCCGGGGTGTCGTGCTGCGGGTCGACAGTGGTGGCGGCGATGCGCTCGCCTCGGATCTGCTGTGGCGGGCGATCTCGCTCGTCAGGCGTGAGAAGCCCGTCGTCGTCTCGATGGGCGACGTCGTTGCGTCCGGCGGCTACTACATGGCGGCTGCGGCGGACGAGGTCGTCGCCGAGCCTTGCAGCGTGACGGGTTCGATCGGGGTGGTGGGTGGCAAGCTGAACCTCGAGGGTCTCTATCGGCGTGTCGGCGTTTCGAAGCAGGGGGTGGAGCGCGGTGCCCGAGCGGGGTTGTTGTCGGAGAGCCGCGGCTTCACGCCGGACGAGCGGCATGCGGTGCAGCGCGAAATGGCGGAGTTGTACGACACTTTCGTCGACCGGGTTGCGGAGGGGCGGGGGCTCACCCGCGCCGAGATCGAAAAGGTCGCGCAGGGGCGCATCTGGAGCGGTGCGCGCGCGCAGAAGTTCGGGCTCGTCGATACTCTCGGCGGGCCGCTCGAGGCGTTGCAGACGGTGCGCCGTCGGGCCGGACTGCGCGACGGCGAGCCGGTGCGGGTCGACCACTACCCGCACTCTCCCAAGTTCCCGAGTCTGCGCGAGATCCTGCGCTTCACGCCGTTCGGCTGAAGGCCCTCGATGTCGAGAACACTCAAGTTCGACATCCCCGGACGAGACTTCCGGATCTACTTCGACGAGTATGGCGAGCCGCCGAGCCTCGCGCGCTGGGTGGAGTTGTTCGCGGACGACGTACCCGTCGTGCGCGATCTCGTCGTCGACATCGGCTATGGGCGTGGCGAGTTCCTGATCGACCTCGCGAAGCAGTCTCCCGACTGCGCATTCGTCGGCGTCGAGAGGTCCTTCAAGCGCACGCTCAAGATGGCGCGGCGACTGCCGCGACTCGGGATTCGCAACATCCGGCTGCTCGAGTCCGACGCGCAGGTCGTGATCCCTGAATTATTCCCCGAGAATTCGATCGCGACCGCTTGGATCAACTTTCCGGACCCATGGCCGAAGGACCGCCACGGGCCGCGCCGCCTGATCCAGGGGCCGTTCATCTCCGACATGGTGCATCGCATCGTGGACGGTGGCGAGCTCAACCTCGCGACCGACGATCCGACGTACGCGCAGCAGATGGCCGAGGTGCTCGCTGCGGATCCGCGGATCCATAACGTGTATGCGCCCGAACCGTACCGCCGCGATAGCCGAGGTCGTTCACCGACTGCGTACGAGATCGAATGGAAGTCGATCGGGCGAACGTGTTGCTACTTCGCCTACCGCAAGCGCGCGCCGAAACGCGAGGATGGATCCCCGTCCGGTGGTTCTTGACACCGGCGAGGGGCCCGCATAGCGTCCGCGCGACGGCCACCGGGGCGCCGCACAGCATGCAACAGCGACCCAATCTCAAAGACCATTCGATCGAGCACCTGCGTGAACTTCTCTCCGCGCAAGGGCACGTTCCCTATCGAGCTGATCAGATCGCGGGGTGGCTCTATCAGCGCGGGATCGACGATCTCGATTGCATGACCGACCTCGGCGTCGAGCTGCGCGGTAGCCTGGCGGAGACCTGGGACGCAAGGGCGCTCGAGCTGTCGGGAGTCGATCGTTCGCAGGACGGTACGGTGAAGGCCGTGCTCCGGGCCAAAGACGGCGCCGAGATCGAGTCGGTGTTGATCCCCGAGGAGGATCGGACCACCCTGTGCGTGTCGACGCAAGTCGGTTGCGCGATGGCGTGCAGCTTCTGCGCGACCGGGGCGCTCGGCTTCAGCCGCAACCTCTCGACTGCGGAGATCATCGATCAGGTCTGCCGGATGCGAGACATTTCGGGTGAGGAGCGCCGCATAACGAATGTCGTCTTCATGGGCATGGGCGAACCGCTCCTGAACCTGCCTGCGGTGATCGAAGCCGTGCAGTTGCTGATACACCCGAAGGCATTTGCGATGGCGCCGCGCCGCATCACCGTGTCGACGGTTGGCCTGGTGCCCAAGATCGCCGAGCTGTTGGCGTGTGCGCCGATCAACCTCGCGGTGTCGCTGCACGCGACCACCGACGCGGTACGCGATCGGCTGGTTCCGCTCAACCGCCGCTATCCAATCGCGGACCTGCTCGACGAATTGCGTCGGATCGAATTCGTGAATACGCGTCGGCCCGTATTCTTCGAGTACACACTGATCGAAGGCGTGAACGACTCCCCCGAGGACGCCGCCCGGCTCGCGCCACTGCTCGCAGGAATACCGTCAAAGGTCAATCTGATCCCGATGAACCCACACCCGGATACGACGTTGCGGGCACCTTCGGAGCAGGCGATCGACCGGTTCCTGCGGATCGTCGCGGGCTCGGGGCTACGGGTGACGCTGCGGCGCCCTCGCGGTGAGGATATCGATGCCGCCTGCGGGCAGCTCGCTCTACGGAAACTCGGAGAGGCGCTGGCCGGCTGAGTAGCCGGGCCGCCACACGATTCGGACGATCGCGTGGCGACGGAATCAAGCACTCTGGAAGTAGCGCCGAAGAACCACGGCAGGGGGAGAACGGTTCTTGCTCTACGCGATCGGAGACATCCACGGTGAGCGCGAGCTGCTCGAAGAGTTGCTCGCGAGCTTGCCTTTCCGCGATGGTGACCGGCTGGTCTTCGTCGGCGACTACGTCGACCGTGGTCCGGATTCGAAGGGTGTGGTCGAGACGCTGCTGCGGGTGAAGCAGGAGCACGACTGCGTGTTCCTGCTCGGGAACCACGAATCGATGTTCTTGAGCTTCCTCGGGTGGCACCGCAAGGAGTACTTCGGCGGCGACGCCTTCCTCATGAACGGCGGCGACCGCACGCTCGCGAGCTATGGCTACTTCGACGCCGAGGAACCCGACGCGAAGACGTTTCAGCTCCCGCCGGATCACGAGCGCTTCTTCAAACATCTGAAGCTCTATCACCGCGACGGCGACTATCTGTTCGTCCACGCGGGCATCGGCCGCGACCTGCTCGACGAGGTGGATGTCGACTACGCGTTACGCAACACCCGCTCCGAGGATCTCCTCTGGGAGCGCACCAGCGCCGACCTGCCGCACAAGCTCGGTGTCACCATCGTCTACGGCCACACGCCCGCGGTCGACTTCTCGGTTCGCTGGAACGAACCCTTCAGCATCGGCATCGACACCGGTGCAGTCTACGGAGGCCGCCTCACCGCAATCCGCCTCCCCGACGAAACCCTCTTCCAGGTCTGACGAACGCGTGGTCACGAACCGCGTTTCGCGCTCCTACGCTCCGCGCCGCCCGACTTCGGGAATCACCATCCGGGTCCCCGACTGGAGTGCGCTGAAATCGAGGTCGGGGTTGTACTGGCGAATCAGCCAGACCGGCACTTCGTACTTCCGTTCGGCGAGGTACCACAGACTCTCTCCGCTGCGAATCAGGTGGGTCCTGGTGCCGATGACTTCGAAGGCGGTGAAATACTCTTCCTGGAGCGTGTGGTGGTACGCGAGCCGGCGCTGTTCGAAGGTCTCGGACGTGACGTGGCTGAAGTCGAGCATGGTCTTGCGGCCGATCGCGACCGAGGTGCCGAACTTGAGGCTGTTCAGCCGCCGCAGGCGACTGGTCTTGATCTCGAGCCACTCCGCATAATGGCCGAGGGTTTCGGCAGCCTGCACGGTGACGCGACCTTTCGAGTCGACTTCGTAATCGGAGGGGTCGGGGGGCGGCGGGCCGGAGGCCGCCGATACGGTCGGTTCGGGCTCGAGAGACGCGGTCTGGGAGTCGAGGCGACTGCTGTCGGCCGCCGCGGTTGCGTCCGGCTGATCGCGCGTTGCGATGCGGGCGGGTCCGTCGACCTCGCTCACCGTGGCCGCAGGCTCAGCCTGCGGTTGCGATACGGGCTCGGCGGGCTTCTCGGGCTTTGCCGTCGCGACGTCGACCGGTTCGGGAATCCTCAGATCCTGCCCCACGTAGACGTGGTGGCGGTTCCGCAGGGCGTTCTCCGCGACGAGCGCAGATTCGCTGACGTCGAAGCGGGAGGCAATTGCCGACAGGCTGTCGCCGTGCTGCACGCGGTAGATGCCGTTTTTCGGGCGCGAGCCGCTCGCGGTGGGGCTTGCGTCGCCGCCCGGAATCCGGAGTGTCTGGCCGATGGCGAGCTGGTTGCGATTGCGCAGGCCGTTCGCGGCGACGACTTCCTGGGCGCTCACGCCGAATCGTCTCGCAATGGCTGAGAGGTTGTCACCGCGCCGCACCTTGTAGACGCCGTCCTCGAGATGGGCGCTGCTTGCGACCGCGGGCAGATTGGTCGTGGGAATACGAAGCTTCTGCCCCACGTAGACGCGATTGCGATTGCGCAGCCTGTTCGCAGTCGCGACTTCCCGTGCGCTCACGCCGAACCGCTCCGCAATTGCAGACAGGTTGTCGCCGCGCCGCACGCGGTAGATACCGTCCTTGGGTCGATCGGTGCGCGCGACGTTGCCTCGGCTGCGGTACGCGTGGTCGGGCAGCACCAGCACCTGGCCGACCCGGATGCGGTGCCGGCTGCGCAGGTTGTTCGCCGCCACGAGCTCCCGGATCCGGATCCGGTAGCGCTGCGCGATCCTCGATAGTGAGTCGCCGCGCCTGACTTTGTAGTAGCGGTCGCGGTGCTGCTCGCTCTTGCGGTCCGATGTCGGGATCGCCGCCAGCAACTCTTCGCTCGGCAGCGTGCGTGACTCTGGCGGCAGTGCGAGTTTGAAGTCCTTCGGCACGTATTTGTTGCCGTTCCAGACAGCCGGTCGCAACGACGGGTTGTACGACTCGAGTGTCTTGCGGTCGATGCCGAAGGCCTTTTCGAGAGCGCTGGGGGGGTAGTAGGCATCGAGTACGACTCTCTCGAAATTTCGCGGGCGGTCCTGGTGGATGGGCCCGAAGTAGCGCTGGCTGTTGCGGTCCACCTCGAGCGCTGCCAGGAATTCGGCGTAGAAGTTGCGCGAAGCGAATCCAAAGGTCCGCCCGTTGTAATCGGTGACGATCTTCCCGATGTCCTCGCTGCCCACTTTGCGAACCGCTCGCGCCATGCCGCCGGCTCCGTGGTTGTATGCGGTGATCGCGAGCGGCCAGCTGCCGAGCAACTCGTAGTTGCGCTTCAACAGCTTCGCGGCCGCGTAAGTCGCCGCGTGTGCATCGAGTCGCTCGTCGACGACATTGTCGACCCGCATGTAGAGCCGTCCGGTCGAGCGCGTGAACTGCCACAAACCCGCGGCGCCGATACTCGAGTAGGCGTCTGCCCGGTACGACGACTCGACGTGGGGCAGGGCGACGAACTCGCGCGGGAGTCCGGCCTGATCGAATACCTGCTCGATGTGGCTCCGCCATGCGCCGGCGCGTTCGAGTCCGGCCTTGAAGCGGTCGGCCTGGCCGCGCTGGAAGCGGACGTTCTTCGCGGCGGTGGCGAGGGTCTTGTTGCTGACGCCCTCTGGCCAGCGCGAGAGCACCTGCCTGTCCTTCTCGCTCAGGTTCTCTCGTTCTCCGCGTGCGAGTCGCTTGAGTGCGATCACGCAGTCGCGCTTGGCCTTCGCGACCTTGCGTTCGTGTTCACGGCGCGAGAGGCCGGGCGGGAAGCGCATCACCTCGTAGACGATGTCGAGGTTCCGGCTGTCGTGGATCATTCCGCCCGAGAGGTCGATCTCGGAATAGATCCGAGTCCAGAAGCGCACGTTCGGCTGGAGCGAGGCCGGTAACGGCAGCATTTCCCCGGCCGCGGCGGCCGGAGTGGCTAGCAAGCTGATCAAGGTCAGGATGAAAGCGGACGCAATTCTGGCCATGGGTACGCAATGAATCGGTAACATTCGCGCAAAACCTGAACGTATGGCGGTGGAACGGGATATCCCCCCACGGGGTAACCCCGGACGCATTCTCGGATCGCCCCCACCGTCTGCCGAAGAACCCTTCCAGGCTAGCGCGATTCTCGCGATTGCAATCTCGGGGGTTCGTCGGAGAGCCCCGCCGCGGGTCCGTGTTCAGCGCTTTCGGTTCTTTCGTCGAGCCTTGCGGGCTTGTTTGCGTTTTCCCTTGCTGCGCACGCGCTTCTTCTCGAGCACACGCTGACTCGGTCCGGCGGCGGCATCGCCAAGGCCACCCCCGCCCCCCATTGCGGCCATCAAGCTGGCCGGGTCCATATCGCCGGCGCCGGCGCCCGCCATGCCGCCCATGCCGGGGATCTTCGACAGCAGCCCACCCTTCTTGCCGAGGTTGGCCATCATGCCGCGCATCTGCACGAAGCGTTCGATCAGGTTGCGGACGTCCTGGCTTCGTCGGCCGCTGCCGCGCGCGATTCGCGTCGAGCGCCGCTTGTCGATGATCTCGGGCTGCGCACGCTCGGCGGGCGTCATCGACTGGATCAACGCCTCGACGCGCCCGAGTTCGCTTTCGTCTACCTGGTCGGCGAGCCCACCGAACATCGGCATCTTGGCCATCACGTCGCGCAGCGGCCCGAGCTTCTGGATCGTGCGCAGCTGTTTGAGCAGGTCTTCGAGGCCGAACTTTCCCGCGTGACGCGAGCCCCTCGGGCCGAAATTCCTCGAGTCGGTCGAGCGACTCGCCCGTTCCAAGGAATTTGATCGGAACGCCTGTGACGGCCTTGATCGCGAGGGCCGCGCCGCCTCGGGCGTCGCCGTCGAGCTTGGTCAGGATCAGTCCGTGGATGTCGAGCTTCTCGCTGAACGCCTTGGCGACGTTGACGGCGTCGCGCCCCATCAGCGAGTCGCAGACCAACAGTGTGTTTGCGGGCGAGGTCTTCTGGCCGATCTCTCGAAGCTCTTCCATCAGCGTATCGTCGATCGCGAGTCGCCCCGCGGTGTCGTAGATGATCGCGTCGTAGCCTTCCGCACGCGCGCGTTTGCAGGCGGCCGCGCAGATCGTGGCCGGCGATTCGCCCTCGGCGCCTGCGTGGACCGTGACGTCGAGTTGTTTGCCGAGCTGTTGCAGCTGCAAAACCGCGGCCGGCCGGTAGACGTCTGCCGCGACCAGCAGCGGCCGGCGCTTCTGGCCCTGGAGGTGGCGCGCGAGCTTGGCCGCGACGGTGGTCTTGCCGACGCCCTGGAGGCCGACGAGCATCAGCGACACCACACCACCCTCGCCCTGTGCGAGCTCCGGGTCGACCGGCCCCATCAGCGCCGTGAGCTCTTCTTCGCAGATCTTCACGAAGTGCTGCCCGGGGGTGACCTTGATGCTGCGTCCGCCCGCATCGCGCACGCGTGTGTCGACCTTTTCGCCGAGCGCCCGCTCCTTGACGGTCGCGAGGAAGTCCTTCACCACCGCGAAGTCGACATCGGCTTCGAGCAGCGACATGCGCACGTCGCGCAGCGACTGATCGATGTTCTCCTCGGTCAGCTGTCGCACGCCGGCGAGCTTCTCGCGGGCGCTGGTGAATCCCTGGGTCAGTGTTTCGAGCATGGTTTCTCCGAGGCGCGGAGAATAGCGGACGTGCGCCTTCCGCCATGCGGCTTGCTCGATTGCAATTCGGGGTGCACCATGACCTCTGTGAAGCACCGACGGGGGTTGGGGGAACGCATGACGACCGAGGTGGCGGCCCAAATCGCGGGCAATCTCTGGAAGCTCGAGAAGGCCGTCGGGGATACGGTCGAGGAAGAAGACGTGATCATGATCATCGAATCCATGAAGATGGAGATCCCGGTCGAGGCTCCGCGCGCCGGCACCATTGCGCGAATCGCGGTCGCGGAAGGTGACTCCATCGAGGAGGGAATGATCCTCGCGGTCATCGAATGACCATTCACCGTGGCAGGCGCGCCGACGGGTGCACGGAGACGGGGACGCCGTGGCTGGTGTGATCGCGCGGCGAATCAAGCCCGAAATGCGCGATGAAGCGCTGGCGTTGCTCGAGCTGGATCCGGTGGGCAATCTGCTCCTGATCGACCTGGTGCTGCGCCTCGCGTCACCGCCGTCGCCGGGTGAGGCCGCGACCGAGCTACTCGGTGCCTGGCGTGGCGACGAACTGCTCGCGGTCGCGGCCCTGCGGCCGACCCTGGTGTTCAGTGTGGCACCGCCCGAGGTGCTCGAAGCCTTTTTTCCGTCTCTCGAGTCGATCGGGATCGGGCTGATGAAGAGCTCGTCCGACGTGATCGACACGATCTGGCGGCATCTCGCGCGAAGACGCCGTCGCCACGTGTTGCTCGACCGCCTCGAGACGGCGTACGTGGTTCGCGCGAGTGACGCGGATCTGTCAACTTCGCAGGGCGATGCCGTGACCCGCGCTGCGTTCGATGCCGACCTCGATGCGCTGGTCGTGGCTGCGCGGGAGAGCTTGCGCGAAGAGGATCGCCCGGACCCGTTCTCCGGTGATGTCAAGGGATTCAAACGCTGGGTACAGGGCCGCGTGGAGCGCGCACGCGTCGTCGAGCGCGGGGGCACGATCGTCTGCGTAGGCTACGCCGACGTTCGCCTCACGACGGGCTGGCTGTTGCAGGGTGTCTATTGCTGGCCCGATGTGCGTCGCCGGGGTTTCGCAACCGCAGGCGTCACGGATCTCTGCCGCGAGGCATTCGCGGCCGGCGCGGATCACGTGCAACTCGCCGTCGTCGACGGCAACACGGCCGGCGTGCGTCTGTATGAGCGGCTCGGCTTCAAGCCGATCGGCAAGCTGCGCACGGTTCTCTTCAGCTAGGAGTCTTGGGTCGGGCTAGAGCTGCCGGAGGCAGGATGGGCGACATCGGTCGGGTTCTTGCCGGTCGCGATGAACGTCGGCTAACGTCAGCCCCCTGGAAGATCGAGCCAATTGGAGAATCTCATGGGACTGCTTGACGGAAAAGTGATGATCGTGACGGGTGCCGGCGGCGGAATCGGCCGCGAGCACGCGCTGGCGATGTCGAAGGAAGGTGCGGCGATCGTCGTAAACGACCTCGGTGGCTCGCGCGACGGGTCCGGTAGCGGTGGCACGATGGCCGACGGTGTCGTCGAGGAAATTCGAGCGGCGGGCGGCGAAGCGGTCGCGAACTACGACGACGTATCGAGCGTCGAGGGCGGCCTGAGCATCCTCCAGTCCGGGCTCGACGCGTTCGAAAAAGTCGACGGTGTGGTGAACAACGCCGGCATTCTGCGCGACAAGTCGTTCGCGAACACGACCGAAGAGATGTGGGACATTGTCGTGAAGGTGCACCTGAAGGGCACCTACTGCGTCACGCATGCGGTCTACAACCACCTGAAGCAGCGCAACGCGGGTGGCGTGATCATCAATACCTCGTCGACCTCGGGACTGGACGGCAATTTCGGGCAGGGCAACTACGGGGCTGCGAAGGCGGGCATAGCGGGTCTGTCGCGCTGCCTGGCGATCGAAGGCAAGAAGTACGGCATCCGCGTGTTCATCCTCGCGCCGGTCGCCCACACCCGGCTGACCGAAGACCTGCCCGGCTTCGAGAAGTTGGCGACGGCGATGAACCCGGCCCTGGTGTCGCCGCTGGTCGTCTACCTCGCGAGCGATCTCGCGGCGGACCACAGTGGAAAGACTTTCTTCGTCGGCGGGGGGCGTATCGCCGAGATGAAGGTCGTGACAGCGAAGGGGATCACGAAGGTCGAGGACGGCGGCGTCTGGACTCCGGAGGAGATCGCCGGGCGGATGAGTGCGGGAGAGATCCTGCTGCCCGAGTAGCTGCGCGTCGGTCGCTTTGCGGCCAAAGCTTCCGCGCCGTCGCGGGAAACGCTGCGTGCTTCCGGCTGCCAGCCGGTCCGGCCGCCCGGCCCCGGGAACCCGAGGCCGGGCGGCCCGCTGAGCCCGGTGGTGGTACATTGCTCGGGACATGTCGGAGCCGACCGATCATCCGGCCGCCGAGCCGGCCGCTGCTGCACTCCCATCGTCGCCGACCGCCGTCGAACTGCTGTCGGCGATGACCCCGCGTTTCAATCTGTTTTTCCGGTGGTTCGCCAACCGCTTCTTCCGCCACTTCGATCTCGACGACAAGACTGTCGAAGAGCTTCGCGCGCTCGAATCCCGCGGCTCGGTCGTATTCGTGATGCGGTACGCGAGCCGGCTCGACTACTTCCTTTTCAATGAGCTGTTCGTTCGCGAGGGTCTCGAGCTATCGCGCTTCGCGAATGGAATTCACTTCCACAATTACCGCCCGCTGTGGAACTACCTGCGCGCCGCCCTCGGCCGTGACAGAGGGCTTTCGGCAGCCGCCGAACAGGCCAGGGCGGTTGAGCAGGTGCAACGGCTGACGACGGAAGGCGCGCCGTTCTTCCTGTTCCTGCGTACCGCGCGGTTGCGGAGCATGCTCGCCGGCAAACGCAACGCGGTCGAGCAGGGTCGGAGCGAGCTGAGTCTGCTCGAAGCCGTCGTGGCAAGGGCCTGGGACGGCGAGCGGCCGGTGCACCTCGTTCCGCTCGCACTGTTCTGGAAGAAAGGGCCGCGTGTGCGCAACCGCTTCCTGAACCTTTCGTATGGCGCGACGACACGGCCGTCGGACATCTCGAAGGTGACTTCATTCCTCACCACCTATCGCGGTCTGCACGTGAAGGTCGGCGACCCGATCGACCTCGGTTCGTTCATCGAGAAGCGTCGTGACGAGGGACGGTTTGCGATCGCGCGAAAGGTCCGCCGCACCATCTTGACCTTCCTCTACCGCGAAGAGAAGGTGGTCGAGGGGCCGACGCTGCGTCCGCGCAGCAAGGTGCAGGAGCTCGTCGTCGGCACGGCGGAAGTCGAGGCGGTAATTGTCGAGGAGGCGCGGCGCCGCAAGGTGTCGGTCGAGCGCACACGCGCGGAGGCCGCGAAGAGCTTCCGCGAGATTGCGGCCAACATGAACTCGACTTTTCTCGCCCTGATGAACATGATCGTGGTCGGGATCATGAACCGGCTCTTCGTCTCGATCGAACTCACAGGAATCGAGAAGATCGCCGAGTACGCCAAGCGCCATCCGATCGTGCTCGCACCGAGCCACCGTTCGTATTTCGATTTCCTGATCCTCTCGACCGCGTTCTACGCGAACCACCTGGTCCCCCCCCACATCGCCGCCCGCGAAAACATGGCGTTCGGCCCGATGGGGTTCCTGTTTCGCCGCGTGGGTGCGTTCTTCCTGAGGCGCTCGTTCGACGAGCCGATCTACAAGGAAGTATTCCGCTCCTATGTCTCGTACCTGGTGCGCGAAGGTTTCACTCAGGAGTTCTTCATCGAGGGTGGGCGCTCGCGGACCGGCAAGGCATTGCAGCCGAAGCTCGGGCTGCTCACGTGGGATCTCGATGCGTTCTTGTCGAGCGCGCGCCGCGACCTCTTCTTCGTTCCGATCGCGATCACCTACGAGCGCCTGGTCGAAGAAGGCGAGATGGTGGGCGAGCTCGAGGGTGGACCGAAGAGTGGCGAGAGCGTTCTGGGTCTGATGCGCGCGCGGAAGTACCTCCAGCGGCGCTTCGGAACCGTGCACGTCAACTTCGGTGAGCCGATCTCGCTCGCCGAAGCACTCGGTGACCGCCGCGGGCGCTTCGCACGCTCCGACTCGCCCGAGGTCGAGGCGGAGCTTCGAGTGTTCGTCCAGAACCTCGGCAACCGGATCGTCGAGCGGATCAACTGGGCGGCTGTTCCGAACGCGACCGCGATCGCGGCGAGCGCGATGCTCGGCTCGCGCACGCGCGGGCTGTTTCGTTCGGACCTGGCAACGCGGATGCAGGAGATCGTCGACCTGCTCCAACTCCAGGACGTTCGGCTTACGCCTGCGCTGCGCCGGGACGTCGGCGAATTCTCGGAGTCGATCGCCTCCCTGCTGCGGGCCGACCTGCTCAAGTCGTCCCAAGACCCGCGTGGTGAGGTCTTCTACTCAGAGGAGTCCGCGCGACGGGTGCTCGACATCTACCGCAACTCGATCGTCCACTACCTGGCCGCGCCGAGCTTTCTGGCGCGCCGACTGCTGGCGGGTCCCGCTCCGGTCGATCTGCGCGCAGAGCTCGCGGAGTGGCTCGACCTGTTCTACTCGGAGTACTACATTCCGCGCGGCGAGATCCTGGCTGCGCACTTCGACGCATTCGTGGACCACTTCGAGCGCATTGGTTGCGTCGAGCTCTGCAACGGCCAGCTGTGCGTGACCGAGAAGGGTGCGTCGCGCTTCGCATTCCTGGCGGAGCAGACCCGCGGTGTGGTCGAGGTCTATTCAGCCACCATCGCGGCGGTTGCGGCCTTCGAGGGCGACATGACCTACAAGGGCTTGATCAACGCTGCGACAGAGCAGTTTCAGCGCTCCGAGCTGCTCGGTGAGGCGCTGTGCCCAGAGTCGCTGAACGAGACCACGATCGAGAACGCGCTCGCGCTGCTGGTGAAGCGAGGCATTCTCGAGCGGTCCGCCGAGAAGGTCGCGAAGAAGGGGGATATCGCGTATCTGAGGGGGGCCGACTTCGGAAACCTCGTTGCTCTGCGGGAACGTCTGGCGGCCGCGCTGCCGGCCCGTTAGAGTCCCGCCCCCCATGGATCCGATCGATGCAATCGACTTCACCAAGGGCGGGGGTCTCGTCACCGCGATCGCCCAGGATGACGCCACCGGCGACATCCTGATGGTTGCCTATATGAACGAGGAGGCCTTTCGGAAGACCGTCGAGATCGGTGAGGTGGTCTACTTCAGCCGCTCGCGTCAGAAGCTCTGGCACAAAGGCGAGTCGAGTGGCAATACCCAACTGCTGAAGAGCCTCTCGATCGACTGCGACGGTGACGCGGTGCTGCTGCGTGTCGAACAGCGCGGTAACGCCGCCTGTCACACCGGCAAGCGCAGCTGCTTCTTCCGGCGGCTCGATGATCGCACCTGGGTAGACGTGGGCGAGCAGGTCTTCGACCCCGACGAGGTCTACGGCGAATGAGCGCGAAGAAGAAACCGATCTTGAAACTCGGGCTGCCGAAGGGGAGCCTTCAGGAGACTACGCAGAAGCTCTTTGGGCTGGCGGGGTTCAAGCTGCGGATCACGTCGCGTTCGTACTACCCCGAGATCAACGACCCCGAGATCGAGTGCATGCTGATTCGCGCACAGGAGATGGCTCGTTACGTCGAGCAGGGAATCCTCGACGTCGGCATCACGGGCGTCGACTGGACGATCGAGAACCGCGCGAAGGTCACCGAGGTCGCCGACCTGCGCGCCCCCTGGCCCAACTACGGCCCGGTGCGCTGGGTCGTCGCGGTGAAGGAAGGTTCGAAGATCAAGCGCCCGAAAGACCTCGCGGGCAAGCGGATCGCGACCGAGGTGATGAACCTCACCAAGCGCTATCTGAAACAGCACGGCGTGAAGGCCGATGTCGAGTTTTCCTGGGGTGCGACCGAAGTCAAGCCGCCCGTGCTCGCGGACGCGATCGTCGACGTCACCGAGACCGGCTCGAGCCTGCGTGCAAACAATCTGCGCGTGATCGACACCGTGCTCGAGAGCACCCCGCGCTTCATTGCGAACCGGGATGCCTACACGGACGACTGGAAGCGCAAGAAGATCGATCGGATCCTGATGCTGCTGCTCGGTGCGATTCGCGCGGTCGACCGCGTCGGGCTGATGCTGAACGTCCCGAAGGACTCACTCGACTCGGTGCTCGCGGTCTTGCCGGCGCTCGGAACGCCGACGATTTCCCATCTCGCCGACCCGGACTGGGTCGCGATCAACACGGTCATCGAAGAGGCGATCGTCACCGAGCTGTTCCCCAAGCTGTCCGAAGCCGGTGCCCGCGGCATCGTCGAATACCCCCTCAACAAGATCATCGAGTAGCGCGGTGGGTCGCCTCGGGCGCCTGGCGCAGATCGTTCCGAGTTACACGGTGATCGCGTGGAACGGGCTGGTTTCTCCTCGCACTCACGCGCGCGGGCCGCTCGTGGTCGCGCAGGGGATCGTGATCGACGGCGACCGGGTGTTGCTCTCGGTTCGCCACGACCTGCGGGGCTGGGAGCTGCCGGGCGGAAATCTGAACCTCGGCGAGTGCGTCGAAGACGCTCTCCGGCGCGAGATCCTCGAGGAAACGGGACTCGTGGTCGAGCTCCAGGGCCGTGTCGGCGACTACGTCCGCACCGGCTTCCTGCCCCACACCGCGCACGTCTATCGCTGTCGCGTGCTGGGCGGCGAGCTACGGCCAAGCGCGGAGACGCCGAAAGTCGCCTGGTTTCCGCTCGACCGCGTTCCGCGCACCTTGTTTCCGTGGTACCGCGCACCGCTCGCCGACGCCGCGGCGAACCTGCCGGAACCCGTCACGCGCCATGAGTACAACGGAGTGGCAGCGATCTGGGCTGGGATGTCGATCGATCTCCGGATGCGGCTCAGCGACGACGCCGCGGGATCCGACGCCTGACGACGGCCGGGCCGCTGAGCCGTCGGCCCGCGAATAGCAGCAGGGCCGCAGCGAACACCGGAAGCAATGACGGCGACGCCGCAGGAACCGCTTCGACAGTCGGCGGGCCCGACGTTACACCCGCAGCGGGGAGCACTGCATAGGCCATCCCGACTTCATTCCCTGACCCGTCGTATTCCGTGGCGATCAAGAGGTAGGTGTACACGTCTCCGGAAGGAGGCAGATCGAGGGTCGAGGGGTTGTTGGTCTCGAGCCAGTCCCCCAGCAGGACGGCATTGAGCCCAACCTCGATGCCATCGGCAGACGTGCCCATCAGCGGTGAGTCCGGGTCCGGTGCGAGTTCGGTCGTGTTGACGCCGAGGTACTCGATGATGTCGAAGACGTTTGGGTCCGTGCCCGGATCGGGAGGTGTTATGCCGAATGACGCGAGGGTGGCATTCGAAATGCTGCTGTCGTTGTCGTAGACCTTCACTTCACAATCCGGGAGCGTCTCGACACCGCCGGGGATCTCCGAAGTCATGACTTTGACTTTGTACGGCGCCCCCGTGAAGCCCCATGCGTCGAACTTGTCGAGATCCGGCTCGGGTGACGGATCGTCGTGCTGTTCGACGCTGGCCGCCGCCGTGTCCGTGTCGAAGACGATCTCAGCGGAGAACGCGTCTCCCGCAAGGAATGCCAGGGTTCCATTGGCACTGTCGAAGCTTCCGGAGACGAAAGCCGCGTGCGGCGCGGCTTCGGCGGTCGCCGCCCACAACACGGTGCAGACCAAAGTAGTGATGTTGTGCAACAGGCGGAGCCGGCGGCGAAGCATGAGTGATTCTCCTCTGGAGGTTTCCTGAATGCCGGTGTGGAGGTGTAAACGTCCGTCCACACTCAAACGAGAGCCAAGAACGAGAGGCGGACACCGTGGGGCCTTTTGTAGTGAATTGCCCTCATTCATTTCAGGCTCTACTTCGGCCGCCCAGATCCGCTACCGGAGGCCTATCTGCGGGCTGGCCGGTGTCGCGGAACGCACCGAGCAGCAGCATCAGGATCCGATCGATCTTCTTGCGCCTCCAGTCGTCCGCGTAGGCATCCCGGTTCGCGATGAAGCCGGGCGACAGCGATGAGGCCATCGCGCGGTCTCCGAACGCGAATTCAATCTGGATCACATGCGCCGCGAGCGCGCGGAATCGGAGCGGAGCAAGTCGTCCGAGTGAAGCGCCACCCCCTCGGGAGGTCCGGCGGAGCGTTCGATTCCGATGGACCAACCTTCGATCCACAACTGGTATCGTCATCGCACCCGAGTGGCGCGGCACGTGCCGCGGGTCGAACGCGAATTCGTGCGGACGGAAAGGCCATGGCTCTCGCTCTCCCCCCCATTCTTCCCACGCTGACTCCCGAGTGGGAGAAGGCGTTCGGCTGGATCGAGCGCGAGATCGGTGGCCGTGTCGTGCGTGCACAGCGGCAGGCGCGCTGGCGGCCGGCCTGGTTCCTCGATCTCGAGCGCGACGGTGAGACGCTGCCGCTGTACTTCCGCGGCCAGCGCGCTGAGGACCCGAACGGCTTCGAAGCGCTCGATCGAGAGGCGCGGGTGCTGCGGAAGCTCGAGGCCGAGGGAATTCCGGTTCCGCATGTATACGGGCTCTGTCCGGATCCGGGCGGCGTTGTGCTCGCGCGCAGCCCGGGTCGCGCGAATCTCGCGACCGCCGATAGCGAGGCCCAGCGGACCGCGGTCCTCGAAGACTACATGGACGTTCTCGCGCGGATCCACGCACTCGATGCTTCCGGCTTCGAGGCGCTCGGGCTCACGACCTGCGAGGGCGACGAACAGCTCGGGCTCGGGGACTTCGACAGTTGGGTGGCGCGATTCCGTGCGGCAAAGTCGCGGCCCGAGCCCGCGATCGAGTTCCTGATCGGCTGGATCCGGCGCAATGTACCGCGCGGGCGCAAACGGCAGAGCTTCGTGTGTGCGGACGCGGGGCAGTTTCTGTTCGAAGCGAACCGCGTCACCGCGGTGATCGACCTCGAACTCGCGTACGTGGGTGATCCGGCCGCAGACCTCGGCTCGCTTCGCTCGCGCGACCTCAGTGAACCACTCGGCGACCTCTCGCACGGGATCCGGCACTACGAAGAGCGGACCGGAGAGCCGGTGGATCGGCGCGTGATCGACTTCCACACTGTGCGCTTCGCGGCCTGCACGCCGCTTGCGGTTGCGCCGATGGTCGCGAGCGCGCTGCCGGGGCTGGATTTCGTCCAGTACCTGGGCTGGTATCTCGTCTATGCACGGACACCCCTCGAGGTGATCGCGGCGGGCAGCGGTGTCGCGCTCGATCCCGTCGACCTGCCGGAGCCGGTGCCCACGCGGCATTCGCCGGGTGGCGATGCGCTGGCGCAGATGCTGTCGACGAAGGCGGACGGCGAGGCGGAGTACGAAACGTACCGGCGCGAGATGATGTTGCGCGCGGCGGAATACCTGCGACGCGCGGAGAGCCTGGGGCCCGAGTTCGAGGCTCGGAACCTCGACGACCTCGAAGCGCTGCTCGGTTCGCGTCCGGGCAGTGGCCTGGAGGGTGACGCGGCCCTCGAGGCGCACGTCCTGGGCGCGGGTCCCGAGCAGGAGGCCGAGCTATTGCGAATTCTGCACCGACGCCTCCAGCGACACGAGTGGCTCGTCGATCCGGTGATGCGCGAGTTGCGCGGCGCGCGCATGCAACGGCTGGACTGAACGGATCGTTTCGAGCGGCAGACGAGGGTTGCGTCGGTGACTACGTCCGCACCGGCTTCCCGCCCCACACCGTGCACGTCTATCGAATCGAAGCACCGGGGCGCGGAGTGCTTTTAGTAGAGCGGCGTCCGGGATTCGCGAATCCCAATGAAGCACGACCTCGACGTATACCGAGTGGGGCCAGTCGGCGGGGACCGGGGTCTGCGATGCCGAGTCCCTGCTCGTGACCGCAATCGCTGCATCCGCCGAAGAAGACGCCGCCGGTCGACTCGTCCGAGCCGCGCCCGGGCGCAAGCGCCCCTCCGCAGTCCTAGCGCTGGTTCTCGCGCAGGCCGCTCGCTTCCCACTCCTTGCTGAGTTGCTGGAGCTTGCGTGAGAACTCTTCGAAATTGTCGTCGAAGGAGAGGATGATCTCGGTCGTGCGCGGGATGTCGTCGCCGTTGAGCAGCCCGCGGTAACGATTCAGGTTGGCGAGGATGGCCTCGGCGACCTTGAGCGCGCGTTTCTCGGTCTTGATCAGCGGCGACTGGAGGGTGTAGACGTTGTTGCGCCCCCAGAGGCTCTCATCGCGGACGATGCCGATCTCGCGGTATACGCTGTTGATCGGGTCGAAGTTGTACTCGACCCGGACCTCCTTGAAGATGTCGGTATTGCCTGTGTAGAACCCGCGTTCCTTCTCGACCTTGCCCAGCTGGCGGCAGCGCGGGCAGTAGAAGGTGTCACCGTGGTTCAGCAGGAAGACGCCCTTGGCGTAATCCTCGCAATCGGTGTTCTCGCAGTAACCGACGCCGCGCTTCATGATGGCCATCCCTGTGTTCGGACCCCGCTCGGGCCCGTCTGTCTCTTGTCTTCCGGTCTTCCGGTTACCCCGGAATCATTGCGATCCCGGGGCCCTGTTCGGGGGTCTTATCGCAATCCCTGTGCCAGACCCTGCGCCGACCCGAATTCCACCCGCAGCGGCTGACGTTGCAGCCCTCGCTTCCGCCTGTCTGCGTGTGAACGGTTGGCTCGATCGAGCCCCGCAGCGCACCCGGGAAGCCCTCGTTGGGCAACCCCGTTCCGTATTCCACCCGGCTGGGTGGAAACTGCGCAACTTCTGTCACAGTGGGGGGGATTTCCAGTCCTCGGGTCTACCCAGACCTTCCGACCTTCCGACCCGCCGATCGTCCCCCGTGCACACGCTTTCCCTCTGGGGGAATGGGTAAGCGGTCGCCTCCGTTGATGAAATTCCGGTGTCGAAAACACAGGATATCCGTTCTCTGCTTATATCTCTGCGAGCTTGCGGTTGTCAACTCCCATTTGATTTCGCAGAGGTAAACCCGCGTTCTAGCGGTCGAATTCGTCGAGCCGCACGAGCTGTTCGAGGCGCCGGCGTTCGAGGTCGACACGCAGACGCAACAGGTGGAAGTAGCCGGCCAGCGCGGTGACGACGCCCATGAAGAACGGCCAGCCCATGCCCGAACCCAGGCTGTCGCTCTGGAGGTTGTCGGGGTGCATCGCGGCACCGCCGAAGAGCTCGATCGCGAAATAATTGAGCGGCACCGCGAGAACCCCCACGACGCCGTACACGGCGGCGAAGCGCGCCGTGCGCGTGCTGCCCTCGGTGAAGCTGCGCAGCAGCAGATACGAGAGGTAGATGAACCACTGGAGCAGCGTGACGGTCAGCCGCGGGTCCCAGGACCACCAATGCCCCCAGGTCCCCTTGGCCCAGATGGGGCCAGTGACGATCACGAGCGTACAGAAGAGGACACCGACCTCGGCCGA
>JAFDEI010000036.1 GCA_019310425.1 Deltaproteobacteria bacterium | reverse complement strand
AAGGTCACGGTGATGTACCGGGGCCGTGAAATGGTGCATCGCCAGCTGGGGCGCGAGCAGTTGAATCGCGTCGTGGCGATGCTCGGGTCGATGGCCAGCGTCGAGAACCCGCCTCGCATGGAGGGGCGATTCCTGTCGATGATCCTCGTGCCGAACCGCGAGGCGATCGCAGAGATCGTGAAACAGCAAGAAGCCGAGGCGAAAGCCATGGAAGAGCAGAGCTCGGCCGAAGGAGCATGACATGCCGAAGATGAAGAGCCACAGCGGAGCGGCCAAACGGTTCAAGAAGACTGGAACCGGGAAGATCGTGAGGAACCGCGCGAACAAGCAGCACATCCTCACGAAGAAGAATGCGAAGCGAAAGCGACAGCTGCGCAACGACGCCATCATCACGCAGGCGGATGCAAAGCGCGTCAGGCAGATGCTGCCCAACCTTTAGACGGTACGAGGGGGAGAACCCATGCCGCGAGTCAAGCGGGGCGTCACGTCCAAACGACGCCACAATCGAATTCTGGACCAGGCCAAGGGTTACTACGGTGGCCGCAAGAACCTGATCAAGACTGCGCGGGAAGCGGTTGAAAAGGGCTGGAAGTATGCCTACCGCGATCGCAAGCAGAAGAAGCGGGTGTTCCGCGCGCTGTGGATCGCGCGCATCAACGCCGCGGCGCGCGAGCATGGCCTCTCGTACAGCCAGTTCATGCACGGCCTGAAGCAGGCGAACGTCGAGATCGACCGCAAGCTGCTCGCGCAGCTCGCGATCTCGGATCCGAAGGCCTTCGGGGATCTCGCCGAGCTGGCGAAGTCCAAGGCCGCCTAGGCACCGCCGCGGATGACCGCGGACAAGCCCGACCTCGGGACACTCGAAGAACGCGCGGGCGTGGAGATCGCCGCGGCCGGTGATCTCCACGAGCTCACGGCCGTGCGTGCGCGCTATCTCGGCAAGAAGGGGTCGGTGGCGGCGCTGCTGCGAAGCATCGGCGAGCTCGAGCCCTCCGAGCGTGGACGCGTGGGCCAGGAGGCCAACGCGGCCAAGCAGCGGATCGAGGCGGCTGCGGCTGCGCGCAAGGGTGATCTCGAACGTGCGGGTCGTGAGCAGGTGCTGGCGAGCCAACGACTCGACGTGTCACTCCGCGGAACCGCGACCCGGACCGGGCACCTGCACCCGATCACGCATGTCACGCGGGACATGGTGCAATTCTTTACCTCGCTGGGCTTCTCGATCGAAGAAGGCCCGGAAATCGAGACCGAGTACAACAATTTCGAGGCGCTCAACATTCCGGCCGATCACCCGGCCCGCGATGAGCAGGATACCTTCTACCTCGACGACGGCCGGTTGCTCCGGACCCACACCTCGAATGTGCAGATCCGCGTGATGGCCGGCCGCAAGCCGCCGTTTCGCTTTATCGCCCCGGGGCGTGTCTATCGGCACGATCTCTCGCCCAGGCACAGCCCGATGTTTCATCAGATCGAGGGCTTCCTGGTGGATGAGCGGGTCACCTTCGGCGACTTGAAGGGCGTTCTCTACGGCTTCGGACGTCACCTGATGGGTCGCGACATCGAGCTGCGTTTTCGCTCCAACCATTTCCCCTTCACCGAGCCGTCCGCCGAAATGGACTATGCCTGCGTGCTCTGCGACAAGCAGGGCTGCGCGGCCTGTTCACAGCACGGCTGGATGGAGTGGGGCGGCTGCGGGATGATCCACCCGAAAGTGCTGGAGCGCTGCGAGATCGACCCCGACCGCTATCAGGGCTTCGCATTCGGGATGGGAATCGATCGTACCGCGATGTTGCGGTACGGGATTCCGCAACTCCGTCACCTGTTCGAAGGTGACGTGCGCGTGCTGGAGCAGATCTGATGCGGGTGTCGCTCGACTGGCTCGCGGAGTGGATCGAGCTCCCCGGTGACGAGGAACTCTCCGAGCGCTTGAACCTGGGTGGCTTCGAAGACGCTGAAATCGAGACGAGTGGTCCGGATCTGTCGGCCGTCGTCGTCGGCCACGTGAAGGAGTGTGGTCCGCATCCGAACGCCGACCGCTTGTCGTTCTGCAAGGTGGACACCGGCAGCGGCGAACTCGTAGAGGTCGTTTGCGGTGCGCCCAACGTCTCCGAGGGGCAGAAGATCGCGTTTGCATCGGTCGGCAGCCGGCTGCCGGATGGCACGAAGCTGAAGAAGACGAAGATTCGCGGCATCGTATCTCGCGGGATGATCTGTTCGGCGCGGGAGCTCGGCCTCTCGGAAGAGCACGACGGCATCCTGGTTCTCGATTCAGAGGCGCCGGTGGGCACGCCGCTGCCCGAGGTGATCAGCGTGGGGGACCGCACGCTCGAGTTCGGCATCACGCCGAACCGTGGCGATGTCACGTCGCTGCTCGGGGTCGCCCGCGAAGTTCACGCGCTGATCGGCGGCGAGCCGACACCGCCCGAGACCGAACCGCCCGAGACCGGCGCGCCGGCGTCCGAGGCCGTATCGGTCGCGATTGCGGCCGCCGAGGATTGCCACCATTATGCGGCGCGCGTGGTGCGCGGGGTGCGGGTGGGTCCGTCACCCGATCACGTGGTGCGACGGCTCGAGGCCGCCGGGATTCGCTCGATCAACAACGTGGTCGACGCCACGAACTGGGTGTTGCTCGAGTTCGGCCAGCCGCTGCACGCCTTCGATCTCGCCACACTGCATGGCGGTCGGGTCGAGGTGCGGCGCGCCGCTGCGGGCGAGAAGCTCGCCTGCCTGGACGGCGAGACCCGCGAACTCGACCCGAGCGACCTGGTTATTTGCGATGCCGAGCGGCCGATCGCGCTCGCGGGTGTGATGGGCGGTGCGGACAGCGAGGTCGGCGAGAAGACCCGCGACATTCTGATCGAGAGCGCGCACTTTCACCCGACCGTGGTGCGGCTCACGGCTCGCCGCCATGGCCTCCAGACCGAGGCCTCGTACCGCTTCGAGCGCGGCGTGGACCGCGAAGGCGTACTGCGTGCTGCGGATCGAGTTGCCCGCTTGATCGTCGAATGGGCCGGCGGCGAAGTCGCCTCCGGTGTCGTTGCGGCGCGCGGAGCCGAGCCGGTCGTGACCCGAGAAATCGATCTAGATGTCGCCCGCGCGAACCGGCTGCTCGGAACCGAGATCGAGGTTGCCGAGGCCCGAGCATTGCTCGCGCGGGTCGGCGTGGAGTGCCGTGAAATCGGGCCTGGGGTGCTCACCGGAAGCGTGCCGAGTCATCGCAACGATCTCCATGTCCATCAGGACCTGACCGAGGAGGTTGCGCGCGTCTACGGCTACGACCGGATCCCGACCACACTTCCGACCGCGGAACTGCATCCCGTTGCCGAGCCGACGACGTGGCAGCTCGGCGAGAGGGTGCGCGATGAATTCGTGGCTGCGGGCCTCAGCGAGGCCATCTGCCTGCCGTTCGTGCCCCTTGGGGACAGCGATGCGCTCCGGCTTGCGGCGGACGACCCGCGACGTAGCCAGCGCACCATCGTGAATCCGTTGAAGGAGGAAGAGCCGTTGCTGCGGACGACGCTCGCGCCGTCGCTGTTGCGCCTCGCGCAGCAGAACCTCAGCCGACAGATCGACGCGGTGGCGCTGTTCGAGATCTCGAGTGTCTTCCTGCCGCGCAGCAGCGAGGCGGGCGGTGCGGAGCCGCTCGCGGCTGCCGCGGTGCTGAGCGAGCCGCAGGAAGCGGCCCTGTGGAATCGAAAAAATCCGATTCCGCTCTTTTTTCGAGCCAAAGGGGTTGCAGAAAGGCTTTTAATTCAGGCAGGTTATGTGGCATTGTGGCGGGGGCAGACAGAGTCGCCGTATCTCCACCCAGGAGCGTCGGCGACGATCGAGGTCGGAGGGCACGTGGTCGGGACCGTTGGGGAGATTCATCCGGAAGTCGCGGCGAATTTCGCGCTCGACGTCCCCTGCGCGTTGATCGAACTCGACCTCGGCCGACTCGAAGCTCAGCCTCGGCGCGCGAAGGAATTTCACGAGGTCTCACGGCAGCCAGCCGCGCGGCGCGACCTCGCGGTGTTGCTCGGCGACGACCTGGCGGCCGGCGATGTACTGGCCGCGATCGAACAGGCCGGAGGCGCCGATCTGCAGTCGGTCGAGTTGTTCGACCGTTATGCGGGCAAGGGCGTTCCGGAAGGGCGCGTCAGCCTGGCGTTTCGGCTGGCGTTTCAGAAGATGGACCGCGCGCTCACTGAGAAGGAGGTGAGCAAGTCGGTCGATCGCATTGTGCGGATGTTGTCCCACCGTTTCGGCGGTGAGTTGCGCTAGGTCTTGTATCGAAGGGAGAGGGGTGGATGACGAAGGCCGACATCGTTGAGCAGATCTATGAACAGGTCGGGTTCTCGAAGAAGGAATCCGCGGAGCTGGTCGAAAAAGTTTTCGACGCGATCAAAGATACCCTGGCGATGGGAGAGAAGGTCAAGATCTCCGGCTTCGGTAATTTCGTCGTACGTTGCAAGAATTCGCGCAAGGGACGGAATCCCCAGACCGGAGAGGAAATCCTGCTCGAAGCGCGCCGCGTCCTCACGTTCAAGCCGAGTCTCGTGCTGAAGAACATCCTGAACGAGGACATGCCCGAGACAGACGCGCCGACGGCACAGGTAAGCATCGGAACCGCCGAGTAACGCCAGCGATCCGATCGTGCGCGACCGAGCGCATGGAACATTCACCGGGCGAGTTGGGGGAGCCATGGCGAATCGAAAGATGGAAGCGTCCGCGGGCGGAGCGGCTGGCGGCACCGGCGCACCCGACAAACGCTATTACCGCATCGGCGAAGTCAGCAAGATCACCGATGTGAAGCCCTACGTGCTGCGCTACTGGGAGAGCGAGTTCCGGTGGATGGCGCCGCAGAAGTCGCGCTCGAAGCAGCGCCTCTATCGCCGCCGCGACATCGACATGATCCTGTTGATCAAGAAGCTGTTGTACGAACAGCGCTTCACGATCGCGGGTGCGCGCCGAAAGCTTCGCGACCTCGGCGCCAATCGCGCACTCGAGAGCACTGGCCTCGCGGTCGAGACCGACCATCGCTCGCGTTATCGGAAGATTCGCGAAGAGTTGGTCGCGATCCGCGCCCAGCTCTGATCTTTCCGGTTGGTGGAGATGCTCGGAGTCCGGGCGTTTCGCTTTTCGTGATTCGCGTTTCGCAATGTTGGTTGCGAGGCCGGGTGAAGCTATTTCGCGAGGAGCGCCTGTGGCCGCGAGGTGCTGCGGTAGGGGTGGAGCACGGGATTTTGGGGTGGTTTGGGTATGCGAGGTCTGGATATTACCAGGCGCTCCTCGCGAAATAGCTTCACCCGGCACGTAGTGGTTGGCGGCGCGGGCTGGCGGGGGGTGCCCCTTTGCTTCGATCGGGTGGGGGCTGTGGCGGGTCGCTTTGATTGATTAGAAGGGGACGGGGGCTACGGAGAGGCCCCAGAGGATCAGCCAGAGTAGTAGGGAGGCGACCCCGAAGGTGCCGACGGCGCGGGCGGTGGTGAAGTCGAGGGCTTGGCGGATGGCGACGACGACGGCGACGAAGACCCAGGCTCGGGCTACCAGGTCGATGCCGAGGCCGAGGGCGGGCGGGGGCAGGATCGCGAAGATTCGCAGTAACGCGGGGGTGAAGGCGAAGCCGGTGGTGCGGAGAACCTCCATGAAGTCGGTTTCGGTCTCGGGGCCGCGGAAGAAGGTCGCCCCCACCATGAACGACAGCGCCGAGCCACCGATCCAGAGCACGAGCGGTTCGAGGATGGATAGAACGACTTGCAGCACCAGGGGGTTCACGGGCACGCCCGCGCCCGAACTCTGGAAGTAGCGCGCGGCGCCGATCGCCGCGCAGGCCATGAACACGATCCCCGTAGCCTGGCCGATCGAGCTCTTGTCGGCCTCGACTTCCTCGTAGGTGTCTGCCTGCAGCCGGGCGGCGCGCAGCATTCGCATTCCGAAGCTCGTTCGGGTCACGAATCGCCCCCGCCCGTGATGCGATCGAGCAGGCGCTCGAGTGCGCCGCGAATGCCGACGGCTTCCTGCGTCCGGTTGATGCCGCGGATCACCGCTTCGGTCGAGTTGCACTCGGTGATGTGCCCGCGCTCGTCCGCGCATGCGAGGACGACGGCGGGGGCGCGCTGCTGAAGATCGTGCGCGGCGTCTCGAACCGCCTTGCGGTAATTGGGGTCATCGGCACCGATGTCGTACGCGGCGGAGAGCAGCTCGTTCCAGCGTTGCAGGCGGGCCACCACCACCGGATCCTCGCCGGGCGATTCCGCGGCTCGTTGCGCGAGGCGATAGTAGCCGTAGGAGAGCGACGAGATGGCGAGGTACGGTGCCTTGCCCGTAGCGCCCGATGCGATCTCGCTTTCGAGGTGCGCCGCGTCGTCATCCGAGATTTCACCCGCGTCGACCGCGCTGAAGAAATCCGCGTACTCCTGCTGGGCGGGTGCCATGCACGCGGCCGCCTGGCCCGGCTCCGGAAACGGGCAGTAGGCACCGGGTGCGACTTCTCCGGTTGCCGCCCCCGCTGCGGCTTCGGCCGCGAGCGCCAGCGACAGCACCGCGGCGATGGCGAAGGAATGCTCGGGTCGGTTCATGAACCGTCGTCGGTCCGGGGGACCTCGAATCGCAGCCCGGAGACCAGCCCCAGCCACAGTGGCCCGCTGCGGAAATGGCGAACGGGCTCGCTCTGGCCGGACACGAAGAATTCGATCTCGGCCTCGAGTACCTCGAGGCGATCGTCCATCTCGCCGATCGCGCGCACGTTCGGAATCGGGTCGAATCCCTTGCGGATGAACGCGCTCGCGATGCCGTCGAGTTCGAGCGCGGGCTGCGTCGGGTCGTTGAGCTCGGGGTGGGCGACGTTGGTCTCGCGGTCGTCCGGCGAGCCGAAGACGAAGCGATTTTCGGAGCCGCGGCGGAGCGTCTTGCCCTTGTGTAGCGCCAGCCGAAATTCCCGCCCCGCCGCACCGCGCAGCCCGAGAAAGACCGGATCATCCGTGGCCGACAACATGTGCTCACCGACCTTCAGTCGAACCACGATCCGCTGGATCATCCGTGTCCCACCCACGATGTCCCCCCTCGGGCGCGCTGCAATTTCCGCGAGGGTAGGGGCGAGGACCCGGAGGGGTCAAGGCGGATGGGTCGCGTCGCCCGGTGGAGCGCTGGCCGTTCGACGTGTTCCCCGCTCGAGCGGATCGCCACTTCAGGAGCCCGTCCCGCGCAGTACCGCCGGGATGGTGCGCAGCAGGATCTTGAAGTCGTTGATCAGCGACCAGCTGTCGATGTACTGGATGTCGAGCCTCACCCAATCGTCGAAGCCGATCTTGTTGCGACCACTGACCTGCCACAAGCAGGTGATCCCGGGGCGCATCGAGAGCCGGCGACGATCGTGGGTCTGGTAGAGTACGACTTCCATCGGAACGGGAGGGCGGGGCCCGACGAGGCTCATGTCGCCCCGGAAGACGTTCCAAAGCTGGGGCAGTTCGTCGATGCTCCAACGACGGAGTAGACGGCCGACCGATGTAATACGGGGGTCCGCCTTGATCTTGAAGACCGGTCCTTCCATCTCGTTTAGACTGAGGAGCGCCGCCTGCTTTTCCTCGGCGTCGATCACCATGCTGCGCAGCTTCAGCATCCCGAAGTGGTGGCCGTAACGACCGCAGCGGATCTGTTGGAAGAATACGGGCCCGGAAGACGTCGCTCTGATGGCCACGACGGCGACTGCGATGAGCGGCGCGGCGAGTGCCAGCAGCGTTCCCGAGCCGACCACGTCGATCGCTCGCTTCACCCGCAATTTCAGGCGATTGTGGTGGACCGGCGAGAAGTTGAGGGCCGCCAGGGTGCCGAACTGCGTGATCTGGGGCGGCGGCACATAGTCGCCGAAGATGTCCGACAGAACCGTTACCGGCACGCCGGCTTCGGCGCAGACGCCGACGACCGATCCCAGCGATCCGAAGACCGAGCGCGGACATGCCGCGATGACCTCGTCGATTGCGCAGTCGCGGAGTAGCCCGGGTAGATCGATCAGCTTGTGCACCTGCGTCGGCGAGATCTCCGGATCCATGGGGTCGCCACTCTCGTCGACGAAACCCGCGACTTGGTATCCCCACTCGGGGTGCAGCTCGATCAAGTGCTGCACCTGACGGGCACGTGGTCCCGAGCCTGCGATCAACAGGTTTCGGGAGTCACGCCCACGCCGTCGAGCCAGCCTCAACGCCACCAGGACCGAAACGCGCAACAAGCCGACGACGGCGAACTGGCCCGCTACGCACTGCGCGAGGACCACCGGTAGGACCGGCGCTCGGATGGCGTAGGCTACTCCGGCGACGACGACGATCGACACCGAACCTGCCGTGGACATCTGACCGAGAAGTGCCGCCACCCCCACCTGGCGGGTGGCACGCTCGACCGTGGTGGAAAGCAGCATCACGGGCCAGACAAGTGAGGCGACCAGGCCCAGAACGATCAGCTTCAGGCTGTCCGGCTGGCTGAGCAGCGCGGTGCTTTCCCGGCCGGCCAGGGCCAGTATTCCGACGAAGGCGATCGCGCTGAGAATCACGTCCATCACCAGGACAGCGGCACGAGGGCTCTGGTCGAGTTGTCTCAACATGGCGGGCGCCCCGTCGGATTCGGCGCGATGCCCGACCGGCGGGGCGTAATCCCCCAACAATCATGACCCGAATGAGGCGCGCCACCCCAGAACCGCTCCTCTCGGGCTGTTAGATGCTCTATCACAACATCATCCCAAGATCGATCGGAATCACTGCAAATCGCGTACCGATTTAGATTCAAATAGGTGACGCTGAATCGGTATTCAACGAAGCAGGAATTCCGGCTGGGTATGAGAGCCGAAGATTTTATCGGGAAACCACGTCCGTAGCGGGCGTCGGAGGCTGGCGCATGCGAGAGGTGCATCGATTCGCATTTGCGCCGTTAGCGAGCCCTCTCCGCCAATCGTGGCCCGCGCATCCCCGTTCACGGGAACAAGAACGCGTCCGTCAACTGACCGATGTAGCAGCTGGTGCACGACGTTCGGCGGCTACTCAGCCGTCGAGCAAGTCGTTCCACCCAGTATGTCGTGGCGCATAACTGGCAACGTCAATATGCGCAAGCATGAAGCTCTCCTGCCGGAAGAATGGATATTTCAAGCGGCATTTGTCGTTACCGACGGGTACGGATGTCATGTCCGACAGACTCGGATCGGGCGTGAAGCGCCGATCCGGGTCTCGGGATCGTCTTCGGCCCCTTGGCAAGCACTCTCTAGGCAAATGAAGGAGGTTTCGACATGAGCAAATTGCACGCTCTCTTGGGGCTCATTCTGACTGCAACGATCTTACTCCTAGCCGGTCCGGCGGACGCGGTATTTACGATCGCGTATACCGGGGCGGTCGAGGAGAGACCGGCCGTCGTGTTCAACTCGGTGAATGGTGAGTATCTTGCGGCGTGGCACTCGAACGACAGTGTCAGCACGCTTCTCGTGCAGCGGATCAGTAAGACCGGCACGCTCCTTGGTTCGCCCATCAGCGTGTTGGTTCCGGGAATCCCGGCCATTGCCACCGGGCGTCCGGCTCTTGCCTACAGCCCCGTCTCGAATTCCTATGTGATCGCAATCAACCGATACTACGGACCGAATGTGGACGACAATTTTCTCCATATCGGGACGCTCGACGGTGCGTCGGCAGCACAGACTGAAGCCTATGCATTATTCTTCGATTCCGAATTCCACGACCCCGATCTCCATAAAGTCGGGGCGGTGCGCCTCAGCTACAACCCCATCGACGAGGAGTTCCTCGCGAGCTATCAGCGAACGGTCGTCGTCGACGAAATCCTGGGCACCAAGCACAACATCATCTCCACGCAGCGCTATAGGGTCGGTTCGGGGGCATATGGAAGCGAGCAGGACGCCATCAGTTATGGCCTCTCGTACATCCACTCTCACGACGTCGAGGTCGGCAGCTACATACTCGAGTGGTTTCCGCCGGCCGATCCGGTGTTCGCCGCGCGCTACCTGATCGCTTCCGGGTCCGGGGCCGGTAGTGGTATCAGCGAAATCGGTCTCGCGCTCCTCGATGGCACCGGTGGCTATCATCTCGACATACCCTTCACTTCCGGCGTCGACGGTTCCTCGGGATATCCCGCCATCGCAGCTGGCCGGCTCTCCACGATGAGCCGACCGTATTGGATGGTGGTCTGGCACGATACGAACAATCTCTGCTACAGCGGCGGGCACTATTTCGTCGAGTCCTGCAGCGGTCCGGAGTGGAGCGGAATCTGGGGGACCTACGTCGATCCATGGCGGGTCAGCTATGGGCCGGGACCGGACAACGCGGTCTTCCCGGTCTCGAAGATCGGGAGCCACATCCAATCCACGACACCGGAAATCTCCTTCAGTGAGACCGCGGATCGTTTCTACGTGGCCTGGCGGGAGTACCCGGGCGAGGGGCCCTTCAACGATGAGATTCGCAGCCACATTCGGGCCAACGCCATCGACTACTTCGTTTCGTCCGAGCCCTCGCCGGTGCCATACGACAACTACGTGGTTTCGCCCGTGACGGGCACCTGCCCACCCGCGCCCGCCGGCTGCCTCAGCCTCGAGGACCCTGTGTATCCCGCGGTGGCCGCAGACGACGCCAGCAATGCGCTGGTGGCGTGGGAGCAGAAGTACCCGCCCAACCCCACGGATCACGACGTCTGGGGCAACATCGTGACGCCGAACGAAGTGCCGGAACCAGGCGGTAACGCCATGCTCGGTGCGGGCGTGGTTCTGCTCATCGTGTTGTCGCGACGGCGCGGAGCAGGGGGCAAATTTCGGAAAGGGGCCTGAAGACACCGAATTTTGCGAACGGTAGTCGCGTGTAGGCAGCCACAGATTCCTCGATTCGTTCGGGTAGCTGCGACGGATGAACCTGTCCGAGCCCACCGGCCCCGCTATGATCAGGCCGCGATGAGAGTGTGTCGGGCCGTGGCGCAGCTTGGTAGCGCACCTGTCTGGGGGACAGGGGGTCGCGAGTTCGAATCTCGCCGGCCCGACCAACACTCCGATCGATGACTGAGCGCGAAGCCTTCTCGCTCACGTCGCGGGCACGGAGCTTCGGGCACGCGTTTCGCGGGATCGGGCGGCTGCTGGCCACGCAGCACAACGCCTGGATCCACGCTGCAACAACCGCCGCCGTGCTCGGGCTCGCGCTCGTCTTGGGCCTGGGTCGCTGGGAGTGGGTCGCGCTGCTGGTCGCGATTGCGATGGTCTGGGTCGCGGAGGCGTTCAACACCGCGATCGAGCAGCTCTGCGATCGCATTTCGCCCGAACACGACCTTTTGATCGGGCATACCAAGGATGTCGCGGCCGGCGGGGTTCTGATTGCCGCTGGGGTGGCGGCGATCATCGGCTTTCTCGTGCTGGGACCGCCGCTACTCGCCTGGATTCGCTGACTGTGGCTCGGAAATTGGGTCCGGTCGGGAAATCGCGGGTGGTTGGCCTTCTCGAGGCGACTCGGGACCTCCAGAGCTGATCTTTGGGCCGCAGAAGCCCCGGACCCAATCTTCGATCCACAACGAAAAGCTTTGGATTTCGGGTGGTTTGAGCCTAATCTGCGGGTTGGGAGTGGGGGGCACATGAGGGGCAGCGCAAGTACCGCTCGATCCGAGCAGGTGATCCCGCGACGGCGGATGGTGGAGCGGCTGGCCGCGGACGGCCTGTCCGACCCGCGTGTGCTGGCGGCGCTCGAAGCGGTCCCGCGGCATCGGCTGATTCCGGACGCGCTGTCGGGAAATGCCTATGACGAGAACGCTGCGCTGCCGATCGGTGAGGGGCAGACGATTTCGGCGCCCGCGATCGTGGCGGCGATGAGCGCCGCGCTCGAATTGCGTGGTGACGAGGAGGTGCTCGAGATCGGTACCGGCTCCGGCTATCAGGCCGCCGTGCTGGCGCGGCTGGCGGCGCGGGTGGTTTCGATCGAGCGGGTTCCGCGGCTGGCGGCGAGTGCTCGCAGCGCGCTCGATCGTCTCGGGGTCTCGAACGTGATCGTATATCTCGGCGACGGAACGGCGGGGCGTCCGAGCGATGCGCCGTTCGACGCCATCGTCGTGACCGCGGGTGGCCCCGAGGTTCCGCCGCCGCTGATCGAGCAACTGGCACCTGGTGGGCGCCTGGTCGGGCCGTTTGGAACTCGTGAGGAGCAGCAATTGCTTCGGATTCGGCGTGCGGAGGACGGGTCGCTGTCGCGGGAAGTGCTCGGCCGCTGCCGCTTCGTCGACCTCCTGGGTACCCACGGATGGGCGGCTTAGTCCGCGGAGTCCGCGCGGCGCGCGGCGCCGGGGTCGCGGCCCTGGTGCTGTTCTCGTTTGCTTGCGCGTCGACGCCGACCGGCAGCGAGCACGTCGTGAAGCCGGGCGAGAACCTCTACCGACTCTCGCGGTATTACGGAGTCCCGATCGATGACATTCGGGCTGCCAACGGTATTCGTGACGTTCGGAATCTCCAGGTTGGTCAAAGGATTCTGATTCCGGGCAATTCGAAAGGTGCGCCGGTGTCGTCGCTCGCTTCTTCGCGGCCGCGTGTGGTGCGGCCGTCTCGCAAGTACAAAGCGCAGCGGGAGACTGACCTCGAATTCGTCTGGCCGGTTGCCGGGCAGATGAGCTCGAAGTTCGGTGACCGTCACGGCCGCAACCACGACGGCATCGACATCCGGGCGAAGTCGGGCACTCCGGTGCATGCGGCCGAAGCCGGTCGGGTGATCCACAGCGGCCGTGGGCTCGGTGACTACGGCAAGGTCGTAATCGTCAAGCACGCGGGGCGCTATTCCACGGTGTACGCGCACAACCGCAAGAACCGCGTTCGCAAGGGTGATTTCGTCGAGAAGGGGCAGGTGATTGCCGAGGTGGGGAAGACCGGGAATGCCAGTGGTCCGCATGTGCACTTCGAAGTCAGGCGCGATCGGCGACCCGAAAACCCATTGGCGTATCTGCCGTGAAGCGCGCCCGGGGGGCAACGCTCCGGTCGACTTGGTTGATGCTGGTCGCGAGCATTGCGCTGGGATGCAGCGACGTCGACATCTTGCGCTGGCAGGCGCGGGTCGGTGACGCCGATGCGCAACGGATGCTCGCCGAGAGGTATGATCGCGGCGACGGGGTAGAGCCCGATGCCGCGGAGGCCGAGCGTTGGTACCGGACCGCGGCCGATTCGGGCGATGCCCTTTCGCAGCTCGCGCTGGCGAGGATGCTCGCCGAAGGCTCGGCGGCCGAGGTCGCGCGATCGCGGCTGTGGCTCGGGCGTGCGGCCGAAAACGGGCTCGCGGAAGCTCAGTTCGAGCTTGCTGTTTCATTGGCGGAGACGGGAGAACACGGCAAGGCATTCGAGTGGTTCCTGTCGGCGGCATCTCGCGATCATGCGACGGCACAGTATCGAGCCGCGCAGGCGTACGCGGCTGGGGAGGGGGTCGACCGCAACCCCGCCAAGGCGCTCGAGTGGCTCGAGAGATCAGTGGAGGGCGATTGCGCGGATGCGCAGTTCGATCTCGGGCGGCGCTTCGAAAACGCTGAGGGTGTCGCGATCGATCTCGATCGGGCGGGATCGCTGTATCAGCGCGCAGCCGAACAGGGGCATCCACCCGCGCAGGTTGCGGTCGGCTTGCTTGTCGAGCCCAGCCGGGCGGTGCGCTGGTTCCGGCTGGCTGCGGAGAGCGGCCATCTCGAGGGCCAGACGCAGCTGGGTCTGGCATACGATGCGGGACGGGGTGTCTCCCAGGATCCGGTGGAAGCCGAAAAGTGGTTGCGCCTGGCAGCGGACGCAGGCGATGCGCGCGCTCAGAACCGGCTCGGCATGATGTACCAGGGCAGGCGCATCGTGTCTCGGGACGAGGGAAACGCTGCGGTGCCCGAATGGGTCGTCGAGGCGCAACGGCGCGGGATGACGCTCCCCCCCGATGTTCTTGCCTCGATCGAAGCCAGAGCGCGCGCGGGAAAGAAGAGTTCCGAGGTGATTCGCCGGGAGATGGAGGTCGAGGCGGTGCGCTGGTTCCGGCTGTCTGCGAAACAGCAGCTGCCGGGTGCACTGTTGAATCTCGCGCTTGCGTACGAAACGGGGGTCGGCGTCGAGGCGAACGCGGCGAAGTCGGTCGAGTGGCTCCGAAAAGCCGCGGATGCGGGCTGGGGCGAGGCGCAGTTCCGGCTCGCGCAGCGGATGTTCGCGGGCGACGGTGTGCCTCGCGATAGTGCGGGGGCGGCCGTCCTGATGGAGCGCGCCGCTCTGGCCGGTAACCCCGAGGCGGTGCTCGAACTCGCCCGGCGCTACAGCATTGGCGATGGCATCGAACAGGATCACGTTCAGGCGGTGCGCTGGATTCGCGCGGTGGCTGACCAGGGATTGCCGGTGGCGCAGAGCCGCCTCGCGCGACTCTACTATGACGGCCACGGCGTGACACAGGACCACGCCGAAGCCGCCCGGCTCTATCGCGCGGCTGCCGAACAGGGGCTAGCCCAGGCGCAGCTCAGTCTGGCGGTGATGTATCTCCGCGGGGAAGGCGTCGAGAGGAACAGCCTGTTGGGGATGACATGGCTCGAGCGCGCCGCAAACGCCCACCATCCGCGTGCGCAGACGAAGATGGGGATCGCGTATTATCGCGGCAACGCGATTCGCAAGAACCTCGTGATGGCGCATATGTGGTTACGGCTGAGCTCCGACGCGGAGGCACGGAAGATGCTGGCGGAAATCGAGCCGCTGCTGAGCGGCTCGCAGCGACGGGATTCGGATCGACGGCGCGAGCGATGGCTCTCCGAGCACCCGAAACCCCGCGATGCGCGCGCTGCCGCCGGATAGCGACGCGACCCATTGCGCGGGCAGTGCGGTGGCGATGCGGATCGACGCGCGACACGCGCCACAAGGACGACACGGATTCGAGGGACATCGAAGTGAGAGAGCGACTGGACCATTGGTTCGAAGCGTGGGGCCGCTGGGTCGCGAGCCACCATTGGCTGGTGATCGCTCTTACGCTGCTGGCCGCGGCCGTGGTGGGCTTGCAGGCCCGTCACATGACCATGGACTTCACGCCGGACAGCTTTCTCGCGCCTGGGCATGTCGAGCGTGTGCGCTACGACGCGATGCGTCGCCAGTTCGGCTCGGATTCGGTTGCGCTGATCGCGATCCGCTCCGACGCGATCTGGACGGCCGAGTTCTTGAACTGGTTGCGCGATCTTCATTCGGCGCTCGAGGAGCGAGTTCCACATCTCGACGAGGTCACCAGCCTGGTGAACGCACGCTCGACCCGGGGCGAAGCCGACTCCTTGATCGTCGAAGATCTGATGGAGCAATGGCCGGAGACCCCAGCCGAGATCGCGGCGGTGCGCGACCGGGCGCTCGCGAACCCGGTCTATCGCGGGCTCCTGATCGCCCCCGAGCAGAACCTCACCACCCTCCTCGTCACGCTGAATGCACTCAGTGTGGAGCAGGGCGATGCGCTGGCAGGCTTCGACGACGACTTCGAAGCGGCGGGTGGAGTCGAGAGCGACGCCGAAGCCGCCGCTCTCCAGCCCTTCTTGAGCGGCAACGAACGCGATGCCGCGACGCGCGTGATCGAGGCCACGCTGGCCGAGTTCGTGCAGCCGGGTCAGGAGGTCCACCTGGTCGGCACGCCGGTCGTGGCCGAGCGGTCGATCACTCTCACCCAGAACAACACCATCCGTTTCACGGCCGTCGCCCTCGTCATGATCCTGGGAGCGCTGTCGTTCCTGTTTCGGCGTCCGGTCGGGGCGGTCCTGCCGGTGCTGGTCGCGTTGCTCTCGATCGTGGTGACCTTTGGGGTGGCGGGCATTCGCGGCAGTCCGCTGGGAGTTACCACGCAGATGATTCCGAGCCTGCTGATGGCGGTCGGGACGAGTTCGAGCATTCATTTATTGGTGCTGTTCTTCCAATTCTTCGATGCAGGCCGGACACGGCGCGAGGCGGTCGCGCAGGCGCTCGGACATTCGGGGCTGCCAATTCTGCTGGCCGGGCTGACGACCGCGGGCGGGTTGGCGTCGTTCAACGCCGCCGAGCTTGCCGGTGTTCGCGATGTGGGATTTCTCGCGCCGATCGGAATCGGCGTCGGTGTGTTCCTGACCCTCTCCTTGTTGCCGGCACTGCTCGTGGCGGTACCGATCGCGCGTCGCGAGCAGACGGCGGAGTCGGCCGAAGCCGGGGTCCTGGTGCGCTGGCTCGTCCGCGTGGGAGATCTCGCGACCGGCCGGCCGGGAATGGTCACCGTGGTGTCGCTCGTGGTCGCGTTCGTGCTGGGCGCGGGTTCCCTGCGGCTCTACTACGTCTTCGACCCGATCACCTTCTTGAAGGAGGGCGACCCGTTGCGGGTCAGCACGGACATCGTCGGCCGCGACCTCGGGACCGTGGGCAACATCGACGTGATCATCGACACCGGCGAGGTGAACGGCCTCCACGAACCCGAGCTGCTCGAGCGCTTCGCGGAACTGCACCGGCGGATTCCGGATCTTCGCGGCGGGCTCGATCGCGAGATCGAGGTTGGCAAGACGATCTCGTTCATCGATATCTTGAAGGAGATCCACCAGGCGTTGAACGAGAATCGACCGGAGTTCTACAGCGTGCCCGACAGCCGCCCGCTGGCCGCGCAGGAGCTGCTGCTGTTCGAGAACACCGGCGCGGACGACCTCGAGGACTTCGTCGATTCGCAATTCAGCAAGGCCCGTGTGACGATGCGGGTGCCGTGGATCGCCCCGTCCGCTTTCGGCGACTTCCTGCCCGATTCCGCCGCGCTCTTCCGCGAGGTGCTGGGCCCGGACGTGGACATCGAGTTCACGGGGCTGATGCCACTGATGTCGGTCGCACAGGAGGAGATGCGGATCGGCCTGATTCGAAGCTATGCGCTCGCGATCCTGATCATCACTCCGATGATGATGTTGTTGATCGGCAGCGTGCGCGGTGGTCTGGTGAGCATGGTGCCGAACCTGATGCCGATCGGCATGGTGCTCGGGCTGATGGGTTGGGTCGGGTTGGAGCTCAATGTCTTCACGATGATGGTCGGTTGCATCGCGATCGGCCTCGCGGTGGACGATACCATCCACATCATCCACCAGTTCTATCGCTACCTGGGGGTTAGCGGGAGCGCGCGCGAAGCGGTTCGTTCGACGATGCAGACGACGGGCAAGGCACTGTTTACCACATCGATCGTGCTCTCCCTCGGCTTCATCGTCTATACCATGGCGGGCATGCGAAACCTGGAAGCGCTCGGCGTGGTGACCACCACCTCGATCCTGCTCGCATTCCTGGCCGACATCGTGGTGGCGCCCGCGTTGCTCACTCTCGTGTCCCGGAACCGGCAGCACCGTGGGGCGCCGTAGCGAGTAGATGGGCGACGAGCACGTCCGGGTCGTCGAGCGTCATGCCATTCGCTCCGGCGGCGATCACGCGTAGCATTTCCTCGCGGCTTCGCACCCGCCAGGCGCGAACCGAGAGGCCGAGCGACCGCGCGAAGGCGACCAGCCTGGGCGTGACTTCGTCGGCGGCGAGAGAGACTGCGTCGAATCCCGCGGCGACCGCGGCTTCGATTCGCGCGCGTTGGACCCGCACCGGGGAAGCCACGTTTCGTGCGCGTCGCAGTAGCCACGTGAGCGGCACCGCGGCATCGAGCTGGCGCGCTCGTCGCAAGGGTGCTTCGGAGAACGAGGACAGCGCCACGCGTGCGAGCACACCGGTGGATCGGGCCTGGGCGAGTACGAGATCGGGTAGTTCCGGATTCGCTCCCTTGAGCTCGAGGTGGTAGTAGAGGCGGCGCTCGAATGTCTCGAAGAGGTCCGTGAGGGCGAGCAGTCCGGTGCCTGCGAAGCGTTCGGCGTGACCTTCGTGGTCGCGGTCGAACCAGCTGCCGATGTCGGTCGAGCGCAGTTCTGCGAGCGTGTGCGCTTCGACGGGGCCATCGTGGTCGGTCTTCGCGGCGAGGTCATCGTCGTGGAAGAGCACCAGGGCTCCATCTTGCGATAGACGGACGTCGGTCTCGACTTCGGGAACGCCCGCCTCGAGCGAGCGCCGGAACGCGGGCAAGGTGTTTTCCGGAGCGTGGGCGGCTCCACCGCGGTGCGCGATGACGTGGATCGGACCGGTGCGGGAATCGCAAGCTTTCAATTCGAGGACCGTTTCGGCGCCGGCTCATCGCCCTCCCCGAGCGCCTCGATCGGGTCGGCCGTCGGCGTGCCCAGCGTGCCGGGGGCTTGGGGAACGCCGCGCGCGGCCGCACCGCGCACGAGCATCTGGGTGCTCACCGGTGCGGTGAGCAGCACGAACAGGATCAGCAGCAGCTTTTCGAGCACGAAGGCGGCATCGCGATTGGCGTAGAGCCCAATCGATCCGAGGGCGGTGAGCAACAGCCCCAGGGTCGCGGCCTTCGTGGGTGCGTGAGCGCGTGTGTAGAAGTCGGGCAAGCGCAGCAGCCCGATGACCGACGCCAGGAAGAACAGCGCGCCGAGCAGCGACAAGACCGCTCCTGCAAGCGCCGGCGCTTCGTCACTCATGCGGGAATTCCCCCTTGCCCAGGAAGTAGCCGATCAGCACCGTCGTCACGAAGGCGAACAGGGCGAGGCCGAAGGCGGCGTCGATGTGCAAGTGTGGATGCAGCAGCAGCGTCGCGACGACCAGCAGAGTCAAGGTGTCGATTGCGAGAACGCGGTCGAAGACCGTGGGACCCCACCCGGTGCGTACGAGCACGAGTAGTGCCGAAAGCGCGAGCACCGCCAGGGTCAGGCTGTGGATGGCTTCCGTCACAGGACCTCCATCGTATGCAGCGGTGCCTCGAAACGCCTGCGGATTTGTGCAACGAATTGTTCTTCGTCACGCAGATCGAGCACGTGCAGGCAGATGAAGCAGCCCTCCTCGGAGGAGATGTCTTCGTAGGTGACGCTGCCGGGCGTGAGTGAAAGCATCGCACCCAGCAATGCCCGCATTGCGGGGGTTTCGAGCTCGCTGCGGAAGCGGATCCAGCCGGGCTGGATGTCGATGCGGGGTGCGAGCACGATCCGAAGCTGTTCGAGGTTGGCGAGCAGCAGATCCCAGAGGAAGACCACGAGCAGGCGCAGTCCGAGCCCGACGAGGAGGAGCGCACGCAGCGGCCCGAAGCGACGGTGCGCGCGGAGACCGGAGAAGCGCCCGAGCGTAAGTGCTACCACCGCACCGAACGCGAACGCCCCCCAGCTGAGGTCTGCGGTCAAGCCCATCCATACCAGACCGGCCAGGATTGCGAAGAAGAAGGTGGACATCAGTGCGCCAGCGCCGGGCGGCCGTCGGCGAGCAGCACGGCGTCGCGGTAGGCGCCGCCGTCCAGCAGCGCGTTCGCCGCAGCCTCGGAGTATTCGTACACCGGCCCCGCGCCGAAACCCAGTGCGAGGATCAGCAGCAGTGCGGCGACGAGTGGCATCGCGCCCGATCCGTGCGGGGGCGGGGCGAGCGGCTCGCTCGGCACCTGCTGGAACGCGAACCGCCAGATCTTCAACATGCTCGCGAGTGTGAACACCGACGCCAGCACCAGCAGGCTCAGGCCGATCCAGGCCTCGCTCGCATAGGCGGCGGCAAACACCCCGAGCTTTCCCACGAAGCCCGAGAGCGGCGGCAGGCCGGCAAGCGAGAAGGCCGCGATGATGAAGCAGCTCGCGAGCGGCAGCCACGCCGCGGTTCGGAAGTCCATGCGCCGCAGGTCACGGCTCGCGTTGCGGCGCTCGAGTTCGTCTGCCACCAGATAGAGCGTCGACTTCACGAGTGAATGATGCACCGCAAAGAAGATCGCGGCCGCAACGCCGGCCGGGGTCGCGAGTGCGAGTGCGAGCACCAGGTAGCCCACCTGCGAGACACTGTGGAAAGACAGCAGGCGGCGAACTTCGTATTGCGACAGCGCTGCCAGGACTCCGAGCAGCGCGGACAGCCCCCCCGCAAAGAGGAGCGCCTGGATGATCCACGGGTCGAGCACGAGCATCGGCAGGGTACGCAACATCGCGTAGATTCCGAGTTTGGTCATGATTCCCGCGAAGAGCGAGGCGAGCGGTGCGGACAGGGTGGGGTAGCTGGCCGGCATCCAGAAACACAGCGGCACCAGGGCGGCCTTGGTCGCGAACGCCAGCACGAGCAGCGTGAGCGCGACTCGTCGCAGCGTCTCGGGTGCGTGGGCGAGTTCGCGCGGCAGCTCGGCCGCATTCACGGATCCGCCCAGGGCGTAGAGGATTCCGGGCCGCGAGCGACCGGCGCGTTCCGGGAATCTGGATCAACAGGTAGGACGTGATCAGCACCAGCTCGAACATCACGAACAGGTTGAAGAGGTCGGCGGTGAGGAAACTCCCGAAGAGGCCGAAGCTGAGCATGAACAGCAGCGGGTGTGCGCGCTGCACGACTCGCTCGCCGTGGACCTCGGGGCGCAGCGCGAGCAGGGTCACCCCCAACAGCACCGCGTGAAGCGCGATGAAGATCGCCGACAGGCGGTCGGCCGCGAAGGCGATCCCGAACGGCGGGCTGCAGCGCGAGTGCCGCGAGCAAGCCGGCGGCAGCGAGCGAGATCGCGCGCGAGACGCGCGGCGACGGCCGTGCGAGCCAGAGCCCGAGTGCCGTCAGCCCCGGGAGCACGAACAACAACACCAGGATCACGTTTCTTCCCCCCGGCCTTCCAGTTCGGCGAGGATCGATTCCGCGGGCAGCGCAGCGTCGTCTTCGGCTGCCGGCACGAGCTTGGGGATACCGCCCCAACGCGTCTGGACCGCCATGCCCGCGAGCAGGTACAGCGTGAACGCCATCGCGATCACGATCGCGGTCAGCACGAACGCCTGGGGCACCGGATCGGCGATATTCGCGGCACCAACGCCGTCGGTCACGATCGGGGCCGCGCTGCCCCAACGCCCGGCGCTGAGCACCAGGAAGTTCACCCCGTGAGTAAGGCAAGTCAGGCCGAGCGCGACGCGCAGCAGGCTGCGGTGCAGCAGCAGGTAGACACCCGCCGTGACCAGCAGAAAGACCGCTACGGTGACGACGGGCAGCATCTCAGTCGTCCTCCTCGGTGCGCAGCGGTGTCTCCCAGAGCCACAGCGCGGCTGCGCTCAGGGCGCCGCCGATGGTCATCACGACGCCGATCTCGAACACAAGAGTGGTGTGCCACTTCCAGGCGATGGGTCCGAACTCGATCGCGCCGTGGCGATGCGTGAGGCCCGGGTCGCCGAGCAACAGCGGGGCTGCCAGGCTCGCAATCAAGAGCAGCCCGCCGAGCAGCGCCACCCGCTCGGGCTCGACCGCCATGGCGGCGTGAAAGCGCCGCACGCCGTACGCAGTGAAGCCGAGGATGCCCGCGACCGCGAACGACAGCCCACCGACGAAACCGCCGCCCGGTGCGTCGTGGCCTTTCAGCAGCAGTGCGAGGCCGAGCAGCAGCGCCAAGGGCAGAATCAGCCGCGAGAATTCCTGGAGTAGAAAGCTCTTCATCGATCAGGTCCCTGCGCGCTCTGCCGAGGCGGTAGTTCGCGACCGCGCATCAACGCGATCACGCCGAGCCCGACCACGAGCACGACGAGAGTTTCGATCAGCGTGTCGAGTCCGCGGAAGTCGGACAGCACCAGGTTCACGAGGTTATGCCCCTTGGCGACCCTCGGGCCCGCTTCGAAGTAATAGTCGGCGATCCGCGTCTGGCGGGGAAGTGTGTGGAGCGCGAACACGAGTGCGGCGGAGGCGAGCCCGACCGTCGCGGCAAATGCGAGTCGCAACGTCTGGACTCGAGGTGTCGCCTGTGGCGCCGGCTCGCGATGGCCGATGAAGCGGATCGCGAGCAGGAAGAACACCGTCGTCAACACTTCGACCAGCAGCTGGGTCAGCACGAGGTCGGGCGCGTTGAGCAGGCCGAAGAGCATCGCAACCGCGAAGCCGGCCGCGGTGAGGGCGAGGATGCGACCGACCTTGCTCGCGAGCCCGACCGTCAGCGCCAGGCTGAAAGCGAGCAGCACGAGCAGGATGGTTCCCCCCAGATTCCATCCGAGCGAAAGCAATCCCGAGAGCCGGCCGACGAGCGGCAGGGCCCCCGCGAACGCGAGCGCGAGCAGCAGCGCGATATAGACACTCGGTGAGGCGCCCGCGAGCGCGCGATTACACGCGCCGCCGATCGACTGCGCGCGCGTGAGCACGGCTTCGAAGCCGCGCGACCCGTCGAGCACCGCGGGCAGGCCCGGGAGTCGCGTCCGTCCGGAGACGCGGTAAAGCAGGAAGCCGAGGGTCAGGATCACGCTGCTCAGAATCAGCGGCACGTTGATCCCGTGCCAGAGGCGCAACTCGGGCACGGCCAGGCGATAGCCCAGCAGTGCGGTGGTCATCGGCTCGACGACGAAGCGGTCGGTGTAGGGTGCGGCGAGGCCGGCCGCGAGGCTCAGTGCCGCCAGCAGCCCGGGTGCGAGCAGAAATGCGAAGCCGGGTGGCTGTGCGGTGGCGGCGGCGTCGCTGCGCGGGCGGCCCGCAAAGCAACCGAAGAAGAAGCGCGTCGTGTAGGCGGCCGTGCCGATCGAGCCGAGCACGATGCCGAGTACTGCGACGTCGTGCATCGGGGTGTCCGAGAGCAGCAGCTTCTTCAGCACCAACTCCTTCGAGAGAAAGCCCGCGAACGGCGGCAGCCCGGCCATCGAGCCCGCAAGTACCGCGACCACGGCGCAGAGCAGCGGTGTCCGGTGCCGGAGGCCGCCGAGTAGGGAGAGCTTGCGGGTACCGGCCGCGTGGTCGATCGCGCCGATCCCGAGGAACAGGCCGGCCTTGAAAACCGCGTGCGCGAGCAGGTAGAGGATCGCCGCACGGATCGCGAGGTCGTTGCCGAGGCCCGCGGTGATCGTCATCAAGCCGAGCTGTGAGACGGTCGACCACGCCATCAGCAGCTTGACGTCGTCCTGGCGGAGCGCCTGGTAGCTGCCCCAGAGGCAGGTCGCCGCGCCGACGGGGATCAGCAGCCCGCTCCAGAGCGCCGACTCGCCGCAGATCGGGAACAGGTAGAGGAGCAGGAGCAGTCCCGCCTTCACCATGGTGGCGGAGTGGAGGTAGGCCGAGATGGGGGTCGGCGCCGCCATCGCACCCGGCAGCCAGAAATGGAAGGGCAGTTGGGCGCTCTTGGTGAGGATGCCGGGCAGGATCAGCGCGAGCGCGATCGTCTGGACGCGTAGCGGCAGCTCGAGGCTCACGAGTGTGGACAGGCTGCCGGTTCCGGTCTCGGAAATCAGATAGATGAATCCGATCAGCATCGGCAGCGCCCCGCTGACCGTCACCACCAGCGCCTGCTGGGCGGCCGCGAAGGTGTCGTCGCGCTTGTCCGCGTCCGTGATGATCAGGAAGAACGAGCACAGACCCGTGAGCTCCCAGAAAGTGAACAGCAGCAGCAGCTCGTCGGCGAGCACGAGCCCGAGCATCGATGCCTGGAAGATGCACAGCAGTGCGATCGCCTTGCGGCCCTTCGACGTCGGACCGAAGTACGCGCCCGCGAAGTGCAGCACCAGCGCGCCGACTCCCGCGACCAACACCGCGAATGCGAGCGTCGCGACATCGAGTCGCCAGGCCACGCGCAGGGACAACGCGGGTGCCCATTCCCAGGCGACCGCAACGCCGCTCGCGCCGGCGGCGAGCATGCGCGCAAACAGCAGCAGCGAGCCGGCCGACGCCGCGACAGCCAGCAGCCGCGCCGCACCCGCCAGGCGCGGAGCGGCGAGTAGCAGCACGCCGATCAACGCCGGCAGCAGCACGGCGGCGGTGGCGGTCCAAACCGGCACGGCGGTCACTGGGCTCTCCCTTTACCGCACACCCGGACGGATCAGCAGCGCAGCGAGTCGATGGAGACGAGCTGCGCCCGCGGCCGCTCGATCTCGCCTTCGGGAAGCATGTAGCGGAAGAAGACGAGGCCGAAGCTGCGTCCCTCCGTGTCGAGCCAGTTGGGCAGGCCGGGGTCATCGGCAGCGACCACCAGCCGGAAGCTGCCGTCCGCCTCGAGCTTGGTCTGCTTGCGGTTCAGTGTGACCTGCCGGTTCAGATAGTCGAAGGTCTGCATGTGGCGATTCCAGAGGCAGACATTGGCGCTGCGGCAATCTTCCGGCCAACGCCCCTCGATCACCAGCGCCTGCCCGGGTGGGAGCATGAAGGGCGCCATGCTGTAGGCCGCGTCGGCCGCGGCCAAGCCATAGTCGCCCGGCTTCACGGGCTTCGGGAACTCGTTGGGAACACGGGACACGAAGTCCGGCTGGTTCTCTCGCGGGGGCGGGCCCTGATCCAGCATCGACGTCTTCATGAAGTTCGCCACGCGGCGGATGGCGTCCGCGACGTTGGTGTCGTTCGGGGGGGCGGGCGGGCCCGCCGGGTCGAGCACCTCGATCTGGAAGTCGATGTGCCGCGGCTCCATCGCCGCGGGGACCTCGTCCTCGTAGTAGTGACGCGTCATGATGCGACACGCATCCGGCGGCAACGCGAGCCATCCGCGCGGGGCGGGCTTACCGCCGAGTCGGATCTCGAAGCTCCCGTCCTCGGCCACATCGAACTGCGAGTCGTTGATGACACCGGCCGTCTTCTGCGAGAACCCGCCATCGGGCGCACCCGCCTCGACCGTGATCGAGACGTAGACTGCGCCGGCCATGTTGCCGCGAAGCCGGTAATGGTGTTCGGGCGAGATCGCAGTCTCGTAGTAGATCGCGTCGGCGTTGTCCCCGAGGAATTTTCTAGTCGGAAGTGGAAACTCGCGCAGCCAGGGATGCGCGGGATTCGACTCCATGCGTGTCAGCAGTGAGGCCTCGAGCAGGTGAAGGATCGCGCGCAGGGCCTCGCCCACGTCGTCGGCCTCTTGCACCAGCCACTCGGGTCCGGCGTAGCGCTCGCTCAGCTCGCGCAGCAGGTCGAGCAATTCGTTGAAGGCTTGGCGGCTCTCGGAATCGGAAGAAGTCAAAATTGCATCCTCGGGCCTTGATGGAGTCAGCCGGCAGCATATCATCGACCCCGCCACTGTGGCCGGACCGGACGCGCCCGCTCGGGCCGAGCAGCAGCGCGCAAGGAGAGCCGGTGGCTCGAGACGACTCCCAGGCGGATGCGACGGATGCGGCGGCACGCGCCTACGCCGACCTGACGGCGGTGCTCGGCGAGATCGAGGCGGGCTACATCAGCCCCGATCGCGGCATGCACACGTCCGCCGAGCGGTCTGCGGGGCGTTTCTTGCTCGCCAACGCGCTGCAGCACGGTTTTCAGTGCTGGTTCGACTCGGATCCCAAGCGCCCCATGTTCCAGCGCTGGCTGGGCCTGAAGAAGAAACTCCTCGGTGACAACCCCGACGCCCTCTACTACGGCGCCATCGTCGACCCTGCAGGCAGCTACCGGATTCGCGGCAACGTTCACGGTGCTTGCTACACGTCGTTCAGCGTCGAGACCGGAGCCCAGGAGGGCCACATCTCGAAGGGTGTGATCTCGAGCATGAACGACACGCAGTTCGACATCGCGGCCGATGGCAGCTACGAGATCATCGCGAGCCCCGAGCCCCAGCCGCGCAACTGGCTGCGACTCGAGCCCGACGCGGGCAGCATCACCACCCGCCACTACTGGGAGTGGGAGCGGAACGTCGCGACCGACCCGACCTTCCACGTCCCGCTCTGGATCGAGCCCGTGGAGGATCCCGGGCCGGCGGCTCCGATGGACGACGCGGCCATCGCCGCGGGAATCCAGCGGGTGATCAACTTCATTCGCGGCGTCACGATCGATTTCCCGGATCTGCCGCCGGAGGTGATGCCTTCCTGGGTGTCGAACGTGGTCAACCAGTTCGACAATTCCGCCTACGACGAGAGCAACGCCGAGATCGGCTATGCGGCGGTGGACAACGCCTACCTGCAGGCCCGTTACGAACTCGACCCCGATCAGGCGCTCATCATGCGGGGCCGCTTCCCGCGCTGCCGCTTCGGAAATGTGGTGCTGTGGAACCACCGCCTGCAGACGCCACCCTACCGCTATCGCCGGGTCTCGTTGAATCGGAATCAGGTTCGCTACGAGAAGGACGGCAGCTTCGCCATTGCGGTGGCCCAGCGTGACCCCGGTGTACCCAATTGGATCGACACGGCGGGGCTGCCCACCGGGATGATCTTCTGGCGCTTTCTGTTGCCCGAGGAGCCGGTCCCGCCGGTGACGACCGAGGTGGTCGCTGTGGATGCTGTGAACGCGCTGAACCGATAGGAGCCGAGACCCCAATGCCCGTCATCAAGAGCCTGGCCGACCACTACACTCGTCCCGACTGGGTTCGCCGCATCAATGGCATGGGGGAGTCGGTGGGGGGTGCCGACAAGCTGATCCCGCTCGAGCCCGAAGCGCTCATCAGCGCGGCGACCCTGTCGACCGGAGGCCTCAGCGACTTCGGCGACTTCGACGGCGACTGGCATGGACGTTTTCTCTCGCTCGTCAGCGAGCTCGAGTCGACCGGTCGGCTGCACGCGCTGGGCCGATTGATAACCCGACAGGAGCTGCTCCGGGGTCTGCGGACGCGGCTGCTGATGACCCAGGCGCGCAAAGAGAATCCGGGCATCGCAGACGAGGCGATCGACACTCCCATCGTCATCACCGGGCCGCCTCGCTCGGGTACCTCGATCCTGTTCGAATTACTCGCCCTCGACCCGAACGCGCGTTCGCCGCTGGCTTGGGAAGTGATGCACCCGGTGCCGTTCGGAGGCGCGAGCGATGCCGCGCTGCGCGAGATGGCGGAATGCGAGCAGGAGTTCTGGGCCGACGTGCAACCCGAGTTTGCTGCCATCCACGAGCTGCGCGCCGACTTGCCCGTCGAATGCGTGACCCTCACCCTGCCGAGCTTCACCGGCGGCCATTGGGGCATGATTGCCAGCATGCCCAACTGGGTACCCGACTACCCGGCCGCGATGGACTATCACCGCGCCTTGCTCCAGACCCTCCAGTACGGCGGGCCGCCGCAGAACTGGATCTTGAAGACGCCACTCTACCTCGTATTCATCGATCTTCTCTTCGCGACGTACCCCGACGCCTGGGTGATCCACACCCACCGCGACCCACTCAAGACCGAGCCCTCGAGCCTGAGCACGCTCGCCACCGTGCGCTGGGAGCGCAGCGACGAAGTCGAACTGCCCGAGGCCAACGGGGCCGGCCTGGGCGACATGATGATGCTGCTGGCACAGCGACGAAGCGCCGGCGAGCTACCGGATCGGATCGTCGACTCACATTTCACTGCCCTGATGGCCGACCCCGTCGCGGCCATCGAGAAGCTCTATGGCGAGATGAACCGGCCGTTCCTCGGCGAACACGCCGACGCGATTCCGCGCTACCTCGAATCGAAGCCCAAGGGAAAATTCGGCAAGCACAAGTACTCGGCCGAAGAGTGGGGCTTCGATCCCGCCAAGCTCCGCGAGAAGATGCTCCCCTACACCGACCACTACGGCATCGAACTCGAGGCGTAGGCGCGGGCCGCGAACGACCGCTGTGTGATCAGGCTGCCGCGATGTGGGCTGCGATGGCTACAGCCTCTTCAAGAACTTTCAAGGCCAACTGCACATCGTACACGGAATCGTTTCAGTGCCGCCAGCGATGGCCGATGATCAAGACATAACTGCTGAGGAGCAGCCTCATGGAGTTGGTCGTGATGTTGGGCGGCGGGCCCTTCTTCGTGATGGGTCTCGTCGTGGGAGGGCGGCTGCTCCTGCTCGCCTATCGACACCGGGCCCTCCCCGAGCTCCTGCTCGGGGCGGCCTTCCTGGTTGGTCCGCTCAGCGGAGCGCTCTCGCAGTACATCCACGCGCCCGGCTTTCCCCATTCGGTGCAGACTCGAGGACTCATGCTCCTCGTCAACTACCTCGGCGGCATGGCCGGCGTCATCCTCTCCGCGAGCTTCGTCAGGCTGGTCTTTCGGCCGGGGCGAGCTTGGGCGCTGGCGCTCACGCTGGCGATCGCTGCAGGGGGGGTGGGCCTGATCCTGTGGACGTGGTCGATCGGCACGTTTACGACCGGTAACGAAGTTGCCGTCCAGCGGGCGATCCTGAGTTCGGTGAGCCTTCCCGCGACGCTCTGGGCAGCCATCGAAGCCCTGAGCCACTACCGCATGTTGCGAAGGCGGATACGGCTCGGCCTCGGTGATCCGCTGGTCGCCAACCGTCTCCTGCTCTGGGGCGTCGGCGCCTGCTGCGGGACGGGCATCCTCATCGGCTATCTCCCAGTCATCATGCTCCCGGCCGAGCATCTCTGGACGCAGCTCGGCCTGCTGAACATCGGCGTGCTGGGTGCCGTCGCCACCGTCACGTACGGATTCGCCTTCTTTCCGCCGCGGGGATACGCGGACTGGGTGCGCCGACGAGCGGCCTCCGCTGCCCGTCCTTCTGCTACCCGGACTGCGTGGGCCGAGACTTCGTAGACCTGCCCCGACCCGCTTTCGACGCCGATGCAGTCCCCCTCGCTCATGCAGCCCATCCGCCGGGTGTCGAGCTAAGATCGCCGCCTGCGATCCGACCCTCGGATCTGGGAGCGACCCACTGGAAACGAGACCCTATTTCGTATTCGGCGACCTCGCGACGAACTGTCTCGCGGGCGTCTTCATCGGCTTGATCAGCGCTGCCGTCTTCGGGCCGAGCTGGAACATGCTGTTGGCGATGTTCGCCGGCATGGCGCTTGGCATGGCGCTTTCGATGCCATTCGCACTGGTCGCGGGGGCACTCTTATGGTTGCCGGCATGATCGTTTCGATGGCCGCCGCGATGGGCGACATCGGCTTCGCTTGGGCCGCCCGGGCCGGTGCGTACAGCGGCATCGTCGTGGTCGTCGCGACCTATTTTGCGAATGCGTGGATCAAGCGGAAGGCATCGCAATGGACCTCGTAACCAAGAAGAAGTGGGACCGCGCTTCGGCGAATTTCGATTTGATGGCGGGCTATGGACCCGAGAAGCGTTGGGCGCCATTCAAACGCCAGCTCTTCTCACGCATGGGCGATGGCAAGATCCTCTTTCTCGCGATCGGAACCGGCCTCGACATCCAGTTCTTTCCGGAAGGTCGAAGCATCACCGGCATCGACATCAGCGAGGGCATGCTGGAGAAGGCGAAGGGGCGAGCCGAGGGCTATTCGGGCTCGCTCGAACTGCGCCAGATGGACGTGCACGACATGCCCTTCGCCGAGGGCGAATTCGACCAGGTCTTCACCTCGTGCACATTCTGTTCCGTGCCGAACCCGATCCAGGGGCTGGAAGCGCTGCGGCGCGTGCTGAAGCCCGGTGGCGAGCTGCATATGTTCGAGCACACCGGCAGCCGCTACTTCCCCTTCAGCCTGATGATGAACCTGATGACCCCGCTCTCGCGGCAGGTCGGGCCGGAGATGAACCGGCCGACAGTCGAAAACGTGAGGGCGGCCGGCTTCACGCTGGACGAGGTGACGCATGTGTACTTGGACGTGGTGAAGACGATCAGTGCGCATCGCTAGCCGGCTCGAGGGTGACCCGTATCGCGAGCCGATGGTGTTGCGCGAGGGCGAGGTTCCCGCGGACCTGATCGCGCGCGTCGTCGAAGAAAGTCACAACGGCACGAGCGAGAACGCCGCGCGCTGAACTCGCTAACGCCGCGCGACTCCGATACTTTCCCGTTCCGCGCCCCCGTAGCTCAGAGGATAGAGCGTCGGTTTCCTAAAGTGATCGCGGCTTCGCGTAACCCTTTGATTTCATGCGATGTCGGGCACTTGGGCGATCGCGGATCCTATCCCTTTTCGGCGATCTCAAGGCTAATCCACAACGGTTTCACAACGGCTCGTTCGGCCCCGCTGTCTCCAAGCGCACGGCGCCGGGATGCTTCCAAGCCTGCCTGCGCCGATTCTTTCGAAGATGGCCGTGTCGATCCAGGATTTCGTTGACCGTATTCCGGGCCGGGAAGGTTCCGACTCGGATGCCGTCTCTTCAGGATCTGGTGCAGCTTGGTTGCTCCCCCCCCGTACTTCTCCCGAAGCAACAGGGTCTCTCGCGCAACATGCTCGGGCGTTCGGTTGGGATGGCGATTGGGAGCTCGGGAGCGGTCGTCGACCGCCTTCAGACCCTCCGCCTCGATCCGGTCGCCCCACTTGTAGCCGGTGGGCCGAGAGATCTGATATCGGCCACACAGTTCGCTCATCGACCACTGGCCACTCGCGTAGTCGCGATAGCAATGCTGACGCTGCTTCTTAGGGTTTGTTTCCATCCAGGGCGTCCTTTGGTGTAAAGGATGTGCCCAGACTTCTGTAAACCATCACCCCGACCGTTCACCCTACGGGGAGCCCGCGGCGGGACTGACGCCCCGACGGTTGCGGGAGGCGATGCGGTAGCCATAGCCTCTCGTATGCGCTGTTCGCAGCGCAGGGGGTTCGGCTGGATGCGCCGTACGATTGCAGTGCTCTTGATCGGCCTCGCCTCCGTCGCGGCAGCGCGCGACGGAGGCGACCCGCACGATCCAGTCGTCCGTCCAGACGACCGGGTCGAACTCGAGGTGGAATACCCGCCCGACGGAGCCGTCGTCAATGGCTCGGCCTGTGGGGTCTTCGTCGCGGGGCACGCCCTGTCGCTTTCCGGGGAGTCGGCCCGCCTGGACGTCGTGATCGTCCTCGACACCTCTCTATCGACCATCGATACGAGCGGGGCGGACATCAACGGCAACGGCATCGTCGGCCGGCCGTTGGTGGGTCAGGTCGGGCCGATCTTCGATGAGCAAAGCAGCGACCCGGGCGACTCGGTTCTGGCAGCCGAGATCGCGGCGGCGCGCCTGCTGCTGCGGGGGCTCGATCCGCGCCGGACGCGGCTTGCAGTCGTGACCTTCTCGGGCGAGGCATCCGACGCACGCGCCGGGGGCAGCGCGGGCGATCCGCCGGAACCCGCTTCGACCATCCAGCCCCTTACCTTCGACCATGCCTTGATCGACCTCGCGCTCTCCGGAGTTCTGGGCCAAGAACCATCCGGCAGTACCCACATGGCGGCCGGCGTCGATCAGGCAACCCGCGAGCTGGTGGCACCGGCCGAAACTTCGACCAATCCCGGGAGTCAGAAGGTCGTCGTCTTCTTCACCGACGGCCAGCCCACTTTGCCCTACGGGCCGGCGTTCGAGCGGGAGAACGTTCTCGCGGTGCTCGACGCTGCGGAGAGGGCGGCTCAGGCCGATGTTCGCATCCATTCCTTCGCGATCGGCTCCGATGCCTTGGAGGGGCCGGTCGCCGTGGTCGAGATGGCGGCGAGGACCGGCGGCTCCTTCACCCCCGTGCCGCGCGCCGGCGCCCTCGTCGAGCTGATGCGCGATGTCCACTTCACGAGCCTGAGCGATGTCGCCCTCCGCAGTGTCACGACTGGAGCCGAGGCCCAGCCGTTTCGTCTCGCCGCGGACGGGTCGTGGATCGGCTTCCTACGGATGGAGCCCGGGCGGAACCGTGTCGAGGCCACGGCCCGCACCGAATCGGGCGCCGCCGCGTTGCGCAGCCTGGATGTCCGCCTCGATCCCGACATGCCGGAACCCGCGCTGCTCCCGATGTTCGTGGTCCAGCGCAACGAACTCCTCGAGGTCTGCCTCGCCGTCGAGCGTCGCGTGCGGATGTCGCTCGAGAAGAAACGCCTCGATCTGGTCGGCAAGGAGCTGCGATTCGAAATCGAGGAAGCGCGCACGGCACGGGAGCTGCGACTCGAGATCGAAAGAGCGCGCCTGCCGGCGCGGGAGCGCGCGGAGGCGCAACGCAAGATGCTGAAGCTCGAGATCGACTAGGCGGAATCTCATCGCCTGCCGCGCCGACCGTCGCCCCCGCCTCCGCCACGACTGCCGCCACCGCTGCTGCTACCGCCGCCACTGCCGCCGCCAACGCTACCACCTCCAATACCACCGCCGGTGGAACCGCCACCACCGCTTCCATTCCAAAAGACGCCTTGGCTTCGACGACCGCGGCCGGCGCTTCGATAGGTCCTTTCAGGAACTTCGATCGTCTTGATCTTCGTCTTGGCATCCTGCTTTATCGCCTTGATCTCCTGCTTTTTTGCCCTCTCGGTCGCCTTGATCTCCGACCTGGCATCCCGCTTTATCGCCGCGATCTCCCGTTTCCTCGTCTTGGCGTCGGGCTCGCTACTGATCTGGCGGGTCGCCTCCTTCGTGTGCTTCTCGATCGTCTCGATTTTCGCTTTGTACATCTGCTTGGCTTCGTCGATCCTCGCTTTTTCCGCCCCCCTGATCGCCTGCTTCGCTGCCTTCCGGAATTCCTTGAACTCCGCCTTGGCGTTTTGCTTGGCCGCCTGAGCCCCCGCCTCTCTCGTGATCGGATCCTCGATGCAACTTTCGAGCGTCCGCGGGGGCTTCTGGATGGGTTTGAAGGGACCGGTGGAGCGCGCACTCTTACACCAGCCGTCGCTGTCGTAGCGGTAGAAGAAGCCGTCGTGGTAGTAGTGGGCGCAGTGACCGCCGTGCGCTGAAGCGCCGCAGTTGACCACGCGCCAGGCGCCGAGCGGCCGATCGAAGACCATCTGGCCTCCCGTCGTCGCCTCTCGCTCCATGCAGTCGGTCCCGTACCCGAAGTTCCATTCGGCCAGTCGCTCGTCCTCGAAGTGCAGGCAGGTCGTTCGCCTGGTGGTCCCTATGTCGGGATGGACGAACTCGTCGGCGTAGAACCAGGTCTCCGTTGCCCGCACACCCGAGAGCGTCTCCGTCAGCCCCGTGGGCGTCGCCGGAAAGTCCGAGGGCTCCGGCTGCAGCCCCGGCCAGGTCCCGGGGAGCGAATGCCCTGGCTCGACCCGCTCGCGCTCGCCGATCAGGGCCCGGACCGCCTCGGGCTTCATGCCCACCTCGACCCATTCGGGCTCCCCGATCAGGGCCCGGACCGCCTCGGGCTTCATGCCCATCTCGAGCTTTTCCACCTCGAGCGTCTGGCGAGGAAACAGTGTCCAGCAGGCCGTGCACGCGAGCGCCACGATCGCCAGACACCCGAAGCCGAGGCCCTGCTTCATCGCTCCTGCGGGCGGGGACCAAGCGGGAACAGCTCTGGAGCGAAACTCCCCCCGCTGAACGAGACGATTCGAGTGATGGCTCATTCGATCTCCTCCCCGAGGGCGGGTGCCTGGCCTCGCTTCCGCCACTCCAGAGGCGGAATCAAGACGCCCGTTCGAAGCCGGCTTTCGCTCTCACACGAGATAGTCGGTCCAGACTCGGATATCGGATCGATTTCTGTCCGGTAGTCAGCGAGCCGTCGGTCCGGCGCCGACGGGGTTCAGCACAACGTCCTCCCAGGTGTCCGTGAGCGCATGCTGTGAATGCTCCAGAAATCGCTTCCGGGCCGCCAGGTTCTGATCCAGCTCGTGCTCGATTCCCGCGTCGTGCCGCTGCCCAGAAAACGCCTTCATCAGGAAGTTCAGATCCTTGTGCCCCGGAGCCAGCAAGCCGTAGTAATGCAGCTGATCATCGTCGGCGGCTTCCCAATCCGTAATGTCGAGGACAATCTCCCCCATGAAGGCCAGTTCGCCTTGGCCTACCGTCACGGCGGTCTTGTCGATCAGAGTGCTCGGAAAATAGGCCGTGAAGGTGTTGTGGTACGTCGGCGTCACTGAGGCGCTCACGGTGACGCCTCCCCCGACGCCGACGCTGCTTCCGATCGGCGCTCCCTGGCTCTGCGTCTCGTACCCTGCGGCGAGCACGGCGTAGCGGCCGGGCCAGGCGTTGAAGAGATACACGTACTTGCCCCTGGTGTAGTTCGATCGGATCGGCTCGTACCGCGCATGGTCGTCCGCATCGTCCAAGCGCACGAAGTACACGTACGTAGCCTGGTTGTGCCACCACCCAATGGGAGGGATGGTACTCACGGCGATTCCGATCACGGAGAGTTCCGGACTCTCTCGCGCCGGTGGTATGGGCATGGTCGCGCATGCCAGTGAAAGCGTAAGCCCGAGGAAGAGAACGATCCCGACAAGGAATGTGCTCGTGCGCTTCATGGTGCGCCTCCTTCCAGGGTTTGCGGCGCGGATCGAGGCCGCTCGCACTCTCACTCGAAATAGTCGGTCCAGACGCGGAAAACGGATCAATCTCTACCCGGCCGCTCCCCGGTTGATACGACACCATATAGTGTGAGGCGAGATCTCTCACCACCAAGGAGGAGTCCGACGCCTTTTCCCGAGAAAGTCCGCTATGCCCCGGCCCTCACGAACACCCCATGGGACCACAGGGGCATCCGCCACATTCGGGGGCGCACGGATCACACTCACAGGGCTCCGGGCATCTCCGAGGGTCGATGCATTCCGGAGGGCGGGGAAGGTCTGAGTCGCCGTATAGCGTGCAAATCTGATCTTGCTGGGAATCGAGCTGCTCTTGATGGGAGTCGAGCTGCGCTTGGAGATCCGCCCAGATTTCCACGGCCATCTGGCACTGCCCATTCCCGAGCAGCCCAATGAGCAGTGCCAGGAGGAGACCTGCCTTTGCAGGATTCCGGAGAATCTTCGTCATCGCGTTTTTCCTCTTTTCGTCGGGGTGGTGACTCACATCCTCCCTCGAGGATCGAAGTGGTTGCTTGGTCCTCCATCGATAAGATGCTGCGGGCGCGATAATCGGATCAACATCTGCCCGCAGCTCCCAATAAAAGTTCGAGTCCTTTGCTAACGCTCGTCAATCGAGGCCGACTCGGTGGTCCGCGAGAGGGCCTTCCATGTGCCGATCGGAACGAAGCTCGCCCAGTAGTAGGGATGACGCATCCAGGTGTCATCGAGCATCCCGAGCTGCACGACGCGCAGCGCTTCTGCGCGGCCCTCGCCCGCAATCAGACGCCGGTAGTACGACTCCATCAGCTTTCGCGTGACCTCGTCGCTCACCCTCCACAGGCTGGTGAGCTGCGCCTCGGCACCTGCCATTACCACCGCGCGCCGAAGTCCGTAGACGCCCTCGCCGTTCGCCACCGTCCCGAGCCCCGTGTCGCAGGCCGAGAGCACCACGAGCTGTGTCCCCGTGAGGTCCAGCCCCGCCATCTCGAGCGCCGTCAGGATGCCGTCCTCGGCACCCTCGTCGCGCTGGTTCGCGCCTGCCAGCGCCAGGCCCGAGCGCAGCAGCGGGTTCTCGCCCATCCCCAGGGGCGGGCGCAGGAACGAAGAGCCCGAGACACCGGCGGGGAGTTGCGACCCGGGTGCGCGTGCCTGCGGGAGCAGCTGCTGCTGATCGGTGAGGAAGAAACCATGCGTGGCGATGTGAAGCAGGCGCGGACCGTGCACCTGCTTGAGCAGGGATTCTCGTGCGTCCGCGCCGGCCAGCGCCTCGACGCCCAGCAGCTTTCCGAGCGCCTCTCCCTCGAGGCGCGCACCCGGCAGCGGCTCCCATTGCAGCGGGGTGAGATCGCGCGAGCGCCTCGACGCCGGAGCTTGCGGAGAGCGAGCCGCCACCTGCTGGGCCGCCGCGGAGAGGGCGCCGTAATCGGGGGCGGCGATCACCACGGGCGGGTTGCCGGACGCCTGGGCTTCGCCGAGGCGCAGGAGATCGCGGCCGCTCGTGAGATGCGTGAGGGTGTAGCGCTCCACCAGGTAGCGGTCCTCGGCGTCCCTCAGCGCGGCAAAGGGAATCAGGTTCAGCACGCCGTCGGGCGCCACCAGCAGGAACCGGACGCCCTCGAGCCGAGATGCCAGGGGGGCGAGAACCGTTTCGTAGAGCGCGCGTCCGGTGGTGCGCACATCCGCTCCAATTGCCCGCAGTGCTACTCGTCCGCCCTCCGACTCCGTTCGTAGCGCCGCGCGGAACGTCTGCACCTGCGCCTCGACGCGCGACGCCTCGCCGAGGTCCGCCCACACAGGCTCGCTGTCGCGGCGCAGCAGGTACGCGCCGTAGCGAGCGTTGCCCCACTCGCTCTCCCCTTCCGCAGGCACGGGTCGGAACTCCCGGTAGGCGATCAGCTCTACCAGCGCGGC
>JAFDEI010000205.1 GCA_019310425.1 Deltaproteobacteria bacterium | reverse complement strand
CAACCAGACCAAGGACGGCGGCTTTGTGACCTTGTCGCGGACGGGCTTCGTGCACGGTGCTGCGTCGAGCAACTCTTCGACGGCAACCGGGTCGGGCCTGATCCAGTTGATTGCACCGCAGCAGGTCACCGTGCAGGGGGTCAACAGCAACAGCTCGGAGCTTACTCTGTTCGCCTCGCTGACCCTGCACTTCGTTCCCGAGCCGGGTCTGCTGCTGCTGATCGGCTCTGGCGTCGTGGGCCTCGGTCTCCTCGGCCGCAGCCGCATGAAGAAGTAGGCAACGCCTAAAAGGCCCTGTGGGGCCGCACGGGGCGGCTGCTCCTATCGGAGCAGCCGCCCTTTTTTGTTCGATGTCCGCCGGCGGCGAAAGGTCGCGCCGTTGCCGCGTGAAGCGGATTCACTTGCGCACGGTCCGATCAGAATCGCGTTTGCCGGGGCTTTTTCTGGCCTCGGTTGGTTGTTACGCTTCGCGATCCGATTGGAGGAGGCAAGTCCTGATGTTGCGGCGTATATTCGATTCCGCCTGGCTCTATTTCGCAGCCGCGGGTCTGCTGCTCGCCTTCGCGGTCGCAAGCCAGTTTCATTTGCAGATTCCGTCCCGAGCCAAGGGCACGGTCGATGACATCGTGGCGCTGTCGGGGCGAGATGACTTGAACGTCATCTTCATTCTGGTGGATACGCTTCGTGCGGATCGCCTCGGGGTCTACGGCTACGAACGCGATACGAGCCGATTCATGGACGACCTGGGCAGGCACGGCATCGTGTTCAAGCATGTGATTGCGCAGTCGAGCTGGACGAAGTCATCGATGGCTTCGCTATGGACTGCGACCAACCCTCGGAAGAACGGAATCCTCCGTTTCAACCACTCCCTTCCCGAAGATGCGCTGCTTCCCGCCGAAGTCTTTCAGCAGGCGGGCTTTCGGACCGCGGGAATCTGGCGCAACGGCTGGGTTGCGCCGAACTTCGGCTTCGGCCAGGGCTTCGACACCTACGTAAAGCCCGTGAGCAGTCCCGAGCGGCGCAAGCTCCAGCGCGGAAACCCGAGCGCCCGGGCCCTGAAGGGAACAGATCTGGACGTGATGGATTCGGCCGTCGAGTTCCTGCGAAATTTCGGGAACGAGCGCTTCTTCCTCTACCTGCATCTCATGGACATTCACCAGTACGTCTTCGATGATCAGGCGCCGGACTACGGCAGCAGCTACTCGGATGCGTACGACAAGTCGGTCAACTGGACCGATCGGACCATCGGAGCGTTCCTGCACGAGATCGACGATATGGACCTGCTCACGAAGACCGTCGTCGTGATCGGCTCCGACCACGGTGAGGCGTTTCAGGAGCACGGCCACGAGGGACACGCGCGCAACCTCTATCGCGAAGTTGCTGAGGTGCCGTTCATCATCATGCTTCCGTTCGTTCTGGAAGAGGGCATCGTCGTGGACTCGAATGTCCCAAACATCGACATGTGGCCGACCGTTCTCGACATGGTGGGCCTGTTGCCACTCGAAGGCGTGGACGGGGTTTCGCAGTTGCCCGCGATCCTCGCCGCGGGCGGGGCGCCGTCAGAGTCGGGTACGGAAGGGTTGGAGCGGCCGATCTATGCCGAACTCGACCGGCGCTGGGGTAACGGTCAGTCGGACCCGAACCCGCTGGTCGGAGTGACGGACGATCAGGTGCGAGTCTTCGTTCCGTTGAATGATCCCGAGAAGGCCGAGCTCTACGACTGGGCAACTGATCCCACCGAGCAGAACGACCAGGCCGGCGAACGAGCCGACGAAGTCGCGAGCTACCGCGAGATGGCTACCCGCTACGTAGCTGATGATGATCCACCGTGGGGAGTGGAGGCGGGCACGATCGAGATCGAAGAGATGCAGCTCAACCAGCTGAAGGCACTCGGCTATCGCATCGAGCAATGAAGCGGCCGGGTTCAATCCGAGCGGTAGACGGTTGAAAGTGCCGACCGCTCGTCGTGGCGCTCGAGCGCGAGTTCGATCAGGCGATCGAGCAGGGTCGGATAGGGGAGTCCGGAGGCTTCCCACAGCCGCGGGTACATAGAGGACTCGGTGAAGCCCGGCAGGCTGTTCACCTCGTTTACGAAGAACTCTCCGGTCGGGTTGTCGAGCAGGAAGTCGGCACGCCCGATTCCCGAGCCTTCGAGCGCGCGCATTGCCCCGATTGCGAGATTCTGGACGTGTCGGGTCTGCTCGTCGGAGAGTGGCGCGGGCACGATCAGTTCGGTGGCATCGTCGGCGTACTTCGCTTCGTAGTCGTACCACTCGTGGTCGGTTCGAATTTCGCCGGGGACGGAAGCTTCGATGGGGTCGTTGCCGAGCAGCGCGACCTCGATCTCGCGCGCATCGAGCCCGCGTTCGACGAGGATCTTGGCGTCGTAGCGTGCGGCTTCGTGAAGTGCCGGAAGCAACTCGGCGTGCTCGGCAACGCGCGAGATTCCGACCGAGGAGCCGAGGTTGGCGGGCTTCACGAAGAGCGGCAGCCCCAGCGCCGAGATCACCCGCTCGGCTTCTGTGGCTGCGTCGTGTCGAAGAACGGCGGCGCGTACGGTGATCCACGGAACCACGGGTATGCCCGCTGCCGCGAGCAACCGCTTCGACACGTCCTTGTCCATCTGGACCGCCGAGCCAAGCACGCCGGACCCGACGTACGCGATACCCGCCATGTCGAGGAGGCCCTGAAGCGAGCCGTCCTCGCCGCCGGCGCCGTGAATCACCGAGAAGATCACATCGAGGTCGGCAGCGGCTTCGAGGTCGCGACCGGACACCGAGACCAGCGATCGTGAGGCAGGATTCGCGGGCAGGCTGACTTCTTCACCGGTGATCGCAGCTCCGGGCGGCAGGGCCGGGGAGCCGAGGTGCCAGCTCCCATCGGGTGCGATTGCGATCAAGGTGATGTCGTAGCGATCGGGATCGAGCGCCCCGAGCACTGAAGTCGCCGATGCCAGCGAGACTTCGTGCTCGACCGAACGTCCCCCGAACAACAATCCGACGCGTCGTCTATCCATCCACCCCTCCGAGTCGACAAGCATACTAAAGGACGCCGTGGAAGCTTTGGCCGCGAAGCGGCCAGCCCGCAGGACGGGACGCGCGCTCGGCCCCACCCGGCGCTTCGACTGAACGGTCCGTGCTTGACCCGATCTGGGGGCCTCCGTACCCTCGCCGGATGCCCCCCGAACTCCCCGAACTCGTCGCAAAGGCGAACCAGCTGCACGACGGCCTGCGGGCCGCCGGGAAGCTCCTGGTGGCGTATTCGGGCGGCGTCGATTCGAGCTACCTCGCGTATGCGGCCCATCGCGCCCTCGGAGACGACATGTTGGCGGTGACCGCGGATTCCCCCTCGTACCCGGACAGCCATCGCGAAATGGCGTTGCAGGTCGTGACCGATTTCGGGATTCCGCACCGCGTCGTCACGACGCACGAAATGGATCGCGACGACTACCGCGCCAATCGATCCGACCGTTGTTACTTCTGCAAGTCCGAGCTGTTCGAGGCCCTGGGTGGCCTACGCGATGAACTCGGCTTCGACGCGGTTGCTTACGGGGTGAACGTCGATGACACCAGCGATTTTCGGCCGGGTCATCGGGCCGCTGTGGAGAGCAACGTGCTCTCGCCATTCCTCGACGCGCAGATGTCGAAGGCGGACATCCGGGCGCTGTCGCGCACGGCCGGCCTGCCCACAGCAGATCTGCCGGCCTCGGCCTGTCTGTCGTCGCGGCTGCCGTATGGAACCGAGGTGACCGAGGAGCGACTTCGCCAGATTGAGGAAGGGGAGAGCCGAATCCGGGCGCTCGGCTTCCGTCAGGTGCGTTTGCGCCACCATGTCGAAGTTGCACGGGTCGAGATCGCACCGGAAGAGCTCCCGCGGGCGCTCGACCCGGAGATGGCGCGCGCGATCGTCGCCGCGATCAAGCCGCTCGGGTTCCAGTGGGTGTCGCTGGATCTCGAGGGATATCGAACGGGCTCGCTCAACGAGGTTCTCCAGATTCGCAGCGCACCCGGTCGTTGACGGCATGCTGCGTGAATTCCACTGTGAGGGAGCGCCGCGCGACCTCGGTCTCGATCAGGGACGCGCTTGCCGGGACGACCTGCGTCTGGAATTCGCGCGGTCCCCGTTCTGGGAGCGCTGGAGTATCCAGCTCGGAGTGAACGAGAAGCGACCCGCTCGGATCGCACGCGATTTGAAGCGCTATTTTCCACAGCAGTCCGAGGCACTTGAGGGCCTGGTCCGTGGCTCGGAGGTTCCCCACGGTTGGCTCGCTTCGGTACTCGCGCGTGAACTCGGAGCCGAACTTCCGACGAATGTCGGTGCGGCCGTTGCATTGGCCGTCGACGCTTCGCGGGCCGGCGGCGCTCCGATCGTTGCGCGCACCCTCGGCTGCGAGCCGGTCATCCGACACAGCCGACCGGATGGCGGCTTCGCGTCGGTCGAGGTGACACTTCCGTGGTTCACTGCGGCACTCGCGGGTGTGAACGAGGGTGGCCTCGCGGCGACCTGGGTTTCGCTGCCGGGCGGATTCGCGGGAAACGGCTGCGCTGTGCCTGCGGCGTTGTTGATCCAGGACTGTCTCGCGCGTTTCGATTCGATTCGCGGGGCCGCGGACTGGTGCACCGGCCGGCCGTGCGGCGGGCGCGCGGTGATTCTGCTCGCTGACGCGGGCGGTGACGTGACCACGCTGGAGGTGGATGGCCGAGCTCGGCGCGTGCGTGCGCCCGAGTCGGGCATGGCATTTGCGGGCGGCGAGACGGACGCGATGGCATCCTTGCGCGCCGAAGCGAAGCCGGATCTGGAAATGGCCGCGCAGGCGTTCGGTGGCCGCATCGCGGGGATCGACCCGGCGGGTCGGCGGGTCGCGCTGCTCGACGGTGCCACCGGTGGCTGTGACTGGTTCGAGGTTCGGTCGCCGGAGTAGGGACGGCGGCTCGCCCCTAGGTTCCTGCTCGCGCGTTGGTGGCTCTGCGGCCAGCGCTTCCGCGCCGTTGGGGAAACACTTCGTGTTTCCCGCTCCTAGCGTTGGCGACGACCACCGCGGCGGTTGCCGCCGCGATTGTCTCGCGACCGGCCACGGCGCGCACTGCGTTCAGGTGCCGGCGACTCGGGCGCGGGGGTGTCGTCGCCGCTGTCGGCGGGAACGGTGGTTTCGGGCTTGTGCTCCTGCATGTAGAAGGCACAGATCGCGGCGATGTCGCGCATTCCCTCGGGCGAACGCATCAGGCCTTCGACGATGGGAATGAATCGTTCCAGCATGGCCTTGCGGTCGCGCTCGGGCAGCGACCGCACCTCCTGCTCGACCTTCACCGAGAGCCGACTCCGCAGCTTCTCGAGCATGCTCTCTTCGGTGGGGATGTCGCGCTCGATGATCTGGATCTTGTTGACCTGCTGGAGATAGCGGAAGTTCCCGATGTCGAGCCCCGATACCAGCGATATGGCGATGCCGGCCTTGCCCGCGCGCCCGGTGCGCCCGGTGCGGTGCACGTAGACCTCGGGTGATTGCGGCGAGGAGTACGAGATCACGTGGGTCAGGTCGCTGATGTCGATGCCGCGTGCGGCGACATCGGTCGCGACCAGGAAGCGCAGATTGCCGTCCTTGATCCGACGCATCGCGATTTCACGAGCCGCCTGCGAGAGGTCGCCGGAGATCTGGTCGGCGTCGAAACCGCGGCGCTGCAGGTAAGAGGTGACGAATCGCACGTCGTCCTTGGTGTTGCAGAAGATGATTGCACTCTCGGGGTCTTCGTCCTCGATGATTCGTACGAGAGTGGCGTCCTTCTCCTGCGCGGTCGTGACGACGAAGAAGTGTTCGATCGATTGCGGCGATTCGAACTCTTCGGACATCGATATGAATTCCGGGTCATTCAGAAAGACCCGGGACAACGACAGCACCTTCTCGGGGATCGTTGCCGAGAACAGGCACGACTGGCGCGACTTCGGCAAGTGCGAGTTGATTTCGCGCATGTCGGGCCAGAAGCCCAGCGACAACAGTTCGTCGGCTTCGTCGACTACGAGTGTGCGGACGTGGTCGAGGTTCAGGCGACCCGAACCGATGTGATCGAGCAGGCGACCGGGGGTTCCGACGATCACGTGGGCTCCGGCTTCGATTCCCTCGATCTGCAGGGTGTAGCCGACGCCGCCGTAGATCGGGACGCAGCGGATCCCCTTGTGCTGGCCGAGCGCCTCCATTTCGCCACAGACCTGGATGGCCAGTTCTCGGGTCGGCGCCATCACCAGGGGGGTCGAGCTCCGTGATGAGCGGGATGCCGAAGGCGCCGGTCTTGCCGCTGCCGGTGATGGCCTTGACGATCAGGTCGGTGCCCGCGCGCATCAGCGGCAGCACTTTCGCCTGAACGGGCATTGGCTCGGTCCAGCCCAGATCCTGGATTCCGCGCTGAACGGTCTCCGGTAGATCTCTGAAAATCTCTGCGAGTTCGCTCATATCGAGCGCTGAGGCTATCACGGCTGACCGCCCCGCGCCTGGGAAACGCTGCTAGCCTCTCCGGCCATGCCGCGCATCACCCGAGCCGAGGTCCACCGCGTCGCAAGACTCGCACGGTTGTCGTTGTCGGACGCTGAAGCCGATCGAATGGCGACCGATCTCGACCACATCCTCGAGTACGCCGCAACACTTCAGGAACTCGATACCGAGGGCATCGAACCCACCGCACACACGATTCCGCTGGAAACCCCGATGCGGCCCGACTGCGCGGCTCCGGGGATCGATCCCGCGCTGGCGATCGGGAACGCTCCAGAGGCAGTGGACACGGCATTCGTGGTCCCGAAGGTGATCGAAGGCGAAGAGGAGGGTTGACGGTGTCGTCCCCGCTCGGAACCCTCGCGGAGCTGCGCTCGGCCCTCGATGCCGGTACGACTTCGTCCCAGGATCTGGTCGCGCAGGCGCTCGGACGTGCGGAAGCGCACCAGGGCGTGCTGAACTGCTTCGTGGGCCTCCGCGCCGATTCGGCCCGCGAGGAAGCCCTCGCGGCGGATGCCAGGCGGAAGCGGGGCGAGGTGCGCTCGCTGGTCGATGGTGTGCCGGTCGCGATCAAGGACAACATGGTTCAGGCGGGCGAACCGACCACCTGCGCGTCTCGCATCCTGACGGGCTTCGTCTCGCCTTACACTTCGACCGCGGTGCAGCGCCTGGTCGACGCCGGCGCCGTCGTAATCGGGCGGACCAATATGGACGAATTTGCGATGGGCTCGTCGACCGAGCACTCCGCGATCGGGCCGTGTCACAACCCATGGGATCCGACGCGGACGACCGGCGGTTCGTCGGGCGGCTCGGCGGCCGCGGTAGCGGCCGGGATCGTCCCGGTTGCACTCGGCAGCGACACCGGGGGCTCGATTCGGCAGCCATCGTCTCTCTGTGGTGTGACGGGAATCAAGCCGACCTACGGTCGTGTATCACGTTGGGGGCTTGTTGCGTTCGCGTCGTCGCTCGACCAGATCGGTGTGCTGGCGCGCACCGCCCGGGACTGCGCCTCCGTGCTCGAGATCATCTCGGGGCACGACCTCCGCGACTCGACCTCGATTCCGGAACCGGCTCCTGTTTTTGGCGATGCGCTGAGTCACAGCATCGACGACATCGTGATCGGGTTGCCGCGGGAGTGCTTCGTCGAGAATGGCGCGGACGCGGCCGTGCTCGCGACAGTTCGTGCCGCGGTCGAGGAGCTCGAGCGCGCAGGCGCGAAGACCCGCGAAGTTTCATTGCCCCACACGCCTTACGGCATCGCGACCTACTACCTGATCGCAGACGCGGAGGCGTCGAGCAACCTCGCGCGGTACGACGGTGTCCGCTACGGACACCGCGCGCGCGGGACCGTTGGTCTGACCGAGATGTACGAGCGCACACGCTCGGAGGGGTTCGGAGACGAGGTCAAGCGGCGAATCGTGCTCGGCACCTACGTTCTGTCGGCCGGCTACTACGACGCCTATTACCGTAAAGCCCAGCAGGTGCGGACACTGCTCCGCAGCGATTTCGAGCAGGCCTTCGACGGCTGTGATGTGATTGCGACTCCGACCGCACCCGAAGTCGCGTTTCGTCTCGGAGAGAAGACCGCAGACCCGCTTTCGATGTACCTTTCCGACGTCTACACCGTGTCGGCGAATCTCGTGGGCATCCCCGGGCTCTCGGTTCCCTGCGGCTTCCAGGACGGGATGCCGGTCGGCTTGCAGTTGCTCGGTCCGGCGATGGGGGAGGCGGCTCCACTGCGTGTCGCCGCCGCGTATCAACGGTTGACCGCCCACCATGAGAAGCGCCCGCCGGAGATCGCGTGAGTGAATCGCCGCTGTCACGTTACGAGATCGTGATCGGTCTCGAGGTTCACGCGCAGCTGCGCACGGAGTCGAAACTCTTCAGCCCGGCCCCGGTCTCTTTCGGGGACGATCCGAACCACAACGTCGAGCCGGTTTGTCTAGCACTGCCCGGTGTGTTGCCGGTGTTGAACCGGCGTGCGGTGGAATGTGCGATCATCGCGGGCCTCGCGACACATTGCACGGTTCACACGCGGTCGGTATTCGCACGCAAGCACTACTTCTACCCGGATCTGCCGAAGGGCTACCAGATTTCACAGTACGAGCACCCGATTGCGACCGGTGGTTGGATCGACATCCAGCTGGACGGTGATATCAAGGGTGCGACGAAGCGGATCGGTCTCACGCGGATCCACATGGAGGAGGACGCCGGCAAGTCGATTCACGACGATGCCGTGGCGGGTAGCGATGCGACCCTCGTCGACCTGAATCGAGCGGGGGTTCCGTTGGTCGAGATCGTGTCGGAGCCCGATCTCCGTACGCCCGCGGAGGCGGGCGCCTATCTACGGACGTTGCGCTCGATTCTTCGGTACATCGACGTCTCGGACGCGGACATGGAGAAGGGAAACTTCCGCTGCGATGCGAACGTGTCGCTGCGCCCGAGTGGGCGCGAGGAATTCGGCACGCGAACCGAGCTCAAGAATCTGAATTCGTTTCGGTTCGTGGAGGCCGCGATCCTCGCGGAGGCGCGCCGTCAAGCCGAGATTCTCGCTGATGGTGGTGAGATCCAGCAGGCCACGATGGCATACGATGCCGCGACCGATCGCACCCGTGTGCTGCGGTTGAAGGAAGATGCGCACGACTACCGCTATTTCCCCGACCCGGACCTGATCCCGCTGGAGGTCGACGCCGGCGAAATCGAAGTACTCCGGAAGGGGCTTCCTGAGTTCGCAGACGAAAAGTGTCGTCGGTTCCAGACGCAGTACGGCTTGTCGGAATATGACGCGCTCCAGCTGTCGGAAGACCGTGTTCTGGGCGAATTCTTCGAGGCTGTGGTGGAGAATCACGGAACCGCCAAGACGGTCGCGAACTGGGTGTTGCGCGACGTTCTGAAGGCGCTCGGCGAACTCCAACTCGAAATCGCTGATGCGAAGCTCACGCCCGAGGCGTTCGCTCAGCTACTCGAACTCGTCGACTCGGGCAAGACCACGGCGAAGAGCGCGCAGGGGCTGGTGTCGGAGCTCGTGCGCGACGGCGGGAATCCGGCCGCCCTGGTGAGCGAGCGCGGGCTCGAAGCGGTGTCGGATGCGGGTGTTCTCAGCGCAGCGGTGGACGAGGTGCTGGCCGAGCACCCGGAGAACATCGAGAAGTACCGCGCCGGTGAGACCAAGGTCCTGAACTTCCTGATGGGGCAGGTCATGCGAAGAACCGAGGGGAAGGCCGAGCCGAACGCGGTCCGGGAGCTTCTGGCGGAACGCTTGAAGGTGTAGTGAGCATGCGAATCCTGTTGCGCGTACTGGCAGTGGGAGCTCTTCTCGTGGTCGCGGCGGTGGTCGCCGCGGCGCTGATCATGCCCGGTTTCCTCGAAAGCGATGTGTTCCGCGAGCGGATCGGAGTCGTGGCGAAAGACACACTCGGCCGCGAAGTCCGTTATGGGGCGATCGGTTTCGGTCTGTTCCCGCCGTCGGTGGTGGTCGAGGAGGTCGTTGTTGCGGGTGAAACCGCCGAGTCGCCTCCCCTGCTCGAAGGCGAGCGACTCGAGCTGCGGGCTTCGCTGCTGCCGTTGCTTGCACGCACGCTGGTGGTCGATTCGCTGTCGTTGCGCGGAGCCAGGATCAATCTGGTCCGGACCGACGCGGGAATCGAGAGTCCCTCGTCGGTGTCGACGGGGGAAGCTGCCGCAACGACCGGTCCGGACGATACGGATGCCGACTTTGATCTGGCCGTCGCGGGAATCAACTTCGAGAATGTCGACATCGTTCTCGAAGACCTCTCTGTTTCGCCTGCTGTGACGTGGGAGTTCCGCGGAGTTTCCGCACGTGCGCGAGGAATTTCCGCAGATCGACCGGTCGAGTTGGATTTCGAGTTCGAGCTCGCGAGCGGTGGGAGGATCAGCGGGTCGGGCGACACCACGTTGGCGGGTGTCGTCGACCTCGAGGTGAAGTTCTCCGAGGTCGCCTTGGAGCCGGTTCGTGCGTACGTCGATTCCGGTTCGACGATCGCAGGCCGGATCAGTGGCACGGTCGCGGCAGTCGGTCCGATCGCGAACCTCGAGTCGCTTCGGTTCGAAGCAAAACTCGTGGACGGTCACTTCGCGCTAGATGACATGGAGGTCGTAGGATCGGTCAAGGTAGTCGCTGATCTGCACGGCAGTGCGGCGGCTCCCCGCGGAACTTTCGACATCGATGCGACCGATGCCGAGGTCCGCTACGGCGGCATGTTCACGAAACCGCCGGGTGACGCGGCCACGGTCGAGGGAAGGCTGGTCGAGGGTGCCGACGGGTCGACCGGGATCGACGACCTTCATATCAAGATCCGGAACTTCAAGGGGACGGCCTCGGTGCAGGGAGGTACCCGCCCGCGAGTCATCGTGAACGCACCGCCTTTCGACCTGCGTGGATGGGAAGCACTGGTTCCGGCACTCGCAGGCCTCCTCGGTCGCTCGGGCCTCGATCAGAAAGCCGGGAAGCTCCTCGGCGGCGCGGTCGGGGGTGAAGGTGGTGACCTGCTCGAGGGGCTCCTCGGCGGTTCCCGGTCCCACTGACGCGAGCTGCGCATTCGTTGCCGGTTCGCGGTTGACGAGCATGCGCGCCTTGGAATCGTAGAGTTTTCCCTTCAAGTCGGTCGTGGCGATCGGTCGATACGACGACGGATGAAGTGAGGGGAAGCTGTGGCGGGTACCATTCTCTGTGTCGATGACGATCGCGATCTGTGTCAGATCATCGCTCGGGCGCTGGGCGAAGAGGGCTACGACGTCCTTACTGCGTTCGATGGCGACGAGGCACTCGAGGCCGTGTCGGCCGAGTCGCCGGACCTGGTGCTGCTCGACCTGATCCTGCCGCGGCGCGACGGATTCGCGGTTATCGAGTCGATCCGAGCGCTGCCGGGCTCGGCAGCCACCACACGCGTGATCATCCTGTCGGGCTGCTCGGCGACTCCCGAGTACGCAGCGCGCGCTGCATCGCTCGACGTGAGCGAGTTCCTGACGAAGCCCGTACCGTTGACGAAGCTCGTCGAATCGGTCGCGGCGATGATGTGCGAGGTCAAGACTGAAGTCTCGAACTCGGGCAACGGGCGGGCGACCCGCTCCAAGTCGGCCGCCGCTGCTACGCGACGGCTCCAGGGCTCGCTCGAAGAGATGCCGTTTCCGGCACTGCTTCACAACCTGCATGGGCTTCGTGCGACTGGCGTGTTGCATCTCGAGTTGGGCAAGAAGCGCAAGTGGATCGAATTGCGTGACGGTCACCCGGTCGCGGTTCGTTCGAATCTGCTCAACGAATGTCTCGGGCACTACCTGTTGCGAAACGAGCGGATCCAGCAGGCGGATCTCGACGAATCGCGGCGTCGCATGAAAGGTGGCCAACTCCAGGGTGCGATCCTGGTCGCGATGGAATTGCTCTCTGAAGACGAAATGGTCCAGGCACTTCAGTCTCAGGCGGATGAGAAGCTGTTCGATCTCTTCAGCTGGGAAGCGGGCAGATTCCGATTCGTGAAGCACGAGGAACTCGAACGCGCGAACGCCATCGGCATACGGCGAAGTCCGGCGAATTTGATTCTGCACGGCGTGCGTACGCGTTTCCCGGGTGATCGCATCGAAGCATTCTTTCACTCGCACGCCGACTGCTTGGTCGCGCCCTGTGACAGCCCCTATTACCGCTTTCAGGACATCGACATCGAGCCCAACCATGAAGCGCTGCTGCGCGACCTGGACGGAACCCGGCGCGTGTCCGAGATCATTGCGGGCGACACCGATCTGGCGCTCACTCGAGCGCTCTACGCGTTGGTCGCAACGGGCATGCTCGAACTCCGAGGCGGTGTCGCGCCAGGCAGCCAAGCTGCGGTTCCGCGTCGCCTGGTACGCCCAAGGACTGTCGCGACGAAGGTCGAACCTGAGCACACTGCGCTCCAGGCCATGGCGCAGCGATTCAATGCGCAGAACTATTTCGAGATCCTCGACGTTGATTCGGACGCGAGTGAATCCGATATCGAGGGGGCTTACGTCGCGCTCGCGGAGAAGTGCCATCCGGACCGCTACACCGGTTCGAGTGATGCGGTACGCGCGGTGGCGGAGCAGGCTTTCGAGTACGTATCGCGCGCGTACGAGACGCTGCGCGACCCGAGAACGCGCGGTGTCTACGTCCTCGACCAGCGGCGCGATGAGCGCCAGGCGGAGAAGGAGGAGGTCGGCCGACGCGCGATCGAAGCCAGTAGCCGGTTTCAGCGCGGAATGGCGCTGCTCGGCACGAGGAACTACGAGGAAGCGCTGGTTCACTTCGGGACTGCGCTCGAACTCGACCCCGACGAGGGCGATTACCACGCTCACTACGGCTGGACTCTTCACATGTGTCATCCAGGTGAGAAGCCAATCATCGAGGAGGCGATGGAGCACGTCCGTCGTGGCATCAAGCTGGCGAGTCACGCCGATCGGGCCTACCTCTTCATGGGTCGTCTGTTCCGGGCCACCGGAAAACCAGAGGCGGCAGAAAGAATGTTCGCTCGAGCAGTGCAGCTCTGCCCCGATGGTGTCGAGGCGCTCCGCGAGCTGCGGCTGATCAACATGCGGCGCGAACGTTCCAAGGGGCTCATCCGACGA
>JAFDEI010000204.1 GCA_019310425.1 Deltaproteobacteria bacterium | reverse complement strand
GCCTGAATCGAGCGAAGACCGTCGGAGCTCTTTCCCGTCGACAGCTCTTGGGTGGCCGCGTTGATCTTGGGAGGCGCTTTTCGGTAGATCTTCCGTTCCGGCGTCCAGACACCTAGCCTCCCGGCATGGCCGATTCGCGCTCCCCCGATGACCTGATTACGCGTGATCAACGACGGGTCTGGCATCCCTACGCCCCGCCCTCCGCCTCCCCCCTCTTCGAAATCGTGGAGGCGCAGGGTGTGCGACTTCGTCTCGCCGATGGCCGCGAACTCGTGGACGGAATGTCCTCGTGGTGGGCCTGCATCCACGGTTACCGCCACCCCCACATCGAGGCAGCGGTGCGAGATCAGCTCGAACGCATGCCTCACGTCATGTTCGGTGGCCTAACCCACGAGCCGGCAGTTTCTCTCTGCGAACGACTGGTCGCGATGGCACCGGCCGGGCTGGAGCGCGTCTTCCTGTCGGACTCGGGTTCCGTCGCCGTGGAGGTGGCGATCAAGCTGGCGCTCCAGTACTGGCTCTCCCTCGGTCGGCCGGAGAAGAAGCGCTTGCTGACCGTCCGTGGCGGCTACCACGGCGACACCTTCGCCACCATGGCGATCTGTGATCCGGTGAACGGGATGCACGACTACTTTGGCGAGATCCTCCCCCGACACCTCTTCGCCGAACGCCCGGCCTGCCGCTTCGAAGAACCCTTCGAAGAGCGGCACATTGCAGAGATCGCGGACCTGCTAGCAAACCACTGCCACGAGGTCGCGGCGGTGATCCTGGAACCCATCGTGCAGGGTGCGGGCGGGATGTGGTTCTACGCGCCGGGCTACCTGAAGCGGCTGCGTGAGCTTTGCGACGAATTCGACGTCCCCCTCATCTTCGATGAAATCGCCACCGGCTTCGGCCGCAGCGGGAGGCTCTTTGCCGCCGAGCACGCCGGCGTAGCACCGGACCTGCTGTGCGTCGGCAAGGCACTCACGGGCGGCACCCTGAGCCTGGCGGCGACCCTCGCCAACGCCCGTATCTGTGACGCCATCGCCGGAGGTTCCCCCGGCGCCCTGATGCATGGCCCGACCTTCATGGGCAACCCGCTGGCTTGCGCCGCGGCTTGCGCCAGCCTCGACATTCTCGAAGCCGAGCCCTGGCAGGCGCGAGTGGCGCACATCGAAGCCCGACTTCGAGAGGCATTGATGGGCTGCCGCGCCCTTCCAGGTGTCTCCGACGTCCGGGTGCTCGGCGCGATTGGGGTGGTGGAGCTGGAGGAGCCCGTGGACATGTCGCTGGTTCAGCCCGCCTTCGTCGAGCGCGGCGCCTGGGTCCGGCCCTTCGGCCGGCTGGTCTACACCATGCCCCCCTACGTGATCGACGATGAAGATCTCGCCATCGTCACCGGAGCGATCTGCAGCGTGCTGGAAGAGGTGGTCTGCTAAGGCGCACGACACCTCTCGAATCGTCCGGGGCCGGATCTGGAGTATCGTCGGCGATTGGAGTTGCTCGACACAAGCCGGCGTGGAGGAGCAGGAGCCTTGAGTGAGCGCGAGACTCACGTCAGCGCCGAGTCCACTCGCAGACGTAGCTCCTGGCTCACTCGGCTGTGGATTGCGGCTGCGCTGCTGCTGATCGTCGGTGGTGGGCTGACGGTGCTGTACAACCTCGCGTTGATGAGCAATCCCATCACCCAGCAGATTTCACCGGGTCTCGAGGAATCGGCCCGTATGGAAGTGGCTGCCGGTGCGCTGCAGGATTTCAATCTGTTGTTGATCAGCATGGACACCACACGCGCCGATCACCTGCACGCATACGGCCACCAGGGCGTGCACACACCGAACCTCGATGGCCTCGCCGCGAGCGGGGTGTTGTTCTCCCAGGCGATCACCCCCTCGCCCTCGACGTTGCCGGCCCACAGCACGCTGATGACGGGCCTCTACCCCATCCACCACGGCGCGCGCGCCAACGGCACCTTCCGCCTTTCGGACGAAGTACAGACGCTCGCCGAGACGCTGCAGACCGCCGGCTACAAGACCGGCGCCGCGATCTCGGCCTTCGTGCTCGATGGTCGCTTCGGGCTTCCTCAGGGCTTCGACGACTACGACGACGATCTGACCCACGGCGTCAAGCACTCGGCGCACATGTTTCGCGAGCGGCCCGCGGAGCTGACCAACGAAGCCGTCTTCGCGTGGCTCGACGCACTCGAGACTGGCGAGAAGTTCTTCTATTGGGTGCACTACTTCGACCCGCACGCCGCCTACCTGCCGCCCGAACCCTACCGCTCGCAGTACGCACACGACCGCTACAGCGGTGAAATCTCGTACGGCGACGCCCAGATCGGGCGGCTGCTCGAGAAGCTCGAGGCGCTCGGCGTACGCGACCGCACGCTCGTGGTGTTCACGGCTGATCACGGCGAGGGGCTCGGGGAACACGGTGAGATGACGCACGCAATGTTGCTTTATGACGCGACGCTGCGCGTGCCAATGATCTTCAGCGCACCGCCGCCGTTTCCGCAGGGCGCCGTTGTGAGTGCGCAGGCGTCTCTGGTCGATGTCATGCCGACCGTGTTGGATGTGCTCGGTGTGGCGGCGCCGCCCGGTCTCGATGGCCGGAGCTTGCGGGGGCCGGCACTCGACGGCCCCCGCCCGCTGTACATCGAGAATCTCTCCACCCAGGTGCTGCACGGCTGGGCGCCGCTGCTGGGTGTGCGCCGCGACGACTACAAGTTCATCCATGCCCCGAAGCCGGAGATCTACGATCTGCGCAACGACCCCGGCGAAACCAAGAACCTCTACGACACCCATCCGGTCCTGGCCGCCGAGATGCAGGCCCAATTGCGCACGTTCGTCGGCGACGATCCCTACATGGGCACCGCCGCCCAGCAGAACCTGCCGCTCGATCCCGGGACCGAGGAGTTGTTGCGCTCGCTCGGTTACGTGTTCACCGCGAAGGACACCGCGCCGGCGACGCCCGACTCCTATCAGCTCGACCCGAAGGACATGGTCGTGCATTGGGAGAAGGTCCAGACGGCCGTTCACCAGCACATGCAGGGCGAAGTGGCCGAGAGCATTCGCGGCTTCGAACAGGCGCTGGCCGAAGTGCCGGAGGACATCTGGGCGAGGCACGTACTGTCCAACGCCTACAACACCTACGGCGAGTACCAGAAGGCCTACGAGATGATCGCCAGCATCGAACAGCGCCAGCCCGATGACGCTGGAACCGTAGCGGGTGTCGGCAGCGCGCTGTTGCAGCTCGGTCGCGTCGAAGAGGCCGAACAGAAGTTCACGCGCGCACTCGAGCTCGACCCACGCTCCGGTTCGGCCCGGCTCGGGCTGGCGCAGATTGCAACACGGCGGCGCGACGAGGCGGGCGCGCTCGCGCTGCTCGACGAGGTGATCGAAATCGATCCCGGTAGCAGCGGGCCGGCGGCGTACGTCGCGATCGGTCGACTGAAGCTGCGCAAGCGCGAACTCGAACCCGCGCGCGAAGCCTTCCGTGCGGCACTCGAGATCGATCGCATGCACGCGGGTGCCTACGGCGGTCTGGCCAGTGTTCTGATCGAAGAGGGCCAGTCCGATGCAGCACTGCCGTACCTGGAAACGGCGTTGCGCTTCCAACCCGCTCAGCCTGGGACCCTGACGACGCTGGCGCAGATCTATCGCGATCGCGGAGAGCTCGAGCGGGCGATCGAATTCTCTGAACGGGCGCTGGAGATGAGCCCGAAGTTCGCAGCGGCCTACAACAACCTGGGACGAATCCACCGCAAGCAGGGCGAAGACGAGGCCGCATTCGAGATGTACGAGCGGGCGATCGAATACTCCCCGCGTTTCGACGCCGCGTATGTGAACCGGGCGCAACTGCTGCTCGCCAGCGGACGCGAAGGCGAGGCGATCGAGGCGTTTCGCGAAGCGATGCGTGCGAACCCGTTCAATTACATCGCGTTGGCGAACCTCGGCGTCCACAATTTCAAAGACGGTTCTTTGCGAAAGGCGGCCGTGTTGTTCGGCCGTGCCATCCGCATCCGCGAGGACTACGCGCTTGCCCACAAGTACCTGGGATTGCTCTACGCCGAGTTCGACGAACCCGCCGCGTCTGTTCGCCACTTGGAGCGCAGCCTCGAGCTCGATGACGCGCAACTCGAGGTCGAGAAGATGCGTTTCCTGCTCGCTGAGATGAAGCTGCGCGTGACCCGGGACTCGTGAGGCGGGCGCTCGCGGCGCTGGTCGGCAGCTGCGCCGTGGGGCTCGCGGCCTGCAATCCGAGTCCGCCGGCGGTCTCGGTTCTGGTCGTCACACTCGACACCACGCGCGCCGACCACCTCGGCAGCTACGGGGCCACGCGAGCCCGAACACCGAACCTCGATGCGCTGGCGGCCCAGGGCATTCGCTACCAGCACGCCTACAGCCCTGCTCCGATCACGCTGCCCGCACACGCATCGCTGCTGACCGGCCTGTACCCGTTCGAGCACCGCGTGCGCGGCAACGGCGACTTCCGCTTGAGCGATTGCGCACAGACACTCGCCGAGGTCCTGCAACGCCAGGGCTACCGGACGGGTGCGGCCGTCGGCGCATTCGTGCTCGATCGGCGCTTCGGGCTCGCACAGGGATTCGACTGGTACGACGACGCCATTTCGGAACAACGCACGTCCGGAAGCTTCGGGTTCGCCGAAAGACCAGCGCCCGCGGTGACCGATGCGGCACTCGCCTGGCTCTCCGAGCAGCCGCCCAATCGGCCGTTCTTCTTGTGGGTGCACTACTTCGATCCACACGCGGGCTACGAATCGCACGCAGCGGCTTCGGAGTTCTCCGGGCTGCCGCCCTATGACGCCGAGATCGCGTTCGTTGACCGCGAGATCGGCCGGCTGCTCGGGTGGCTGCGCGAATCCGGGCGAGACACCGAGACGCTCGTCGTGGCGGCTGCGGACCACGGTGAGGGACTCTGGGAGCACGGCGAGATCAGCCATGGCTACTTCGTCTACGACAGTACGTTGCGCGCCGCTCTGATCGTGCGGCTGCCGGATCGCGCCCACGCGGGCAGCGCGGTCGCTGCACCGGTGAGCCTCGTCGATGTGTTCCCGACGGTTCTCGAGCGGCTGGGCATTCCGGTGGGCGATGTGTCGGGCGAGACCCTGCCGCTCGTCGAGCACGAGACCGGCGCCGCGCCGCGTTCGATCTACTTCGAAAACTACGCGGTCGCGACCTCGTTCGGTCTCAGCCCACTGCGAGGCATCGTTCGCGGTCGCGACAAATGGATCGAAGCACCACGGCCCGAACGCTACGACCTGGTCAGCGATCCCCACGAAATCGACAATCGCCACCAACGTGATGATCCAGGTTCAGCCGAGTTGCGCGCCGCGTTCGAGCGCTTTCTCGATGATGACGAGCGCCGACTCCCGGACGACTGCGAGAGCAGCTTCGCAGTCGACGCCGATACCGCAGCCAGGCTGAACACCCTCGGCTACGCGGCAGGCTTCGCGCGCCGTGAGCCGGGCGATCGGGTCGGCGGGCCCGACCCGAAGGACGCGGTCGAAGATCACCGCGCGATCCTCGACGCCGAGGCTCGCGTCGGCGTGGGACAGCGCGCGCAGGCGGCCGAGGTGCTGGCGGCCATCGTGGGCCGGATCGATTACGTCAACCCGCGGGCGCTGACGCGGCTCGCTGAGCTCGCGGTGGCTGAACCCGGTCGCGAGACCGCGATCGCCGCGTTACTCCCCTATCTCGAGCGCGATCTCGACCCGGCTCTGCACTTCACGATCGCCGCCAAGTTGGGCGTCGGCCTCGGGCGCATCGGCCGTTACGCGGAAGCCGTGCACGCCTTCGAGATCGCGGCTCGGCTCGGTCCGGACAACGCAGAGGTTCGGCGTGGTCTCGAGGCTGCACGTCGCCTGCAGATCGGCGTGCCGTAGAAAGTGCCGGCTGCGTGCACGGCCGGTGCGAGGGACTATGCGTCGGGCGAAGGCTGTGCATCGGCCGGGCCCGGCACGTCGGCGGCTGCATCCTCCGACTCTTGCTTGGCCCCGTCCTGCGCAGCAGCGGCGGCCCTGTTTCGGTCGGGCCGGTTCTGCCGGATCTTCTCGCGCTGCTCGTCGGTCAGCTCGGACCAGACGTCGTCGATATCCGGCGCCGTCGAGCGCAGCCGCTCGAGCTGCTCGCTGGCCTGCTGTTCCGCCGCGGCGTCCCCCGCCAGACGAGCGGCGCGCTGCTGTTCGCGCAGCGCCCGGAGCTGTTCCACGTTCTGCTCGTGCCAGGTGCGTCGCGCTTCGCCGAGTTCGCCGATGCGCCGCTGCTGATCTTCGCTGAGCCCGGCGCCCGCGAAGCGTTGCTTGCGGCGCTCAGCGAGCTGGAGCTTCTGGCGTTCGAGGCGCAGCTCGCGATCCGCTTCGGACTCGTCGCTGAACCTGCGCGGGGTCTTGCGAAGCTTCATGTTCTGCTCGACTCGTGCGCGTTGTTCGGGGGTCAGCTCATCGAGGATGTCCTGCGTGTTCGGAGCGCTCTTGCGCAGCTGTTGCATGCCATCGCGAGCGGCCGCGAGTGCCGCGTCGTCGCCGGCCTCGCGCGCAGCTGCGCTCTGCTGCCGCAGTGCCTTCAGCTCTTCTTCGTGTTCGGCTCGCCAGCTCGCCCGCGCGTCGCTCAGCTCGTTCAGTCGGCGTTCCTGGTCGGCCGTCAACTCGACACCGGCGAAGACCGCGCGTTGCGGACGCTCGATGGCCTGTCGGCTCCGTTCGAGCAGGTCGTCCGTGCCGGTCGGATCGGCTGCGGTTCCATGTCTTCGCTGCAGGCCGCCACGAGCAGTGCGATCGCGACAGTCAGGCTAAAGAGCTCTCTTCCGGATTTCATTGCTTCGGACCCACCGTTTCGACCTCCAAGCTGTAGCAGGGCAATAGCATGCGCCTCGGATCGTCCCCTGACAAGCGCCTGCTGCGGTCCGCATCGGCTACCCCGCCCCGTCGCGAGCCGCTGAAGATTCGCTGACGATGACCGGTATGGGCCGGCGACGGGCGGAATCATCGCGATCGGACGCGTTGGAGCAGGCTCGGCAGCAGCAGCAGTGTCATCGCGTAGCAGGTTGCGATTGCCGCGCTGAGCAGCACGCCGAGACTGTGGTTCGGCTTCAGCGCCGAGGCGGTCAGCACCAGGAAGCCGAGGCTCAGCACGGTCGCGTTCCAGCGAATCGCGCGACCGGATGTGCGCAGGCTTGCCGCGAGCGCCGCATCGTGGCCCGTTCCGTGCCGGCGCTCGCGTTCGTAGGCGTGATGGAAGTGCAGCGCGAAGTCGACCCCGACGCCGAGCGCGAGGGCGCTGAACATGCTCGTGGCGATGCCGAGGCTGACATCGAGAATTCCCATTGCGCCGAACAGGAAGAGCAGTGCCGCGGCCAACGGCGCGATCATCGCCGCTGCCGTCGCGGCGCTGCGCAGCGTCCCCCACAACAGCAGCGCGACGCCGAGCAGCGCCCAGGCGATCGAACGTATCTGGTTCGAGACGATCGAGCCGACCACCTCGGATGCGACCGCGAGTTCGCCGCCGAGGTGGTAGCTGACAGGGAAAGGCTCGACGACCTTTGGCAGCTCGCGTTCGAGGTATTCGCGCAACGCCTCGCCGCGCAGGTGATCGGCGCTGTTCACGTACAGGCGTGCCCGCGCGGACTGGCCGCCCCACGTCAGCACCTGGTCGAGCCCGATCGCGTCGCGAACGGTCCAGACCAGCACGACGATTCGCAGGATCACCGAGTGCGGCAAGGCGGACATCGCAGCCGGCTCGTCGATCGCCTTCGCGACGACTTCGAACGGGACCAGGTGACTCTCGACGCCGGCGACGTTCGGTCCAGCCAGCGCGGTATCGCGGACCTTCTCCATCAGCGTCAAGCCGTCGTGGTACTGGAAGAAGCGGAGCTGATCGCTGTGCAGGGTGATGTCGAAGCGGTACGAACCCCAGAATTCGGCGTTGAAATCACGTTCGGCGGAGACCAGGGCCGACGCGGGGTCGAAGTTGTCGACCCACGAATCCTGGACTCTCAGGCGAGCCAGACCGGGCAGTGCGACGAGCACCAACGCTGCACCACACAGCGCGGCGGTACCAGGCCGGCGAATCAGCAGCTTCTCGTGGGGCAGGAGTCGCCTCTCGGCCGCTTCGGGGCGGTTGGGGTTCTCGAAGTAGCTGGCCGGAAGCAGCATCGCGAGCGCCGGCACGAAGCTGAAGCTCAGCAACATCGCGATCACGATGCCGATCGC
>JAFDEI010000035.1 GCA_019310425.1 Deltaproteobacteria bacterium | reverse complement strand
GAGCGCATGGAAGCCATCGTCGAAGAGCCGATGATCCTGCTCCACGAGAAGAAGATCAGCAACATGAAGGACCTGCTGCCGCTGCTCGAGCAGGTCGCTCGCCAGGGCAAGCCGCTGCTGATCGTCGCCGAGGACATCGAGGGCGAGGCACTTGCCACGCTGGTGGTGAACAAGCTCCGCGGCACGCTGAACGCTTGTGCCGTGAAGGCGCCGGGCTTCGGAGATCGCCGCAAGGCGATGCTCCAGGACATGGCAGTCCTGACCGGCGGCCAGGTCATCGCAGAGGAGCTCGGTCTCAAGCTCGAGAACGTGACCATCAAGGACCTCGGCAAGGCCAAGCGCGTCACGATCGACAAGGACAACACCACGATCATCGACGGCGCCGGAACCAAGAAGGACATCGAGGGCCGGGTCACCGAGATCCGCAACCAGATCGAGACCACCAGCTCCGACTACGACCGCGAGAAGCTCCAGGAGCGGCTCGCGAAACTGGTCGGCGGTGTCGCGGTCGTGAAGGTGGGTGCGGCGACCGAGACCGAGATGAAGGAGAAGAAGGCCCGCGTCGAAGACGCACTGCACGCCACGCGCGCAGCGGTCGAAGAGGGCATCGTCGCCGGTGGCGGCGTGGCACTGATTCGGGCCCAGAAGGCGCTCGACCGCGTCGAGGCCCTCAACGACGAGGAAACGGCGGGCATCAACATCGTCCGCCGGGCCGTCGAGGAGCCGCTGCGCCGGATCGCCGAGAACGCCGGGGTCGAGGGTTCGATCGTGGTCGACAAGGTGAAGCAGCTCAAGGGCGCCAACGGCTTCAACGCCGCCACCGAGGAGTACACCGACCTGATCAAGGCCGGTGTGATCGATCCGACCAAGGTCGTTCGGACCGCGCTCCAGAACGCCGCGAGCGTCGCGGCGCTGCTGCTCACCACCGAGGCGATGGTCGCCGAGAAGCCCGACGAGTCGGGCGACGGCGGCATGGGCGGTGGTATGCCGCCCGGCATGGGCGGTGGCATGCCCGGCATGATGTAAGCCGAGCTGACATCGAATGAAAATGAGCCCCGGAGCCTCACGGCTCCGGGGCTTTCTTCATTCGATCAGGGCTGAGCGAGCTTCGCGCGAGCGGTGTCGATGTCGCTGTCCATCACCGTCTTGCGCTTGGCGCCCTCCGCGGACGCACTCGCCTCGGCGGCCAGCCGTGCGATGTAGTCCTCGGCAGCCGCCACCGCGCGCTCGAGCGCGCTACCGGATACGCGCAGTCCCCCACCGTGCTTCGAAAGCAGCCGTTTGACAACAGCGTTGGGAAGTTCCCCCATTTAGATCCCCTCCATCTGCCATTCGCAGGCAGTCATCCAATTTCCCGAGTTCCGTTGCTCGACCCTTAGCCGATCCAAGAACCAGCGAGCCGCCTTGCCCGATGCTCTAGGCGGAGCTGATGCAGCGCCAGCGTAGCACTCCACACACTCTCGGGTATAGAGCCCTCTGCTTGTTTCCTGCACTGCCGCGGCAATCAATAGCCGTGGTGATTGCACCACAAATCAACCTGCTTCGATCGACTCGCGACCCGCGGCTTCAGCCGCGCGCACGACGTCCGCGAGCTTCGCGCCCGACTTCCTCGCAGCCCGCTTGCAATCGTCGTACTCGGCGGTCACCGTCGCGCGCCCGTCCGCGTCCCACACGAGCTTCACCCCGATGCGGCCGTATTCGGTCTGTACGCGGCGCTGTTCGCGTTCGAGAAGCATGCGATCGTGTTCGCTGGTACGCACGCCGATCGCGGTCGATTCCGCGAACAGGATGCCCGCGAGAGCGATTCGATCGGAAGGGCGCGCGAGCACCCGCAGCAGGAAGCCCGGGCGGTTCTTCTTCATCTGGATGTGCTGAAGCGAGACGTCGAGCGCGCCCGTGTCGAACAGACGCTCCATCAGGTAGTCGAAATGCTCGGGCACCAGGTCGTCGAGGTGGGTCTCGAGCAGCGCAACCCGGTCGGCCCCGACTCCGGCCGCGCGCCCCATCACGGCACGCAGCACGTTCGGCATCGGGCCCGGTCGGTCGTCGCCCGCGCCGAGCCCGATCCGCTCGATCGTCATCGCCGGCAGCTCGCAGAATTCGTCGACCAGCGTCGCGAGAATCGCGGCGCCGGTGGGCGTGACGGTCTCCCATTCGACGTGGGCGGGTACTGTCGGGATCCCGCGCAACAGCTCGAGGGTCGCCGGTGCAGGCAGCGGCAGCAGACCGTGCTCGGTCGCGACGCGGCCGCTGCCGAGCGCAACCGGCGAGCAGCTGATACGCCGGATCTCGAGCCGCGACAACGCAATCGCGGCGCCGGTGATGTCGACGATGGCATCGACGGCTCCGACCTCGTGAAAATGGACCTGTTCGAGCTTCGTGCCATGGACCCGCGCCTCGGCGCGGCCGAGCGTCTCGAAGATCGCAAGTGCGCGCTCCCGAACGTCGGCCTCGAGCCGCGCCTTCTCGATCACATCGACGATCTGGTGGTAGTGGCGCCCGTGGGCGTGTGAGTGCTTCTCGCGCGGTTTCCGGGGCAGCTTCACTTCGACGTAGCGGGCCGACAGTGCGCCCCGCGCAACCTTGCGCAGCGTCAGCGCATGGGGAAGGCGCAAGCCCGCCAGGTCCGCCTCGAGCTGTTTGCGCGGCAGGCCCAACTCGATCATCGCGCCGAGGAACATGTTGCCCGCAATGCCCGAAAACACGTCGAGATGCAGCACGCGCTGCCCCGATGCCGCGCGCCGCGCCGACCCGCTAGAGGCGGTTGATGAGCGTCGCGACATACGCGGCCCCGAAGCCGTTGTCGATGTTCACCACGGTGACGTTCGAGGCACAGCTCGTCAGCATTCCGAGCAGCGCCGCGATCCCCCCGAACGCGGCCCCGTAGCCGACGCTGGTCGGCACCGCGATCACGGGCTTGTCCACGATCCCGCCAACCACCGACGGCAGCGCGCCCTCCATGCCCGCAACGACGATCAGTACCCGTGCCGAGCGCAGCTGATCGTGAACGGCCAGCAGCCGGTGGATCCCGGCGACGCCGACATCGGCGAGTACATCGACCTCGTTGCCGAAGCAGCGGGCCACGGTCGCGGCTTCGGTCACGACCGGCAAATCCGCGGTGCCGGCCGAAATCACCGCAATGACGCCTTTGCCGACCGTGGCAACGTCCGCGGGACCGAACCACAGCGTCCGCCCCACGGTCTCGTATTCGCCGCCCGCAATTTCGCCCTGCACCCGGGCCGCGACATCGGCCTCGGTACGGGTCACGAGCACGTCCTGACCCACATCCTGGAGCGTGCGCACGATCGAGGCGATCTGCTCGGCAGTCTTGCCCGGCGCGTAGACGACCTCGGGAATCCCGGCGCGCAGCGCACGGTGAGTATCGACCCGCGCATCGCCGATGTCGCTAAACGGCAGCCGCGCGAGGGTCTCGAGCGCCTGCTCGGGCTCGGTCTCACCCGACTTCACCTGGTCGAGCAGTGCACGGATGCGATCGCGGTTCACACGGTCTCCCCAGACGGGAATCCGGTCGTGCCCCGAGGCGCGACCCAGCGCATCACGGTATCAGAAGCACCCGGTTCGGGCTAAAGCCGGGGTTTGTGCGGCTCCGGAACGATGACCAGGATCGCCTCGATCCCGCCGTCGGGTCCGAGCAGATCGGTCTCGATCCGAACTGGAGCCGACCGATCGGCGATCAGAGCGCCGAGCACCACACCCGCGTCGCGGATCGCGAGCGTGGGTATCGAGAGCAGAATCGCCGCGCCCAGCGCGTCCGCCATCGCCGAAACGGTGTGCGACGCGATGATGTTGCCGAGCTCGCGCAGTGCGGACTCGACCAGCTCCACCGGCGCGTCCCTGCGCCCGAGCATCCGCTCGACGGCGATGTCGCAGCGATCCTCGGGCAGAATGATGGCCACCACCCCGGAGAGGTCGCCCTCGGCCTCGAACACGATCCCGGTGCTCCAGCGATCGGCCGGAGTCGGGTCCGTCGGCCGGCAGACGCGTGGCGCGTAGTGGTGGATCGGAAGCTCAACCAACTCACCGAGTGCGGTGCTCGCGAGCGACGCCCCGAGCGTGGCGAGCTCACACAGACGAGCGAGCTCTTCCTGCGGCAGCGGCGGTTGAGAAATCGTCACAGCTGGTTGAGATCCAGGAGGAAGACGGGCCGGCCCTCGCCGAGCAGCGTGAGGCCCGCGAGAACCTTGCGCGAGGACAGCAGTTCCGGCAGCGGTTTCACGTAGATCTGTTGCTGCCCGGCGATCGCGTCGGCGTGCAGCGCCATCACCTCGCCACGAATGTCCGCGAGCACGAGTACGGCGACCTCCGCAGGTTCGGACGCCGGCAACGCGAGCCGCTCCAGCAGGTCGATCACGGGCAGGGGGTCGTCGTCGACCAGCACGAAGGCGTCGTGGCCGCTGTGTTCGATCTGATCGGCGGGGAGTTCGACGACGCGCTCCACCTTCGCGATCGGTATCGCGACGATCTCACTCCCGATTCGGAGCAACAGAGCCCGCTGGACCGCCGCCGTGATCGGCACCACCAGCGTCATCGTCGTGCCAAGACCCCATTCGGTGCGCACCTCCACATGCCCACCGAGCCCTTCGATGGTCGTGCGAACCGCATCCATCCCGACGCCGCGACCCGACACGTCGGAGACCACCTCCGCAGTCGACAGCCCGGGATGGAAGATCAGACTCGCCACCTCGTCGGGCGGGAGATCCTCCGCGAGGTCCGCGACGACGACACCCGCCTGCACCGCTCGTGCCCGCAGCCGTTCGAGATCGAGACCGGCGCCATCGTCCGAAACCGCGATGCGGATCACGTCCTTCGCGCGGAGCGCGTCGACCGCGATGGTTCCGGTCTCGGGCTTGCCGGCCGCGAGGCGAACATCGGGCGCCTCGATGCCGTGGTCGACCGCATTGCGGAAGATGTGAATGAGCGGATCGCTCAGGCGGTCGAGGATCGTGCGGTCGACCTCGATCTCGGTGTTGCGAAGCACGACGTCGATGCGCTTGCCTGCACGCCGAGCGATTTCGCGGGCCATCCGGGGCAACGGCCCGACGATCCGTTGGAGCGGCGTCGTGCGCAGCTCGAGCGCTCGGCGCTGGAGTTCCCCCACCGCGCGGTCCATACGATCGAGTCCGACCGAGACGCCGGGGGTCGACGGCATGCCATCGAGCGTCGACACGGTGCGCAGTTGGCTCGAGCTCAGGATGACTTCGCCGACGGTCCCGAGAAAACGATCGAGGGTTTCGGTGTTGACCCGCAGCGAGGGCGGCGGGGCGAGACTCGAGGAGACTTCGTGCTGCTCCGGGGCAGGAGCACCACTCGCCGCGGCGTTCAGCGAATCAGGGCTTTTTTTTTTGCTTCCGGGGCAGGCTCCGCGTTCGCGAGCGCCCGATTGGCTTCGAGAAAGGCGACCGCCGCAGGAAAGCTGGGCGGTGGCGGCTTGCCGGTCTCACGAACGACCGCAATCATCGCCTCGAGTGCCTCGAGCCCGCGGAACAGCAGCGCCACTTCTTCGCCGGACCCGAGTTCGCCGCCGTCGCGGATCAGCGACATCCGGTCCTCGAGACAGTGCGAGACCTCGGTAATCGAGCCGTATTCGAGAGAAGCCGCCATCCCCTTGATGCCGTGCGCCATTCGGAATATCTGATCGATCGCCTCGGAGCTGGATGAGTCCTTTTCGAGTTCGAGCAGCGCGCTGCTCATCTCGGACAGGTGCTCCGTTGCCTCTTCGATGAAGAGGATGCGGTACTTGTTGAGGTCCAAGCCTATTCTTCCTTTTCGATCACTCGCTTCAGCGTCGAGATGACGGAATCCGGCTTGAACGGCTTCACGATGAAGTCCTTCGCCCCGGCCTGCATGGCCTCGGTAACCAGTGCCTCCTGGCCCAGTGCACTGCACATGACGATTCGCGCACCCGGGTCGAGTTCCACGACCGCGCGGACCGCATCGATGCCCGAACGCCGCGGCATCACGATGTCCATGGTGCAGATGTCCGGATGCAGCTCCTTGAACAGCTCGACCGCCTCGATTCCATCCGAAGCCTCACCGCAGACCTCGAAGCCCTCAGCCTCGACGATCTCGCGGATCATCTGACGCATGAAGGACGCATCATCAGCCACAAGAATTCGCGTCATGTCGTTGCCCCTTTCCAATTCGATGGGGCGGGTCACACGGGGGATCCTCCCACGCGACTCCGCCACTTGCGTTGCCTAACTTGCCGTTTCGAACCTTCCCTCGATCACTCCGGCGGCCTGAGCGACCAGGCGCGCCGGATCCAGAATCTTCGCGACGCGACCGTCCATGGACCGCCGCTCCGCAACCGGGTCGCTGCCGCGTGCATTCACACGCGGTCCATCCACGAGCCCCAGAATTTCGTCGACAGGCAGGCCCAGGCGAGCCTGTTCACTCAGTCGGTCGGTAATCACGATGATCTGCATCGGCGTCTTCGGTTCGGCACCGTCGACCCCGAGAAGCGCACGCGCGAGCAGTACCGGCAGCGCGTCGCCGTGAAAATTGATGACTCCGCCGACTTCGGCGGGGAGCGTCGGAATCGCAGCAAAGTCCTCTTCGATTTCGGTGACCTCGACGACTCCGGAGATCGGCAGCGCATACAGCGACTGAGCGATCTCGAACGTGAGCAACCGTTCATCGCCGGACTGCTCGGAAGTCGGGTTCACGACTGCACCTCGCCCGCGTTGTTCTCCGAACTCGGCGCACCGGTCCGGAAGCGCCGCAAGGCACCGCGCTGCTCCTCCGCGAGATCCAACATCGATTTCGACGACGACACCATCTCGGTCATCAGATTCACCTGCCGCTGCGTCGAAGCCACGACACCGACGATTGCCTCCGCGTTGCTCTCGGCAACACGCGCGATCTCGTCCATCGAACTCACCATTCGCTCGACATCGTGCGTGTGGGTGTCGGCACCGTGAAAGATGTCCTCGGCACGCGAGGCGGCCTCGCTCACCGCGGCCCGGATGTGACTCAGCGAGCTCGCGATGGTGTCGACGTCGTCGCGCCCCTCACCGATCACCATGCTCGATTCGCGCATCTCGTCGGCAACCTCCGCCGTGTCGCTCTGGATCTCGTGGATCAGCTTCGAAATCTCTTCGGCGCTGCGCCCGGCGCTCTCGGCGAGCTTGCGGATCTCGTCGGCGACGACCGCGAAGCCGCGACCCGCTTCGCCCGCTCGCGCTGCTTCGATCGACGCGTTCAGCGACAGCAGGTTCGTGCTGTGTGCCACACTCGTGATGAATTCGGTGATCTGCTGGACGTTCCGGGTCTTTGCCTCGAGTTCGAAGACCCGCGCCACGCTCTTCTCGACCCGCTCGAAGACGGTCCTCATCTTCTCGATCGCGAGGCGCGTGACGTCGACACCCGAGTTCGCCTTCTGGTTTGCCTCGGCGGCGAACCCGAAGGCTTCGCGAGCGCTCTCGGCGTTGTGCTCGATGGTCGACGAAATTTCGTGGATCAGGCGGTTGGCCTCCTGCAGCAACTTCTGCTGTTCGGCCACGCTGCCCGCCAGACTCGCAACCGAAGTCGAGATGTCGGAGTTCTCGACGTCCAACTGCTGCGCGGAACGCGTGAGTTCCTGAGCCGCGCTCGAGACCCGGTCACCCGTGCTCTGGACGTTTTCGACCAGCTCCCGCAGGCTCGCCGCCATCGTGTGGATGCTGCGCGCGAGATCGTCCGTCTCGTCCGGCATGCGCGACGCCGTCACCAGCTCGCTGGCGAGGGTGAGGTTGCCGTTGCTGATGTTCTCGGTGGCTTGCCCGAGCGCCTGGAACTTGCGCGCGAGGTCACGCGACAGAAAGAAGCCGATCGCGGCCCCCGCCCCGAGCGCGATGAATGGCGACACCCACGGCTCGACATCGACGCCACTGCTCCGCAACAAGCTCGGGAGCAATACCACCGCCGCGCCAACGATCACCGACCCGATGACGAACTTATACTTGAGCGCAACTCGCACGCATGCGTTATCGGAGGGTGGCCGTGGTTTCTTGACGCCTCCCGACCGACATCGGCACTTCAGCAACCGGCAACTCGGCCGTGTGCCGGGGACGGCTCAGAAATGCCGCCAGCCGGGCGCCACGGAGTCTCCCGCGGCGGCTCCAGCGGGAACCACCCGTCCGATCTCGCTCACCTCGATGCCGAGCCGGCGCCGCAGCGTCGAGATGCTCGGAGTGGCTCCGCGGACCGCAAACAGCAGCTCGTAGTCCTCGCCGCCCTCCAGCAGCAGGCGGTCCGGGTCGATGGCCAGGCGCGCGCAGGCCGCAGCGAAGCGCGCCGGGCGCGGTACAGCGGCCCGGTCGATCGAGGCGGCGAGCCCGCGACTCGCGAGCAAGTGGCCGGCATCGGCCAGCAGCCCGTCCGAGATGTCGATGCACGCCGTCACCGCGGAAATCCGCGCGAGCACCGCTCCGGCGTGCAGCCGCGGCGTCGGCAGCTGCCGAATCCTCGCCCCGGTCCGTGCGGTCTTCGCCAGAGCGAGTGCGGCCGCGCCGAGCCGGCCCGTGACGCAGAGACGATCCCCCGCGCGTGCCCCGCCACGAGTCAGCGCACGGCCCCGCGCAACCGCGCCGATGACCGTGAGCGTGAGGGAGGTCTCACGGGCGGCACTCACGTTGCCGCCGACCAGCGGACAGGCGTACTCCGCCGCCTCGATCAGCAGGCCCGCGAGCAGGTCGTCGACACGGCGCAGCGACAATTCGGCGGGAGCGGCCAGCGCCAGCGTAAAGCCGAGCGGCCGTGCAGCCATCGCGGCCAGATCGGACAGGTTCGCGACCAGCGCACGGCGCCCGATGTTCCGGCAGCTTTGATTCTCGAAGCGAAAGTGGACCCCCTCGACCATCGCATCGGTCGAAACCACCACGTCCTCGCCCGCGCGCGGCCGCAACACCGCAGCATCGTCCCCGATCCCGATCACCACCGAACGAGACCTCGCCACCCGCCCCGCCGCAAGCCCGATCCGATCGATCAGCCCAAACTCCCCAAGATCCCCAAGCTGCACACCCGCAAACTAGCGCAGCCCCCAAATCACCAAGACCCTCAAGACCCCCAATACCCTCAAGAACGTCGAAAGTGCCGGAGATCCGCGGCCCCCGGACTGGAGGTCGCCGCAGGCGTACTCCCGTACGCCGAGGACGGCCACTTGGCAGCCAACGGCTGCCAAGTGCAAGCGACGCGAAGCGTCGCCGCGCAAGGAGGAGGTCGCGGAGATTCGGTGCTAGCGGCGTTCGCTACGGCTCACGGCTTGGTCTTGAGATAGTTGCCGGCCGTTCCGAGTGGGTGAGCGGGAGGCATCGGCGCGAAGCCGCTGCGACCGATCGGCGGAGTCTCGAGCGCGGCCTGCAACACCTCGTCCATGGTCTCGACCGGGATGAAGGTGATGCGGCGCTTCAGATCCTTCGGGATGTCGTGAAGGTCCTGCACGTTCTTCGCCGGCAGGATCACGCGTCGGATTCCGGCGCGCAACGCGCCGAGCGCCTTCTCGCGAATGCCTCCGATCGGCAACACGCGACCGCGAAGCGTCACTTCGCCCGTCATGGCGACATCGGCCCGGACCGGCGAATGGACCGCGAGTGAAATCAATGCCGTTGCGATCGCGATGCCCGCGGACGGCCCGTCCTTCGGGATCGCGCCCGCAGGAACGTGTACGTGGACCTCGTGGCGCGAGAACAGACCTTCGTCGAACCCGAGCGCGACGGCGCGCGTGCGCGCGTAGGTGAGTGCAGCCTGCCCCGACTCCTTCATCACATCGCCGAGCTGCCCGGTCAGGACCAGTCCCTTGCCACGGGTCATGTTCGCTTCGATGGTGAGCACCTCGCCGCCGCTCTCGGTCCACGCCAGCCCGTTCACCAGGCCGATCTCGCCGTGCGACGGCGGCTTTTCCCAGCGATTCGGCGGTGGACCGAGGATTCGTCCGAGCGTGCGCCGCGTGATCGCGAACTTCGCGTCAGCACCCTCCGCGATACGCCGCGCATACTTGCGGCAGATGGTCGCGACCCGACGCTCGAGGTTCCGGACGCCGGCCTCGCGCGTGTAGTCCGTCACGATGCTCAGCACCGCCGCGGGTGACCAGCTGAGAGTCCCTTCGGCCAGGCCGTTCTCCCCGATCTGTTTCGGGATCAGATAGGAACGCGCGATCTCGACCTTTTCCTCGGGCGTGTAGCCCGCAATCTGGATCACCTCCATGCGATCGCGGAGCGGACCGGGGATCATGTCGATTTGATTCGCAGTCGCAATGAACATGACCTTCGACAAGTCGAACGGAACGTTCAGGAAGTGATCGCTGAAAGTCGAATTCTGAGCGGGATCGAGCACTTCCAGCAGCGAAGAAGACGGGTCACCACGGAAGTCCGAGCCGAGCTTGTCGATCTCGTCGAGCATGAACACCGGGTTGTTGGTGCCCGCCGTCTTGAAGCCCTGAATGATCCGGCCAGGCATCGCACCGACGTAGGTTCGGCGATGGCCGCGGATCTCGGCTTCGTCACGCACACCGCCGAGGGAGATGCGCACGAACTCCCGCCCCATCGCGCGCGCGATCGAGCGCCCGAGCGAGGTCTTGCCGACGCCCGGGGGTCCGACGAAGCAAAGGATCGGGCCGCGTGAATCGCTGCGCAGCTTGCGCACGCCCAGGTATTCCAAGATGCGATCCTTGATCTCACGCAGGTGGGCGTGGTCCTCGTCGAGGATCGCCTGCGCGTTTCCGAGGTCGAGGCGATCCGGGGAGCTCGCGCTCCAGGGCAGCTCGACCATCCAGTCGAGGTAGTTGCGAACGACCTGGGCCTCGGGGCCGTCCGGGTGCATCCGCTCGAGGCGACGAACCTGCTTCATCGCCTCGTCGTTCGGCTCCTCGGGCATCCCTGCCTCTTCGACCTTTACTCGGTAGTCGTCGACCTCTTCGACGCGCGGGTCGGTCTCGCCGAGTTCGGCCTGGATGGCGCGGAGCTGCTCGCGCAAGAAGTGCTCGCGTTGCGTACGCGTCATTTCGTCGTGCGCCTGCGACTGGATCTCCGCCTGCACGGTGGTGACGTCGAGTTCGCGGCGCAGCAGTGCGTCGACGCGCCGCAGCCGCGCGAGCGAGTCGCGGATCTCGAGAATTTCCTGGGCTTCCGATGCGCGCAGCTTCAAGTTCGACGCGACCAGATCGGCCAGGCGACCCGCCTCGTGGACGTTCGCGGTGATCGACAACACTTCGGGCGGCAGGTTCTTGAGCGGCAGCAATTCCTCGACGCGACCGCGCACCGATCGAACCACCGCTTCGGCCTCGACGCTCCAGTCGGTCTCGTCGTCCTCCGGAAGCTCTGTAACCTGAGCCCAGATCCCGCGCTCATGATCGACGAAGCCATCGATCGACGCCTTCGCGAGGCCCTGCACCAGCACCTTCACGCGGCCGTCGCCCATCCGCAGGATGCGCATCACCATCGCGACGGTGCCGATCCGGAACAGGTCGTCCGGTTCGGGATCCTCGATGTCGCCGTCGCGCTGCGCGGTGAGCAGCACCAGGCGATCCCCCGCCAGGGCATCCTCGATCGCCGCCACCGATCGCTCGCGCGCGATAAAGAGAGGCAACACCATGTAGGGGAACACCACCATCTCGCGCAGCGGCAAGACCGGTAACTCGTTCGGAATCGTCAGGTCGCTTCGAGCGTCGTCCATTCCTCGCTACAACGGCTCGAAAAGATCGCAACTTGAGACGAGCCGGGGCCAGGGGACGAGAACGTCCGAGGCGGGCTCAGTTGACCTGCTTCATGCGTCTGCGTTCGATGCTGAGCAGGAAGGGACGCTTCTGCGCGTTGCCGTCGGCCGTCATTCGCATCACGCCCGAGACGCCCGGGTAGGCCTTGAATTCGAGCACGCCTTCGCGAATCCCCTCGCGGGAGTCACGGCCGCGGGCGAGCTGAACCATCACCAGATTGGCCGCATCGAAGGCCTGCGCGGTCAAAGCATCCGGCACGCTCGCGAACGTCGCCGCATAGCGCTGTGTGAAATCCTGGACGAACGGCACCGTGCTGTCGGCGTAATAGTGCGACGTGAACAGCGCACCCTTGACGTGGTCGCGACCGATCTCGAGCAGCCCCTTGTCGTACCACCCGCTCGCCCCGAGCAGCTGCACACCGACGACTTCGTGGAAGGCGAGCTGCGGAGCGATCAACACCACCTTCTCGTGTGATTCAGGGATGAACAGCGCATCGAAATCGACGGTCGGCGGCAGCGGCATGCCGTCTTCGGTGGTGAGGGCCAGCGCCTCCTCGCGCAGCAACATCGCCACTTCCAGGGGCATGCGGTTGGCGCGCCGCCGCAGATCCCTGCGCAGCTTCAGCACTTCCTTCTGCTCGTCCGTGAGCAGGCGGTAGCCGACCAGATTGCGGATCGCACTCGCGAAATCAGTGGCATCGGGGTCGTAGGAGGCGATCCCGACGACGGTGCCGCCGCGCGCCTCGACGGCGTCCCAGAACATCGCGCGCAGGCCGACCCCGTAGGCGTCGCGCGGGTAGAGGATCGCGAAGCGTTGAGCGCCGACCTCGTTCACCACATAGTCGGCGAGCACCTGGATCTCCTGGATCGGCCGCGTGCGAACTCGAAACACGTGCGGGCGCCCCTGCGCAACCTCGGAGCGAGCGGTCAGCGCGATCAGCGGGATCCCCTCGAGCTCTGCCGCGGTGGCAGCAGCTTCGGCCTCACCCTTGAGCAACGGCCCGATGATCGCGCGCACGTCGGGATTCCGCGCGAGCTCCCGCACCGCATCGGCGGCCCGCTCGGGGCGGCCCGCGGTGTCGCGCACCATCAGCTTCACATTCGCGCGCTCGCTGGCCTGGGGCAGCCCGTCGAACACACCCGCCGCGAGCAGAATGCCCTTCAGCGATTCATTGCCGAAGTGCGCGAACGAACCGGTCAGCGGCAGGATCACGCCGATGGTTCCTCGTGCGCCGTCCGTCGAAGGCACCTGCTTGTGCATCACCTCGGCGAACGTCGGCATCTGGAGTACGTCGCCGGGCCGCGATCGCCGGATCTCGATGCGCTCGCCGAGCAGCTCGAACTCACGCTGAGTCCCGGCTTCCTTCGGCAGCGACGCGGCCTTCTTCCAGGCCTTCTCCGCGGTGTCGACATCGCCCTCGGCCAGCGCAATGCTCGCCCGCCGCAGCTGCAGACGCGACGCGGGAATATCCTTGCCGATCTGATCGATCGCGCGCTCGAGAGCGGCCGAATCGAGCGAGTAGATCAGGCCGTTGATCTCGGCGTCGATCGCGGCGATCTCGGCGCCCGCCGCGATCGGTCGCAGCCGGGCGAGCCAGCGCAGCTTCGCGACCGGATCGGCGACCGCACTCGCGAAGGTCCGATAGACCAGACGCTTGTTCTCGTCGGACAGGCGCGAGGTCCGGATCTTCGCCAGTACCGCGGTCGCACCATTCGGGTTGCCGCGCGCGAGCTCGATCTCGGCGATGTGAATCCGTGTCGAGTCAGCCATCTCCGAGCGCGGGTACTTGCGCAGCAGACCGTAGTAGCGATCGAGCGCGGCCTCCTGGTCGCCGCGATCGTACGCGATCTCGGCGAGCTTCGATTCGGCGCGCGGCGCCAGACCACTCTCGGGCCAGCTGAGGACGAACTGCTTCAGGTCGCGCTCCGCGGCCTCCGGGTCGGCCTCGATCTTCGCCTTCGCGGCGTGATAGGCACGGCGCTCGACTTCGGTAACGGGCAGCGTCGTCGGGCCCGCACAGGCGGCGATCAGGACGAGCACGGTTGCGACCGCGGCGAACCGGATCTGTCGGACGGAAAGGATCATTCGAATAGATCGCGCAACTTGTCGAGGAAGCCCTTGGTCACGGGCGAAACCGTGGTGTCGGACTCTTCCGCGAACGCCTCGAGCAGCTCGCGCTGGCGCGCGGTCAGCTTCGTCGGCGTTTCGACGAAGATGTGCACCAGTTCGTCGCCGCGGGCACTCGACCGGAGCGTCCGCACACCCTTGCCACGCAGGCGCATCACCTTTCCGGACTGGGTGCCGGACGGGACCTGGAACTTCACCTTGCCTTCGATCGTGGGTACTTCGATCTCGGCTCCCAGAGCCGCCTGAACGAACTGGACGGGAACCTCGCAATGCAGATCGGGGCCGTCGCGCTCGAACATCGGGTGCGGCGCGAGCGAGACGACCACGTAGAGATCGCCGGGCGGCCCGCCGCCGACGCCGGCCTCGCCCTCTGACATCAGGCGCAGGCGCGTGCCTTCGTCGACCCCGGGCGGGACCTTGACACTGATGGTCTGCTCGCTCTCGATGCGTCCGGCGCCGCGGCAATCGTCGCAGCGGTGACGAACGATCTCGCCCGCTCCCGCGCAGACGTCGCAGGGCCGGCTGATCCGGAAGAAGCCCTGCTGCATGTCGATCTGACCGGCGCCATGGCAGCGCCCGCAGGTCTCCGGTGAGGTACCGGGGCGAGCGCCGGAGCCCGCGCAGGTTTCGCACGAGCGCATCTTCGGGATCTGGATCTGCGCCTCGAGGCCCTCGAGCACGTCCTTGAGTTCGATTTCGAGGTTGTATCGGAGGTCGGCGCCGCGCTGCCCGCGGCCGCGCCGCGAGCCTCCGCGGCGCCCGCCGAAGAGATCTCCGAAGAGGTCGCCGAAGACTTCACCGAAATTCCCGAGGTCGCCGAAATCCTGAAAGCCACCCGGCCCACCCGCGCCGACGCCCGCGAAGCCGAACTGATCGTAGGCGCGCCGTTTCTCGGGATCCGAGAGCACCGCGTAGGCCTCCGAGGCTTCCTTGAAGCGATCTTCGGCGGCGACGTCCCCGGGGTTGCGATCGGGGTGGTCGCGCATCGCAATGGCCCGGTAGGCCTTCTTGAGCTCAGCTTCATCCGAACTGCGCGAAACGCCCAGAACTTCGTAGTAATCGCGCTTTGCCAATGAATAGGCCCCGAGATACGCCGATGGCCGAGAACCCGCTGAAGACCGCCTGCCGGGGATGCCGAGACCGGGGGGCGCTATTCGGCGTCTTCGCCCCCGAGCGCGGCGTAAAGATGCTCGGTCATCTTGTAGGTGAGAGCGGAAAGTTCGTCAACGGCGGCCCGTATGGCCCCGGGATCCTCTCCATCCATCGCCTCCCGGACGCCTTCCAGCGCCTCGAGAATGGGGCCGGACTCGGCCTCCTCGATGTTCTCGGCGAACTCCTCGAGGGTCCGTTCGGTCGAGTAGACCAGGCCGTCGGCGCGGTTGCGTTGTTCGATCAGGTCTCGGCGCTGACGGTCGCCGTCGGAATTCTCTTCGGCTTCCTCGACCAGGCGCCCGACCTCCTCCTCGGTCAGCCCACTCGAGGCCGTCACCCGGATGGCCTGCTTCTTGCCCGTACCGAGATCCTGCGCGGAGACGTTCACCACACCGTCCGCGTCGATGTCGAAGGTGACCTGGATCTGCGGCACGCCGCGCGGCGCAGCAGCGATCCCGACCAGCTCGAAGCGGCCGAGTGTCCGGTTGTCCGTTGCCAGCTCGCGCTCGCCCTGAACCACATGGATCCGCACCGTCGTCTGTGCGTCCTCGGTGGTCGAGAAAACCTGGCTGTTCGAGGTCGGAATCGTGGTGTTGCGCGCGATGATCGGGGTCGAAACTCCACCCTGCGTCTCGACGCCGAGCGACAACGGCGTCACGTCGAGCAACAGCACGTTCTCGACTTCGCCGGTCAGCACACCCCCCTGAATGGCCGCACCCGCGGCGACGACCTCGTCGGGGTTCACGACCTTGCTCGGCGCCTTGCCGAAGATCGCCTCGACCTTCTCCTGGATCGCCGGCATCCGCGTCATGCCGCCGACCAGGATCACCTCGTCGATTTCGTCACGTTTGAGTTCGGCCTGCTGCAACGCGACCTTGCAGGGCTCGACGAGTCGGCCGATCAGGTCGGCGACCAGCTCTTCGAGCGCGGCGCGCGACAGCGTCGCGGTCAGGTGCTTGGGGCCCGACTCGTCGGCCGCGATGAACGGCAGGTTCAGGTCGGTCTCCTGGCTCGAGGACAACTCGTGCTTGGCGCGCTCCGCCGCTTCCTTGAGTCGCTGCAACGCCATGTTGTCGCCGTGCAGATCGATGCCGTGTTCCTTCTCGAAATCACTCATCAGCCGGTCGACGATTCGGCGGTCGAAATCCTCGCCGCCGAGGAAAGTGTCGCCACTGGTACTGAGCACCTCGAACACGCCGTCGGCGATATCGAGGATCGAGACGTCGAAGGTGCCTCCGCCGAGGTCAAAGATCACGACGCGCTTGTTGTCGGTCTCCCCGATCCCGTACGCGAGCGCGGCCGCGGTCGGCTCGTTGATGATCCGCAGTACGTTCAGGCCCGCAATCTTTCCGGCATCCTGCGTGGCCTGGCGCTGTGAATCGTCGAAGTACGCGGGAACGGTGATCACCGCGTCCTCGATGGGTTCGCCGATGAAGTCGGAGACCGTGTCCTTCATCTTGCCGAGAACCAGCGCCGAGATTTCCTGCGCCGAATAGGTGCGATTTGCGACCAGCACCCGAGCGTCGCCATTCTCGGCAGCTTCGACGCAGAACGGCGTCACCTCGCTGAACTCCGTGACTTCGGCGCAGTCGAACTTGCGCCCGATCAGACGCTTGACGGCGAAGATGGTCTGCTCGGGATTGGTGACGGCCTGGCGTTTGGCGATCTGGCCGACCAGCGTCTCGCCGGACTCGGTAAAGCCCACCACGGACGGGGTGGTGCGGGAGCCCTCGGCATTGGAGATGATTTCGGCTTCGCCGTTTTCGAAAAGGGCAACACAGGAATTCGTCGTGCCCAGGTCGATGCCGATGACCTTCCCCATCGAGCGCCCCCCTTCATGCTGCGGGAGACTCCGATGTTCCGAGTGTCAGTCGGAAGCCTCCCCGGTATTTTCCTTGCCGGCTTCAGGCGCCTTGGCCACCATCACTCGGGCGGGCCGCAGCAGGTGTTCTCGAAGCTGGTATCCCTTCTGCAAAACCTCAGTCACGGTATTCGGCGCCACACTTCCGTCCGGCACCTGCGCCATGGCCTCGTGAACCGCCGGATCGAACATCTTTCCGAATGCTTCGACCTCGCTCACCGCGTGGTTCTCGAGAATCCCGAGAAACTCCTGCTGGACCAGCTCAACGCCCTGCAGAAAGTTCTCCAAGTCCCCGCCCCCACTCTCGCGAGCGTGACCGATGGCACGATCGAGGTTATCGACCGTCAAAAGCAGATCCTTGACGAGATTCTCGTGCCCATACTGGTAGAGGTCGTGCCGCTCGGAGAGTGCGCGGCGCCGGAAGTTCTCGAAATCAGCCTGGAGGCGAATCAGTCGATCCCGGCTCTTGGCGAGCTCGTCGTCGATGTCGACGGCCTCCGCAGCCTCTTTCTCGTGGCTCTCCACCGACTCGACGGCCTCGCGCAGCGCGTCTTCGAGCTCCGGGTTGACGGGCAGCGTGGGGCCCGAATCCTCGTCGCCGAGGGCGCCGAGCTCCGAACCGTCGTGTTTCTCGTTGGCTTCGCTCACGCCGAGAGCTTCTCCGTGATCGCGTGGGAGAGGAAATCGACCAGCGGTATCACGCGGCCGAAGTCCATCCGACTGGGCCCGATCACACCCAGTACTCCAATCGGCGCATCGGCGCCGTAACTGGAGGCGACCACCGCACAACGGTGTAGCCCCGGCTCGTCGACTTCGTCGCCGAACGCGACACGCGTGCCGCCGGCTTCGAGCATGCCGTCGAGGATCTCGACCAGCCGTTCCTTGGTCTCGACCGTTGCGAAGAGGTCGCGGATGCGGTCCGAGTCGTGAAACTCCGGCTGCTCGAGCAACGCCAGGCGAGTGCCGAGGACCAGGTCGATCGGGCCGTCTTCGTCCGGCGCCACCGCGAGCGTGCCGAGCTCGAGCACGCGTTCGAGCCAGCGGTCGGCGCGATGGCGCAGCGCGCGCGCCTCGCGCACCAGCCCCTCGCGCGCTTCGACCAGCGTGCGACCGACGATGCGTTCGTTGAGCATCGCGGCGATGCGGTCGAGCTTCACCTGGTCGTCGTCGCTGGCGTCCGTGATGACACGTCGGTGGGTCGCCCCCGACTGCGAAACCAGCACCACCAACACCCGGTCGGTGGTGAGCCGCACCAGACTCAGGTGTCGCAACATCACGCGATCGATGCGCGGCGCGACCACGAAACCGAGCTGGCGCGTGCGCTCGGAGAGCAGCTGCGATGCGATCGCCGCCAGCGAGCCGGCCTCTGCCCCGTCGAGGCTGTAGGCGATCGTTCGCCGCTCGTAGGCGGCGAGTTGATCCGCGTCGAGCAGCTGGTCGACGAACAGGCGCAGGCCGCGATCGGTCGGAACCCGGCCCGCCGAGGCGTGCGGCTTCTCGACCAGGTCGAGTGCCGCGAGCTCGGTCAGCGTGCTGCGGATGCTCGCGGGCGAGAGATTCATGGGCAGGAGATGGGAAACCGTCTTCGACCCGATCGGTGCGGCTTCGCCCACGTAGGCCGTCACGATGGCGCGCAGCACGGCGGCCTGCCGCTCGCTCAGGTGGCTCGGTTCCACAGCCTTCAGCGATCCGCTCGGATCCACATAACCCTCAGTAAATCTTGAGGAAATTGGGTAACACCGGACGAGCCGGCCGTCAATCGCCCAGCTCCACGAAATTCGCGAAGACGGTATCGGAGAGTCGCTGGCCGCGCCGGGTGAGGCGCAGCCCCCCCGCCGAATCCTCGGCCAGCAGCGCCTGCGCGACCAGCGTCGTGATCTCGTCGGGATAGAAGCCGCGCGGCGGGCGACCGAACTCCCGCTCGAAAGCCGCCGCGTCGAGACCGCTCCGGGTGCGCAGCGACAAGAACATCGCCTCCGCGCGCGCGGTCTCGGGCGAGAGCGCCTCGGCGGGCTCGGATTCGGCCGACTCACCGGCCTCGATCCGCGCGAGATACGCGTCCGGCGAGCGCAAATTCGACCGCCGCAGGCCGAACGGCGCATCGCCCCGGCTGCCCCGCGGGTCGGTCGAGAAGGCCCCGACCCCGAGACCGAGCACCGGCTGGCGCCGCCAATAACGCTGGTTGTGGACCGCCTCGAAGCCCGGGCGCGCGTACGCGGACAGCTCGTAATGGACGTAAGCTGCGGCCTCGAGCCGCGATTCGATCGCGTCCCACATCGCGAGCGCCTCGTCCTCGCCCGCGCAGGCGAGTTGCCCGCGCTCGGCCGCCGTTGCGAACGGAGTCCCCGGCTCCACGTTGAGCTCGTAGGCGGAGACGTGCTCGGGCGCGAACGCGAGCAGCTCGTCGATGTCGGCTTCGAGCTGCGGCAGCCCCTGGTCGGGTGCCGCGAAGATCAGGTCGCACGACAACGCCTCGAAGCCGGCTGTGCGGGCCGCCTGCAGCGTGAGACGGGCTTCGTCGCCGCGGTGTGCGCGCCCGAGGCGCTTCAGCGTTGCGTCGTCGAAGCTCTGGATTCCGAGCGACAGGCGGTTCACGCCCGCGTCTCGGAACCCGGGCAGGCGCTCGCGCTCCAGCGTGCTCGGGTTCGCTTCGAGCGTGACCTCGACCGGGCCGCGGACCTCGAAGGCGGCCCGTGCGGCCCGCACGATGCGAGCGAGCGACTCCGGCCGGCACAGCGACGGCGTGCCGCCGCCGAGGTACAGGCTCGCGAGTTCGCGACCAGCGAAAGCCGGGCGGCGCAGCTCGAGCTCGCGCAGCAAGGCGTCGACGTAGCGGCGCTCGACCTCGGCCGTGAGCGTTCGCACGCCCACCACCGCGAAGTCGCAATACGGGCAGACGCGCTCGCAGAACGGGACGTGGACATAGACACCGACGGTCGCAGCCGACACCCCGTCAGGGTAGTCCAAGCCGCGATGCGCTCGAATCGGCGCTCCGTTACCCTGCCCGGGCTTTGACCCAACCCGACATCCGCTCTGAAGTCCTGCCCAACGGCCTGACCGTGCTGTTGCAACCCAGCCACCTCGCCCCGGTGGCCGAGGTGCAGATCTGGGTGAACGTCGGTTCGGGCGACGAACGCGCCCACGAGTCCGGGCTCGCGCACTTCCACGAGCACATGCTCTTCAAGGGGACCGCGCGGCGCGGTGTGGGCGAGGTTGCGGGCGAAGTCGAGGGCGCGGGCGGCCACATCAACGCCTACACCTCCCTCGACGTCACCGTCTACCACGCGACGCTACCGGCGGCTGAAATCGCGACCGGCATCGACGTGCTCAGTGACGCCGTGCTGAACTCGAGCTTCGAGCCGGTCGAGATCGAGCGCGAGATCGAGGTCGTGCTCGAGGAGATTCGGCGCGACCAGGATTCCCCCAGCCAGGTATTGAGCGAGGCGGTCTTCGGGGAGGCCTACCGGGTTCATCCCTATCGCTTGCCGGTCATCGGCACACCGGAAAGCGTCGCGAGCTTCGACCGCGACCGCGTGCGCGCGTTCTTCGAGCGCTGGTACCGCGCGGACAATCTCAGCGTCGTCGCGGTGGGGGATTTCGAAGCCGAAGCGGTGCTCGACCGGGTGCGCGCCGCGTTCGCGAACGCCGAGCCGGGCGCCGCGCGCCGAGAACGCCCCAAGGAGCCCGTCCAGAGCGGCCTGCGCAGCGGCGTCTGGGCGCGCCCGTTCGAGCGCGCGAACATCGAGCTCGCTTACGCGGGC
>JAFDEI010000203.1 GCA_019310425.1 Deltaproteobacteria bacterium | reverse complement strand
GGTGAGCTCTCCATAGGCACAGGATGACGCAGTGAGGGCGACGGCACTGAGTGTGAGAACGGCGGCGGCGCGGCGGCGCATCACCGACGAGGGTACAACGGGCACCCACGGGGGGCCCGCTGATTTCCATCGCTCTCGATGCTGTGATCGCGTCGCTTGCTACCTTTCCAGCGTGATTGGATCGTCGCTCGCACCTTCACTACTCGTGGCCATGCCACAGCTCCTCGACCCGAACTTCGAACGGGCGGTGATTCTTCTGATCCATCACGATGGCGACGGAACCTTCGGGGTCGTGTTGAACCGCACCACCGAGATCAACGCTCCGAACCTCTGTGCGACGCTCGAGATCGAATGGCAGGGGCGGGCCGACGAGTCGATCGACTGGGGTGGCCCCGTTCAGCCGCAGACCGGTTGGGTGATCTTCGGCGACGATGTCGCGGTCGATCATGCATCCGAAACGACTGCGGTTGCGGATGGGGTCTTCTTTGCGGGATCCCTCGATGTGCTGCGTCAGGTTGCCGCGCAGCGCGCGGACCGAGTGCGGCTGCTGCTCGGCTACGCGGGCTGGGGCCCCGGGCAACTCGAGAGCGAACTCGCCCAGGGGACCTGGTTGAGTGCTCCGGTTTCGAGCCACGTGATATTCGACGTCGAGCCCGATTCGATGTGGTCGCACGTTCTGCACGACCTCGGTATCGAACCTGCGGCGTTGGTGCCGAGCCAGGGGATTCACTAGCGCGCCCCGTTCCGGGCCCGAACGCCCTCTGGGTGCGGTTCGTGGCCTCTCCTTGGCCGGCAACGGCCGGCTCAGGGTACCCCTCGAGAATGCCGATGGGAGAGGCATGCGCGAGGGGCTCGTTCTGAAACCAGAATCCACAGATCTGCTCGCTGTGAATCGAATCCCGAATCTCGGCGAGTCACTGTCCGATATCACACTCAACTTCAAGCAGAGCGGTGCGATGGGGTTGATTCTGATCGACGCCTCAGCGCTCGACGAGGTCGAACGCAGCTTCGGCTGCGAAGCGCACGAGCGCGCAACCAACGCTCTCGGCGCCCAGGTCGCAGATCTGGTCAGCGATCGTCTCGGCATCTGCGACATGATCGTCACTGGTGAGACGGGCCGGAATGAAATCGTCGTGCTCGTGTACCGCGAGCCGGATGAGGTCGAGTTCTACCGACGCGAACTTCCGATCATGGTGCGAAAGCTCGGCCAGGGTTTCGCGCGGCCCGGTCTGCGGGTCGGCTACCCGTATCTTCGCCGTGCGGCGGGCCTGGCGATCGGCTCGGCGGCGGCGCTCCGCAACCCGACCTGCTCTCCCGAGACCCAGCTGCGCGCGGCGCTCGAAGAAGCCCGCCGCGACGCCGACCTCTCCGAGCGCATCGCTGCGCGTCGTCGTCGGCAGCGCCTGTTCGATCTGGTGTTGGAAGGGAAAGTACGTTCCGTCTACGAGCCGATCGTCGACGTCTCGACCCACACGGTCTACGGCTACGAGGCCCTCGCGCGAGGCCCCGAGGGTTCCGAGCTGCATTCACCCGCGGCACTGTTCTCGAGCGCGGAAGAAGTCGACCTGCTGTTCCAGCTCGACTGCCTCTGTCGCAAGAGCGCGCTCGACGGTGCCCGCGACTTTCCGCGTGAATCGAAGCTATTCGTGAACGTGCGCCCGACCACGATCCACGATCCGAACTTTCAGGCCGAGTCCTTGAGCCGGACGCTGGAGAAGTGCAACCTGCGGCCGTCCGACGTCGTGTTCGAGATTTCAGAGCAGGAGTCGATCGAGAACTTCGAGATCTTCCGAGAGGTCCGGGACTACTACGGCAAGCTCGGGCTCCAGATTGCACTCGACGATGTCGGCGCGGGCTACGCGAGCCTGGAATCGGTGCTCGAGCTGTCTCCCGACTACATCAAGGTCGACCGCGCGTTTATTTCCGGGATCGACGAAGACCCGATGCGCCAGGAACTATTGCGCGCGCTCCAGACCGTCGCAGAGAAGATCAACGCGAAGATCATCGGTGAGGGGCTCGACACGCTCGAAGAGCTCGAGACCCTCGGCCGACTCGGCATCTCGTTCGGGCAGGGCTGGTTGTTCGGCAAGCCCCACCCGCTCCGCTCCGATACTTGAGCATACGCCTCCCCTTCAATTCTCCTTCGTGCGGGACATCGGCTCTGACTTCGGCAGAGAACACGGTGTGACGGAAGAGAAGCTGATGGCCTTGTCGGACCATCACGCCAGCGAGGTCTTCAGCGACCTCGAGAAGCCGGTGTTCGACTATGCGGTCGTCCTGACCCGAACCCCGGCGGAGGCGAGCGAGGGACGCTGACGGGGCTCGGCTGGGGCCCTGTCAGAAGTGGAATCCGAACCGCATGTAGACCAGGGTTTCTTCCGTGGTGTGGGCTACCGCAAAGCTGATCGCGTTGGTGCGGGTCATCGGGGCGAACCAGAGTCCGCCGCCGTAGCCCGGGTGCCACTTCCTCGAACTCTCTCCGTCGAGGAAGACGCGCCCCACATCCCCAAAGCCGAAGATGCCGAAATCACCCGGGATGAGCAGCTTGATGCGCGCGATGAAGAGCCGAAGCTCGGCGTTGCCGTACACCGAGGAGTCGCCCGCGAAGCGCTGGGAACGAAAACCGCGAATCGTCGAGTCTCCGGAGAAGAATTCGCTTCCGCCGACGGTGGCCGCCTTGAAGTACGGAACCTCGCCGAAGGTATGCCGGCCGCCCGCGCGCAGCGCCAGAGTTGCGCGCCCATTCTCGCCCGCCGTCAGGAACGTCGATACCGAACCACCTACGGCGCCCCAGGTGCTTTCGACGTCCCAGACCTCTGGGCTGATCTCGCCGGTGAAGTCGATCAGGAAACCGGATGTGGGATAGCCGGCGGCGGGATTCTCGTGGAATGGAAGAATGATCGCTTCCGCTTTCTCGACCAGCGAGCGACGCGTGTCGAACTGGACGTTGACAAAGGCGCCGATCGAACCGAACGGTCCGGACCCGTAGGGGTCCTCTTCGTTGATCAGTCGATCGCCGCCCTTCGTCTCCGATTTTTCGACCCACGTTCCGGTCGAGAGCCGGATCTGGTCTTCGGCCAGGAAGAGTCGGAGGATTGGTGCGGCTCGTGCCACGCGATTGCGAACGCGGTAGAAGGAGTCCTTCTCGTCGTCGCTGGTCTCGTTTCCGTAGCCGTACCACCGAAGGGTTTCGATACCCGAGAACAGCAAATCCAGGGTGGCGATGAAGTTCGAATTCTCGGGCCGAATGCTGCTCTTGGCGCGCACACGCGGTTCGTTTGCTTCGGTCGCCCAGCCCGCCATGATCTGATGCTGGCTGCTCCAGGGATGCTTGCGAAAGCCATACCGCGTGTAGACGACACCGGCCCCGATGAAGACCCCGACGTCCTTCTCGTAACCGAATGCGGGGACTGGGAAGATGTCACTTCCCCAATCGCGTGGAGGCACATCCTCTATATCGGTGAAGCCCGCGTCCGATTCGGGAGGTGCGTAGGGCTTGCGACGTACCCTGGTTCCCCGCCCCGGTTCGACGCTGACGCTGCCGGCTTCATCGTAGAGCGTCGTTCCACCGCCCTGGCTGTCGTCCAGGACCTTTTGACCGGACCCCGCGATGACTCGGAGTCGGATGCGATTGGCCGCTCCGACGACGCGAACACGGTCGTCGCCGTCGCGCAGGTAGATTCGAAGTTCGCGGGTGTCGCCCGGAACGAAGCGCCGAGAGTAGACGGGACCGTGGGCTGCGCTTTCGGAATCGCGCGCTGCGACTTCTACGAGGGTGCTTCCGTCGGCTTCCCGGTTTACCGTAATCTCCTCTGCAGCGTTCGAAGCCTGCACGTCGACCCTGCGGGCCAGATGCTCGTAGAAGCTGCGAGCGCCTTCGAACAGCTGGTCGCGACGCCCGCGCAGAGCGTCGCGAAGCCGTTCGCCATCGAGGGCCACGTATTCGGGAGGCATCGCGGCAATGGCTGCGTCGATCACGTCGTCGGTGATGCGCCATTGCATGTCGCGCGCAATCGTCGCCCACTGCGACCACGACAGCGCAGGCAGCAGCCAGCGATCCTGCTCCCAGCCGTGCAGCGTCAGGCCCTTCATCGCTGGATAGTCGGGCCCGTAGTTCTGCAGAATCGGGATGTAGACGGACGCGGCTCGGATTCCGAGGCCGTCGTAGCGCACGAAGGCCATGTCGCGATCTTCGGCAATCGGTTTCCAGCGCGCGTCGCCGGGGAATCTCGCCCAGCGCCATTGCTTTCGGTGGCGGTCGAAATCGCCGATCAGGATGTCGAACAGGCGGGCGCGGAGGTACGCTTCCGCGTCGACCGCCTCCCCGCCTTCGGTCAGCCGCGCGTAGAGATCCTCGTAGCCGATGATCTCGTTGGCTCCGTGGAAGCCGGGCTGCGTTTCCGAAGCGGGCATCGGATACTCGTAGAACGCTCCGATCATGCCGCCGAATTCTTCGCGGAACTCACCCAGGGCGGGATCATCGGGCATGACCACCATGCGTTCGTGGATGGTGAGCAGCCCGGCCGCTTCCGCCAGCACGCTGGTGGCGATCGGACCCCCCGGATGCTGCGCGGCCATCTGGTCCTGCACCATCGTCTGGATGACGGTGTCGCGGAGATCCTCGCCGAGCACCGCCGATGGATCTTTGTCGGTACCGCGGAACGTGTAGGAGCGACCGTCAGGAGCCTTGAAGCCGAGAACCGCCGTCTGCAAGCCGCCGAAACGCCGGGTTGGAACCAACCCGCCGCCCTCGCGCGCGAGATCGAGCACCGGCAGCTCGATCTCCGCTTCCCAGAGATCGCGGTAGCCACCACCGAGCGTGAAGCGGAACGCGCGGTTGGCCCGGTAGCGCTCGCTCGCGGCTGCTCGAACGCGCAGCCCGTCCGCGGCGGGTTCCATCGAATCGGCACCGGCCGATCCGAGCGCCGAAACCAACCCGGCAACCAGAAGTAGTGCGATCGCCACCCTGCTCATCCGCCCAGGAGATTAGGGCATAAAGGTCCAGCTGGAACCGGTGCGAGCGGACCTCATGTCGCCCCGCGATGAATCTTCGCGTGAACGGCTGATAGCGGCCACAGACATCGCCGGGTGTCATCTGGCTCCGTCTCGGATCGGACGGCAGCTACGCATGGATGATGCCGCTGCACGGGGCGGCACTACCGCATCGAGCGGATACAATCCCCGCATGAAGGTCCGCTTCTGGGGAACCCGAGGCTCGATTGCGAAACCCGGGCCTTCCACACTCCGCTACGGGGGCAACACCTCCTGCGTCGAGTTGCGAGCCGACGACGGGACCCTGATCGTGCTCGACTGTGGGACCGGTGCGCATGCCCTGGGCCTGAGCCTGGCGAGCGGTAGTGCGCCCGTGCGCGGCAACCTGCTGATTGGTCACACCCACTGGGATCACATCCAGGGGTTTCCGTTCTTCGCGCCACTGTTCGAGGCGGATTCGACGTGGTCGGTGTATGCGCCCGGTGCCGGAGACCACAAGTTCCAGGCCTCGTTGGCGGGGCAGATGGCGTACGAGTACTCGCCGATCAACATCGACGCACTTCACGCCGAGGTTCGGTATCACGACATGGTCGAGGGTGTGTTCGAGATCGGCTCGGTACGGGTCACGACCCATTACCTGCATCACCCGGCCCTCACACTCGGATTTCGTTTCGAGGCCGACGGGGCGTCGGTCGTCTACGCCTGCGACCACGAGCCGCACTCCCTCTACCCGCTCGACGCCGCACCCGGGACGGCGCCGGTCCACCACGAAGATCGCCGCCACGTAGAGTTCCTCGCAGGCGCCGACCTGATCATCCACGACGCCCAGTACACCATGGACGACTTCCCCGAAAAGCTCGGCTGGGGACACACTCCGCTGGAGCGTGCGGTCGACTACGCGATCCTGGCACGCACACGACACCTGGTGTTCACCCACCACGATCCGGAGCGCGACGACGACGCCATCGATGCGCTGTGCAAGCTCGCCCGCGAGCACGCCTCCGGGGCGGAGCACGTCCCCGAGATCAGCGCCGCGCAGGAGGGCCAGACCATCGGCGTCGCCGGCGACAGCGCCCGCCCGCCGTTCACGCTGAGTAAGCCGTCGGCGTTTCCGTCGAGGGAGCCCCGCAAGCCGGCCACCGTGCTGATCGTCGATGACGACCCTGATATGGTTCTGCTGCTCGAAACGGCGCTGCGCGCCGACGGGCTCCACGTGCTGAGCGCCGGCGACGGAGACCGCGCCCTCGAGTTGGCGCGTGCGGAACCGCCGAGCCTGATCCTGCTGGATATGCATCTTCCGACGCGCGACGGCATGGAGGTGTGCCGCGCGCTGCGCAGCGAACAGGACGCGCAGCTGCGCGACGTCCCGATCCTCGTGCTCACGGGAAGGAAGCTGAAGGAGACCGACCTCGTCGCCGCATTCGTCGCCGGCGCGACGGATTTCCTCACCAAGCCGATCAAGCCGACGCTCGTGCGTGCGTGCGTGCGGAGCTGGTTGCTGCGAACACTTCCACAATGAGTTGCACCGCCGGGTAGTCGACGGGAGACAGCCATCCGAAAGGGATCTCTCGACAGCCGGGCGCGCGGAGTTCTGCGATCCTCGGGAATGCTCCGGTTCGGTAGCTGGCGCACTGGCGCGGTCTTCCGCGGCCTGGTGGGCTTCGCAGGCATCGCTGTAATTGCACCGGCTTTCGCGGCGGAGCCGGAGCCGCGCACCGTCGTCTATGTCGTGCGGCACGCCGAGAAGGCCGGTGGGCCGCGTCGAAATCCGGGGATCACTCCGTCGGGCGCTGAGCGTGCCGCCGCGCTCGCCGTTGTACTCGCGGGATGCACATCTCGCCGGCCGGGGTTCGTGGCGTGTGGATGCGCCACGATCTGCAGACCTTCAAGCATCGCCTGGCGGCGCTAGAGAAGAAGGTGGCCGAGGAGGGGATCGTCCTGACCGAGAGCCAGGTG